>JBGSTO010000249.1:0-36607 GCA_041736465.1 Anaerolineales bacterium | reverse complement strand
ATATCACCGGCTGCCTGGGACCGCGCGCCGAGACTGGCAGCCTGGATGCCAGGCCTGCGTCGTTAGGGGCATACACTTGATCGTTTATCTGAATAGATACCGGCAGGCTGCGCACCAGTTCTTGACCCGGGAATTTTGGCGTCAGAAATTGGGCGGTGCTGTCGGTCAGAATGCAGATACCAGCCATGGGAAGATGAGGAGCAGGCTACTCTATGGCGATGATGAACTGGTAGTGGGGCTGATTCCCCTCCTGAATTTCGATTTCTTGATCGGGGAAAGCGAGCCGGATGACATCTGCGATGCGATTGGCTTCTGTCTTCGGCAGGTTTGAGCCATAGAACAAAGTGATCAGCTCGAAATGATCGGCGTGGGCTTTCTTCAGCAGCTCCAGGCAGGCCTGTTCCAGATTGGAGGTGGATAGCACCAGTTTGCCATTGTGCAGTGCGATGACTTCACCTTCTTTTACATCCACACCGTCGATCTCAACGTTGCGAGTGGCAATGGTGATTTCTCCGCTTTCCACATCATCCATCGCGGCGGTCATATCCTGGGTAACCTCATCGAAGTCTCCCTGGGGTACCAGGCGCATCATAGCGGCCAAACCCTGCGGTACGGAGCGCGAGGGTACTACCGCCACCTGTTTGACGGTCAGCTCGGCGGCAGCCTTGGCAGCCAGGATGATGTTTTTGTTGTTTGGCAGAATGACGATCTTGTCGGTCGGCAGGTTTTCGAAGGCGTTAATGATCTCCTGGGTGCTGGGGTTCATCGTCTGACCACCTTCGACGATAGCAGCTACGCCCAGGCTGGCGAATACGCGAGCAATGCCCGACCCAGGGGCAACGGCAACCACAGCAATTTGATCGGGATCCACCGGCGCCAGACTGAGATGCCTGCTGCCGGCGCGCATTTCGATCTCTTCCATCTGCGCCATCAGGTTTTCAATGGCGACTTTGGTGATGGTACCCAGGGACATGGTGTAGTCTATGGGCTGGTAGCGGTTATCTGTCGGCACGTGGATGTGCAGGCGGTACATCCCGTCCCCTTCACCGATCTGGATCGAGGTTCCCATCTGCTCCAGATCCTGGTAGAAAGTCTCCAGATCCAGGGGTGCTGCCGGGCGGAAGTCGACCACAACTTCGTAATCCTGTCCGGGTTCGATCGACTCCATGGTGTTCTCCAGGTTCATAGCTGCCAGCGGCTGCACGGAGGCCAGCGGGGAGTCCAGCGGCTGTCCGTTGGCAAAACGCAGCATGCCTTCCAGGATAAAGAACAGGCCTTTGCCTCCAGAATCGACGACGCCGGCATCTTTAAGCACAGGCAGCAGGTCAGGAGTGCGCTGCACAGATTGGTCGGCTGCCTTCACCACAATATCCAGCAGGGCAAGGGGATCGTTGTGATCCTTGACCGCCTGCTGCGCCGCTGCTGCCATATCCTTCGCCACCGTCAGAATAGTCCCTTCAACCGGGCGGACAACGCCTTTATAAGCGGTATCGCGGGCTGCCGCCAGTGCGCTGGCAAGCCCGGCAGCGTCCAGATATTCGTGATTGTCCGAGGCGCGTGCGAAGCCTCGCCATAACTGGGAGAGAATCACGCCTGAATTACCGCGCGCGCCCATCAAAGCGCCGTGGGCAATCGCATGCGCCATCTTGCCGAAATTATGCTCTGAGGAGTTTATGATTTCATCCAGAGCAGACTGCATCGTCAAAACCATATTCGTGCCGGTATCGCCATCGGGAACCGGAAATACGTTCAAAGAATTTACCAGCTGCTGGTTGGTGCGCAGCCAGGTCAGCCCCGCTTCTACCAGGCTGCGCAGTCCTTGACCATTAACGGGTTTGCTGCGAAACGGATGGCTGTAGGCGCTCTGAGGACCGGGAGGCGTTTCACTGGTCATGCAATAACTCCAAGAATAAGATTGCGGCTCAATCGGTTTCGCTGACGCGCAGGCCGCGTATGTGGACGTTCACAGCGCTTACCGGTAAGCCCAGCGCTTTTTCTACATTGAAGCGCACAGTATTGATCACGCTGTTGGCAACCGATTTGATGCGGGTGCCGTATTCCACGACGATGTACACATCAATCTTGATCTCGTTCCCGTCGTAGCTGACTTCGATGCCCTGGGTGGGGTCTTTCGCCAGGGCATGGCTTAATCCACTCACCAGGCTCCTGGGTGCTAACCCGACGACGCCATAAGACTCGAGCGCGGCATGAAAAGCGATGGTGGCAATGGCCCGCGGCGAAACATGGATGCTGCCTAAAGGAGTTTGTTCTCCGGTCATTAATTCCATCCTCTGCTTGTATTTGGGCACATAGTATGGTAAACTTGTGCGGCTGTTTAGCGGCAGTATACTGCCGGTAATGCAGTCGGGTGAGTAAAATCCGGCCAAAGATGGCCTGAAACGAGAAAAAAGGAAGTGCAATTATGGCAAAATGTGATCATTGCGGAAAAAAGACCACCTTTGGTCGCAATCGTCCCTGGTCGAAAAAGGCAACCCAGCGCACTTTTAAGCCCAACCTGCAGGCTGTGAGCGTCCTCGAAGATGGGCGTAAAATTCGCAAGCTGCTGTGTACGAAGTGCATTCGGACCCTGGTAAAGATCAGCTAGTCTATTCACTTGGATATAAGTTGCTAAAATCGCGGCCCAGGCCGCGATTTTTGTTTATTATAAATAAATACTTGCCTGGGCGTGGGCCTCTTGAATGATACCTGTCGGGGCTGGAGTTGGCAAGGGGACAGGCATCATCGGAACTGGAAAAATACCCACAGGTAAAATGGCACCAGACCGCCCACGGCGATCAGCGCAACCAGCGCAATCAAGATCGAGACCCAATCAATATCCAGCGGATCCCGGCTCGGGCTGCTGGAACTGGCAGAATAATCCGGAGCCGGAACTGGGGCTGGTTGGTGGGGATTGGCCGCAGGCGCATTCGACCAGGCCGGGGGGCTGCCGGCTGGGCTCACCGCCGCAGGCGCCGGGCGTGCGGGTTGAACGGGCGCAGAACTGCTGGCAAAGTTGATCAGCACTCGCCCGAGCTGGTCAGCCGTCCGGTAACGGCTGGCGGGTTCCTTCGAAAGAACCTTGATCAGGATTTGCTCCAGGGTGGAGGGAATTTCTCGGTTAAAGCGCCGCGGCGATGGCGGCGGCGTATCCCGGTGCATACGGGCCAGCTCTTCCGCCGAGGAGGCAAGGAAGGGCAGCTGCCCGGTCAGCATCTCATACATCACCACACCCAGGGAGTAAACATCGGAGGCGGGTGAGGGCGCAAAACCGGCAGCCTGCTCCGGAGAAAAGTACTGGGGCGATCCCCATACGATTTCGGCTTTCTCCTCCGGGTGGATGGCAGCCAATACCCGGGCAATCCCGAAATCGGTGACCTTGACGCGTTTATCGGGCGTGATCAGGATGTTGTGCGGTTTGATGTCGCAGTGCACCAGCCCGGCGCGGTGAGCGTAGCCCACGCCCGCACAGACCTGCACCATCAATGAGACAGTGTCTTGAATGCTGAAGTGCCCAACCCGGTTGAGCAAATTCTTTAAGTGATCACCAGGCACGTGTTCCATGACGATAAACAGCCGGCCGCGATCAAACCCAAAATCGTGCACGGTGACGATATTGGGGTGCGTCAGGTTGGCGGCTGCCCTGGCTTCCTGGCGGAACTGCTCGCGAAATTCTTCATCACCAGAATAGCGCTCACGCAGGACTTTGATGGCGACATCGCGCTCTAGCTCGGTGTCTCGGGCGCGATAAACTACCGCCATCCCCCCACTGCCCAGGCGTTCTTCCAGACGATACCTGTCTTTGAGTAAAATCTGTTCCACTCGACGGTCCTACCTGGGATGAATTTTACCACTGCGGAGGTGTATTATGGGATATGAGTGCGCGGCGTCGCTGCTCCCACGGTTTGGTAGCGGCTGTACAGGCATAATTCGGGAAACTGGATTAAAATGTGCTCTAATTTGGCCGGGTATGGATCGGACCGAATGCCGAGTGGACTGATTGCCTACAACCCAACTGCAGGACGCTACCCCTCCCGAATTCTGGTGGAGAGAGCGGCGGCGATTCTTGAGAAGCACGGCTGGACTCTCGATCTGGTGCGCACGGAAGGCGGAGAGCACATTCGTGCGCTTGCTCATCAGGCTGCCGAGCAGGATCTGGACGCTTTTTTCATGGCGGGTGGAGATGGCTCGTTGAACTGGGCGCTGCCAGGCCTGATCGGGCGGCGTACTGCACTGGCAGTCCTACCCTGCGGTACTGCCAATGTGTGGTCGCAGGAGTTGGGCTTGCCCGGGTTAAGCTGGACGCGCTGGGGAGCTTTGGAAGAGAGCGCTGACCGGCTTGCAGAAGGGTACGTGCGCTGTGTGGATATCGGCCAATCTGGAGAGCATCCATTTCTTCTTTGGGCGGGGGTAGGCCTGGACGCTTTTGTAATCCATCGCATCGAGCCGCGCAGCGCTTTCGAAAAACGTTTCGCCATGGCGCATTACGCGGCCTCGATTTTTTGGCATGCTGCCGATTGGAAAGGTATCAACCTCTCCATTCACACCGATGGCGATCAAATCGAGGGACATTTCTTGGTGGCGGTATTGAGCAACGTGCAGCTTTATGCCGGGGGCATTGCCCGCTTGTCTCCGGAGTCACGCATGGATGATGGGCGCATGGAAATCTGGCTGTTCGAAGGCGATACGCTGGGCGATGCGGTCCAGCGCACCTGGGACCTATGGGCCGGACGGCATATCGATTCGAGATTCGTGCACCATCTGGCATTCCATCACTTGCGCATCGAATCGCAATCACAGCTATACTTACAGGTAGATGGCGAACCTGTACAGGCAGCTTCTCCGCTTGAAGTCTGGGTGCGCCCCAAGGCGTTGAACATCCTGGTGCCGGCGCAGGTGCCATTTTCCATATTCTCTCAACCACCGCAGTCCGGGTGAGAAAAACCCTGCCATCGAAAGGGACGATCATATATGAGCCGCGTAATCCAATACATTCGCAAGGATCCGTTGGTACTGCTGGTAATAGCTCTGCCCTTGACCTTAGCGGCTGAATTCTTGCATTGGAATCCCATTCTTGTCTTTATCATCTCTTCGCTGGGAGTCATCCCAATGGCGCGGTATATCGGGGAGGCTACCGAGGCGCTGGCGACCTATACCGGACCACGCCTGGGGGGGCTGCTCAATGCCACGCTTGGAAATGCAGCCGAGCTGATTATCACCATTTTCGCTATTCGCCAGGGGCTGCTGGAATTGGTCAAGGCTTCAATTACCGGTTCGATCCTGGGCAACTTGCTGCTGGTTATGGGCATGTCCATGGTAGTGGGAGGCGCCAGGCATGGTTGGCAGCGTTTCGACCGGCGCCAGGCTGGAAATAATGCCATCCTGCTGGTTCTATCGGTTATTGCCCTGGTGATACCATCATTGTTGAGTCATTATATCGGCGAGGAGACCAGCCTTAAGGTGGAGGCGCTCAGCCTGGGTGTAGCAGGTGTGATGATCTTGCTGTACGCGCTTGGGCTGCTGTTCTCGTTCACTATCGGCAACCGGCATACGGCTGGGCCGGTTGAATCTCACCATCCGGCGCATGAAAAACCAGCCTGGTCTGTGCGCACCGCTTTGCTGGTCTTGTTGGGGGCAACGCTGGGAGTAGCATATCTGTCCGAAGTATTGGTAGGCGCGGTGGAGCCTGTGGTTGCCAGCCTGGGTATCTCAGAATTCTTTCTGGGGATTATATTAATCCCATTGATCGGTAATGTGGCGGAACACCTGGTGGCAGTGCAGGTAGCGGCAGAGAACAAAATGGATTTGAGCGTTGAAATCTCCCTGGCATCAAGCCTGCAGATTGCTCTGTTTGTCGCCCCTGTCCTGGTATTCGTCAGCCTGCTGATGGGCAACCCGCTTACCCTGATCTTCAATGAGTTCGAGCTGCTGGCATTGATCGCCGGCGTGCTCATCGCGGCCCTGGTTTCCTATGATGGCGAATCCAACTGGCTGGAAGGAGCGGAATTGCTGGCAATTTATCTGATCCTGGGGCTGGCTTTCTTTCTGATTCCGGTTTAGACCTGATGAACAATAATTACCGAGAATGGCTTGGGTGGCTGCGCAGCCTGGTGAATGTGTGGGTGATCGTGGGGACGGCGCTGGTTGGGATCAGCTTACTGTGCCTGACCTTGGCGGCAGCCTGGTACAGCAAACCGCCTCAGGCTGAGCCATCGCCGGCAACAGCGGTTTTGAATTTGATCGCCATGCCCAGTGCAACACCGACTGTGAGCATTCCGACCCCAGCTCCGCCGACCCCTACCGCAACCACACCGCCGGGAAGCGGCGGCAGCTTTGCCATAGGCAGCTCTGTACAGATATCCGGCACCAGCGGAGACGGGCTGAGGCTGCGCTCTGCGCCTGGATTGCAGTCGGAGGTACTCTTCCTGGCGTTCGAAGGGGAAATATTCACAGTTGAAGACGGCCCGCGCAGCGCCGATGGCTATGATTGGTTTTCTCTGGTAGCGCCGTATGATCCCAATATTCGCGGATGGGCGGCGGCTAACTTCCTGCAAAGTGTGCCGCCACCATGAGAACCAACGGGCTGTCTGCCCGGCGCGAAACGCATGCTGTCACCTGCAGCAACCGGATGTAATTTGCGGATTACTGCATTTCGATATATAGTTAATCTACAAGCAGGTTACATATTCTTGTCAGTATTTCGAGGGATGCTAAATGAGCTCAGTTCGACCGACTGGTATCACCGCAAACCGGCAAACACGCCAGCTAATCATTGAATGGAATGATGGGCACACCAGCACATATGGATTCTCGCTGCTGCGAAATGCCTGCCCCTGTGCAGAATGCCGCGGCGGGCATGATAAGATGGGCGGTATCGAGGCGCACTGGTTTACCTTGCCCGAAGTAGATGAGCCGGCCAGCCGCATCAAGCAGTTGGAAGCTGTCGGTTCTTATGCCATTACAATCGAATGGGAAGACGGCCATCATTTTGGGATCTATAACTGGTCGTTCTTGCGTTTGCTGTGCCCTTGCCAGGATTGCAGAGCGGAGGAGTGAGATGCCCGAGGATCCGGCCGCGGCTGTATACGGAATGGTAGAGAGAGCTTACGTACGTATGCAGGCTGGGGAGGCTCTGGCGCGCTGCATGGATGAAGGCAGCCCCAGACCGATGCAGCAATTGGTGGAGGGGCTGGTGATTGCAGGCTCTCAGAGTCTGAATGCTGTGCGGGAGATCCTGGCAGAAGTAAGCCGGCGCTCCAGCCAATTGCAGACTGATCAAGACCAGGTTTTTTCTGATCTGGAGAAGCGCTTGCAGGCTTACCATATACGCCTGGGTGAACAGTTCTCACCCGCTTCGCTTCTACGTTCCAGCACGACGGAGTGGATGGATTTCTTGCGTTATCAGGGTGTTGGCGAAGATGCCCTGCTGCGTGACTGTGTGACGATGCTGGATGAGGCCTGTGACCTGATGAGCAGCATGGTAGAGAAGCAGATCATGCTGGACGATATGGAGTTATACCTGGAAGATTGGCTGTGGGGGTTGATCTATCAGTATGCCCGCGAGGAATTGATCTCCGGGCTGATCTCGAACACGCGCTCCCCCTATCCGATGTAGTCCCGATTGGCGGGGCTAGAGATAATCTTTGAGGTTGTGTTCCACGGCGTAGGCGGCTGCCTCTGCCCGGTTGCTGACGCCCAGTTTGGAGAGAATGCTGCTGACGTAGTTGCGCACCGTGCCCTCGCCCAGGAACAGGGCTTTGGCAATCTCTCGGTTTGTTTTACCTTCAGATACCAGTAAGAGCACGTGCCTTTCCTGCTGTGTAAGCCCGGAAAAAGCAGATGCCTCTTCTTCCTTGGCCGCTTTGCGCACCTCCTGGAAAATGCGCTGAGTGACCGCCGGGTCAAGCAGCGCTTCGCCGCGGCTAACCGCTTCGATGGCGCGCACGAGGTCTTCTCCCCCGATCTGTTTCAACACATAGCCAGAAGCCCCGGCTCGAATCGCAGAAAATAGCATCTCGTCTTCGGCATAAGAGGTGAGCATGATCACTTTTACATTTGGGTAGTTGTTCGAGATCTCTTCGCAGGCTTCGATGCCAGAACCGCCTGGCAGGCGGATATCCATGACCACAACATCAGGATTATAGGTGACGACGGATTCAATGGCCTCCCTCGCCGTTCCAGCTTCGGCTACAACCTCGAAATTTGGGTGACGCTCCAATAAGGCTTTTAAACCAAGACGAACGACTTCGTGATCATCCACCAGCAAAATGCGTTGTTTATTGGTCATCGAAGACTCCTCTGCGCAAGAGTATATTCGATAGTATTATGAAAAACAAGGTTTGGAGAGCTATCAGCGGGGAGTACGAACAAGCAAATGTCTTGGCTCCCCTTGATCTTATGGTGTGGACTGCCGGCGGTAGTCAACAAACCGGTAGCCGATGCCTCGCTCGGTGAGGATATACTGCGGGTTGGCGGGGTCTTTTTCGATTTTTTTGCGCAAGTAGTTGATGTACAGGCGCACATAGTGCGGTTCATCCCGGTATTCGTATCCCCATACCTTAGCCAGAATCTGGTCGTGGGTAATGACCCAACCAGCATTTTGCACCAGGTGATAGAGTAAGCGGTATTCGGTGGGACGCAGTGGCACCAGCTCATTATCTACCCACACCTCGCGGCGGTCGAAATCGATCTTGAGGCGGTCGTCGATTTCAATCAAGCCGTGAGTGGATGTGGCGCTGGACTCTGTACGGCGCAGAACGGCTTTCACCCGGCTGACCAGCTCACGCGGGCTGAATGGCTTGGTTATATAATCATCCGCCCCCAGCTCCAACCCACGCACACGGTCATCCTCTTCGCCTTTTGCTGTGAGCATGATCACAGGCACCGAGCTGACCTCGCGGATCATCTGAAGTACTTCAAAGCCTTCGATATCAGGCATCATGACATCCAGGAGCACCAGGTCCGGCAAGGTGCTGCGCAATTTATCCATCGCCTGGGCGCCGCGGTATGCCTCGACGACCTGAAAGCCATCGTGCTCCAGGTTCAGGCGGATAAAACGCACCATGCGTTCTTCGTCATCGACTACCAGGATGCGGTAATTGCGGGCTCGACTTTCCATAGGCTAACTACGCTCGCGAACAAAGCCGATAATTTCTTCTTCTTCGCGGCCTCCAAGCACTTCGATGAAGTTTATGCGCTCAACTGGCCAATATACGGTATCTACATTTTCGTCAAGGTACTGCAGATCCTTGCCATCACGATGTCGCGGGTTTTTTAACAAAATCAAGCGGTCACCCGATCCGGGCAGATCGTCCACCTCGCCCACGACAGGGTCAGCATTTTGAATGTGTATGATTAATGTGTAGGGCATCCTGGCCTCCAATCATGCATTGGATTTGCGCATCACGATTTGAATTCGAAATTTACCAAGAGAGATCGTGTCGCCATCCATAAGCTCTTGAGTTGAGTGAGCCGGCATTCTCTTTCCATTGACACGGGTTCCGTTGGCTGAACCCAGGTCATTGAGGTCTACCTTGTCCGGGTCTACGCGAATGGTGGCGTGCAAACGAGACACGCCCCCTTCATACGCTTGAAATGGGGTTAGATCAATGTCCGGCAAAATCGGCTGATTGCCGCTTACACGCCCGAGGGTATACTCTTGATTTCCTTCCAGCGGGATAATCTGACCGTTCTCGACGATTTTTAAGCTCACTCTGGCGGTGAAGACCTCGGAATCTCGCGGTCTGGGTTCGGCGGGCTGGGGTTCAAGCGTGAATTCAGGAGCGCCTAAGTGATCGGTCACGATGGGCGATTTTTCTTGAGAGCCGAGAGGAGCGCCGCAGTTGCTGCAAAATAACGCTCCTTCAAAATCCTGCTGGCGACATGCTGAGCACTGGATCATGTTGGCGGATCTTGATCTGCTGTCGGATTGGACGTGGGCAGCAGTAAAGCGCGCGTGCCAAACTTGATGTTCTTACGCCCGATTTCACTTAGCGGCTGCCCGCGCTCAAGGTTTTCAGCTTCTAGCAAGGTTGCACGTGCGAGCTGGACTTCTCCTTGCGAGAACAAGTGTGTTGCCAAATATTGTAAATTGCGCTGCGCGCTTTCCACGTGTCCATCCATCAGCTCCAACTCGGCGCGCTCTTGCATGCGATACAATGTCAAACGAGACAATGCCTGTAAAAGAACCACCGGCGTTGGTCTTAAATCCGGTTTGTCCTCAACGGGTCGGGTGAGTGTCAGGTTCACTTCTGAGAGGCCTTCTTGCTGGGAAGGGATTTGGCAAGAAATGATACCCTGAGCTAACCTCACCTCATTGATGCCTGTTGGAACGGGCGGAACTTTGAACTCTAAAACAATGGAGAGGCTGTCGCCCAAGAATAAATTGCCCAGATGGATGGGCGAACGAGTAAACAGAGGGCCAGCTTCTGGAGCTAATCGAAATGCATAGCGTAGTACGACACCAGGGCTGCTGGTAAAGCTGAGGGTGATACGCTCGGCGAAGACGCGGCCCAGGTTGCTAAACTTTTCTTTCAAATATACTTTTATGTCGGAAGGCTTCGAGACGTAGTGGCAGCTTCCACCGGTGCGGGCAGCGAGCTGATCGAGAAAGGCATCGTTCCACTCTTCACCGATTCCCAGGCAGCTTATGCTGATGCCATTGCGGGCTGCTTCCCAGGCAACCTTCTCGCAGCCCGCTTCATCCCCATAGGTGCGCCCATCGGTTAGCAGAATGATGTGATTGATGCTGCGTGTGCTGTAATTTACCAGCGCTTCCTTGAAACCCGCCTCCAAACCGTGGGACATCTCTGTGCCTCCGCCGGTTTGGATCATCTGGATGAGCGTTTCGATCACTGAGCGGTCAATGCGACGCCCAGCCGGAACCATGATCTCGGCGCGGTCGCTGAATGTTACCACCGACACCGAGTCGTCTGGATTGAGAAGGCGTACCAGCTCTATCGCGCTGGCCTTTACCGTGTCCATACGCGCGCCTTGCATGGAGGTAGAGCGATCGATGACCAGGCAAATGTTAAGCGGGGGTCGTGCTGCCCCGGCGACCTCATTGCCAGGTTTAATATCCAGCAGCACATACACCAGCTGCGGCTCATCCAGGTGGGTGATCCAACCTCGGCTAAAGACTGCACTGGTGGATAATGGAGGCAGCTTTTCTGGAGATGGCGGTGCAGATGAATCATAATCAGCCCGCCGCTCTGGATCTGAAAGTATTTCGTAGGCCTCTTGTATGCCGAGAAAAAGTTCTGTATCGCCCGGCGTAATATTCACATCCGGGTGTAAACGGCGAGCTGCAATGTGGTAGGCGCGGCGCACATCTTCTGGTGATGCATCTCGCGTCAAGCCGAGCAAGCTGTAGAAGTCACTTTCATCAGACATGTCTATAATTCAGGCAGTCGCACCAAAATAGCCGTGATATTGTCAGGCCCGCCAGCTTGATTAGCCGCCTCGACAAGTTTTTGACAGGCAATTTCAGGATTGGGATTGTCATACACCATACTGTGAATTTCTGCCTCTCCGACCATATTCCATAAGCCATCGGAGCACAGCAGCAGGTGCCCACCCTCAGATAGATGCATGGTATGGATATCGGAGTCGAAAGGTTCGCCTTGCCCCAGTGCGCGGTAAAGTACATTTCGTTGTGGGTGAATGGCAGCTTCTTCTATGGTAATTTGACCCAGTTCTACCAATCTTTTCACCAATGAGTGGTCACGTGTCAAAGCTGTGACCTTGCCCGAGGGGTGGAGGGTGTACGCCCGGCTGTCGCCGACGTGTACCAGCACTAACTGTGATCCAAGAATAAGCGCTGCCGTCAGTGTGGTGCCGCCTCCAGACACATTTTTTCGAATTGTCCGGTGTGCTTCTTGTACACCTTCCTGCATGATCTCTTGCAGAGATTCTTCAGGAGGATTTGGCGTCAGGTTTAAGAGCGGCATGTATAGTTTGCGGATGACGTAACCAGCCAGGGAGCGGACTGCGATACCGCTGGCCACCTCGCCGTGCTGGTGGCCTCCCATACCATCTGCAACGATAAATAAACCAATAGGCAGGTGCTGCTGGTCATTAGAGAGCGTCGTTGCCAGGGTAAATAAAGAGTCTTCGTTGTGATCTCGGTGCATGCCGACGGATTGAGCGCAGCCGACTATTAATTGAGGAGGCTCTAGCTGTGTTCCGGTAGAGTTCGACAGCAGTTCTTGCTCTGCCTGCAAAAGTGGTTTGGTAGGTATCTCTGTGCCCGTTGATTGGCTGTTGCCGAATAAGCGCTCTAAGAACTTCTTCACAATGTCTCCTGCTAGTCTCCTGGCTTCAAGCCAGTAAGGCATAAACGCGATGATCGGTGGAGCCAATATAAACAAGATCATTGGCAGCCACCGGGGTGCCCGTGATTGCGGCGCCAGTCTTGAATTTCCAGCGCAATCTCCCGGTTCGATATTCCAAACAGTACAGATGACCGTCAACTGAGCCGCAATAGAGCGAGTCTTTAAATACCAGGGGCGAACCAGTCACCTGATGCTCGGTTTCATAGGTCCAAAGTTCCTTGGCGCTGCGAATATCAACGGCGTAAATTTTTCCATCGACAGCGCCAATAGTAATTAAGTCTCCAGCGATGCAGGGTGTGGAAATGCTGGCTTTGCCCAGGCGAAAGCGCGAGATGACCCAACCGGTTTTCGCATCCAGGGCATATAAAGTAGCGTCCACTGAGGCGAAGTATACAACACCTTCTGAATAAACAGGTGAGGAAGTAATCGCGCGTTTGGCTTTGAACCGCCAGCGAATAGCGCTGCGGAAATCCATGCAGTACATCTCGCCGCTCTCGGTGCCAAAGTAAATGAAATCATTCACGACAAGAGGCGTCGAGCGGATTGGCGCGCCGACATTCGAGCGCCACGTGCTGCGCCCGCTGATGAGATTGACGGCGTGCAGGTTGTAATCATCGGAGCCAACAAATACATGCGACTCGGCGATTTCAGGAGACGAACGCACCGGCCCTTCGGTGGGATAGGTCCAATTCAATCGCCCGCTGCGTGCATTAATCACATGCAGGTTCTTGTCTTCAGAGCCAAAGTAAATATTTCCATCGTAGACTGCAGGACGGCTGACGATTCCGCCCTGGGTGGGATATTTCCACACGAACTCACCCGTCTCGGCTTTCAATGCGTACAGATTGTAATCGTACGAGCCCACATAGAGCATGCCTGCATGGATCACAGGTGTACCCCGGACTTCATCCTCCGTATTGAAATCCCAGACCGGGCGGATGCCTCCAATGCTGCTGGTGAAGGCCGCGGTTGAAGCGGAAGCTCGATCCAGCGCTCCTGTCTGGCGTGCAAGCTTCACCATAGCCTGTTTCATCTCTTCAGCGGATTGGAACCTATCAGCAGGCTCATACATGAGCGCCCTGGTGATGATCTTTTCCAGCTCTACGCTGATCACTGAATTTATCTGCCGGATCGGTCGTTCACTGAACGAAAAGGGCGGCTCAAGTCTGGGATCGCGCCGGGTGAGCAGGTGGTGGAGTGTGGCGCCCAGAGCATAGATGTCTGCGTGATGGCTGGCCTCGCCGCGATACTGCTCGGGCGGAGAATATCCTTCCGTACCGATCATGGTGCCGCGCTGCGGCCCCTGGAATGGCTTGGCGATACCAAAATCTACCAGTACCACATGCCCATGCTGGTTGATCATCACGTTGGAGGGCTTCATATCCCGAAAGATGATCGGCTCAGGTTTGTGGGTATGCAGGTAGCTAAGTACGTCACATAGCTCGATTGCCCACTGCATAACTGTATCGGTGGGCAGAAATTCTTTGGTCATCCCCAAAACGGCTTCCAGATCCTTGCCGTTGATATACTCGAGGATCAGGTAGGAACGCTCGTTGTAGGTGAAGTAATCATAAATGCGAGGGATGGCAGGATGGTCAAGGGTTGCCAGGAGGTTGGCTTCACGCTCGAAGTTGCGTACGATGGTGCTGCGTACCAGCTCGTCACGCGCCTGGTTGATCATTTCTTTTACGGCGACAAGTTTTACTACGTTGGGGAAGTGTAAATCACGGGCGCGGTAGACAGCGCCCATGCCCCCGATGCCGATCACACTCTGAATCAGATAGCGGTTCGCCAGGGAAGTACCGGTGTTTAGTTGGGTGATACCCGCGGAAATTGCACCGGTTTCTAATTTCTGGGTCTGACTTTGTTCTTCCAGAGCGTATCTCCCATCAAGGATATGGTGCGCAGTTGCCCACTGGTGTCTTCGTTAGATTATAGCCATCATCGGGTATATTTGCAATTCAAACTAGCATTTCCCGGACATTAATTGCAAAAGTGACAGTTTAAATTGAGAAAAACCATCACTTACAATTTTATCGAGACATCAGTATAATCCAGCTTGATTGTCTAAACAACCCCTTCTTGATTGGCTGAGAGGGCTGTGCTGTGGTGAAACATGTAGAGAATCTGCCCTTTGATACTTATTTATCGCCCTACACTTGGCGCTACGGCTCAGAGGAGATGCGCCGCATCTGGAGCGAGCTGGAGAAGCGACGCTTGTGGCGGGAAGTTTGGGTAGCCCTGGCAGAGGTTCAGGCTGAGTTTGGTTTGCTGCGCCCGGAGCAGGTTGAGGATGTGCGCCTGCACGCCGGGGATGTGGATGTTGCCCGATCGCTTGAGATCGAAGCCGAAATACATCATGATCTGATGGCTGAGCTGAGGGTATTTGCGGAACAATCCCCCTCCGGCGGCGGCAGTTTACACCTGGGCGCCACCTCGATGGACATTGAGGACAATGCTGACGCTCTGCGCATGCGGCAATCATTGGATGTCGTGCTGGTTAAATTAACCCGGCTCTTGGGACGGTTCGCCGTTCACATCGACCGCTGGGCAGACACGGCGATTATCGCCTTTACGCATCTCCAACCGGCGGAGCCCTCGACGCTGGGCTACCGTCTGGCGTTGTATGCCCAGGATCTGCTCTCGGATTGGGAAGACTTGCGCCGGGTGCGCCGCAAGCTGCGCGGAAAAGGGTTTAAGGGTGCAGTCGGCACGGCTGCCTCGTTTGGCGATTTGATCGGCATCGAGCGGTTGGCGGAGTTTGAGCTGCGCCTATCGACGCGCCTGGGTCTACCATTTTATCCGGTTAGCGGTCAGACCTACCCCCGTAAGCAAGACTATCAGGTGCTGAGCGCTCTGGCAGACCTGGGCGCCAGCCTGTATAAATTTGCCTTTGACCTGCGGTTCTTGCAGTCTCCACCGGTGGGTGAGCTATCGGAGCCGTTTGGTAAGAAACAAGTTGGCTCCTCCGCGATGCCATTCAAGCGCAATCCGATCAATGCCGAGAAGATAAACTCGCTGGCGCGCCAGCTGGCACAAGCTCCAATGCTTGCCTGGCAAAATGCCGCGCATAGTTTACTCGAACGGACACTGGATGACTCGGCCAACCGGCGTACCTTGCTGCCAGAAGCCTTTTTATGCGCCGATGAGCTCCTGCAGGTGACACTGCGCATCGTCGATGACCTGCAGGTGGATGAGCAAGCAATGGCGCGAAATTTGCAGACCTACGCACCTTTTGCAGCCAGCGAGCGGGTGCTGATGGCTCTGGCGCGTAAAGGCGCAGATCGTCAGGCGATGCACGAACGCCTGCGGCTGCACTCCATGCAGGCCTGGGAGGCCATCCGGCAGGGACAACCCAACCCGCTGGTAGAACTGCTGGCAAATGATCGTGCTTTGGGTGAATACCTTCAGGCGAGTGAAATATTCGCAGTGATGGTTGCTGGCGCTCACCTGGGCGATGCTCCGCAGCGGGCGCGCGAGCTCGCCGCTGTAATCAGGCAAGCGATTGGCGTGCAGTCTGAGGAATAAAAAAATGAGCGCGGCAAACAGGGAGAGGGTTTATGGCGATTGCTTTGCTGTCTGTCTTCGACAAATCAGGGTTGTTTGAATTTGCCAGCGGACTGCACCAGATGGGCTGGCGGCTGCTCGCCAGTGGGGGCACGGCGAACTTCTTGCGCCTGGCAGGGATGCCGGTAGAAGATGTCGCCCAATTAACCGGTTCTCCGGAAATTTTAGGTGGGCGGGTGAAGACACTTCATCCGGTAATCCACGGGGGTATTCTGGCGCGCGAGACCGAGGTGGATGCTGCCGATTTGGAGCGCATCGCAGCCCAGTTCATCGATCTGGTGGTCGTGAATTTGTATCCATTTGAACAGGTGACCGGCTGTTCTGGCTCAACCCTGGAGCAGGCTATCGAAAATATCGATATCGGCGGCGTGGCGCTGATACGTGCTGCGGCGAAGAATTTTGTTAGGGTGACAGTTTTGACCGATATGCTGGATTATCCGGATGTTTTGGCGGAGCTGCGCAAAGACGGGCGAGTATCACATGCAGCCCGGAAGAGACTGGCGCGCAAGGCTTTTGCGCACACCGCAGCTTACGATACAGCCATCTCCCAGTATCTGGGGGCGGAGCAGCCGCAAGCAGAGGGACAGCAGATGCTGAGGTTGGAACTCTACCCAATCGGCGAGCTGCGCTACGGAGAAAATCCACACCAGAAGGCGACCCTGTACTCGTACAACCCTGAAACTGGGCCATTGGGCGGCAACTTGCTGCGAGGAAAAGCGCTTTCTTATAACAATATCATGGACCTGGATGCAGCCTGGCGCAGCGTGCTTTCGTTTGAAAAGCCGGCTGTCTGTATTGTCAAGCACCTGTCACCCTGCGGGATCGCCGCCAGCGGCAGCCTCGAAGAAGCCTTTCGCAGTGCACTGGCATCTGATCCGGTATCTGCTTTTGGGGGGGTATTGGCAGCCAACCGTACCTTCGACCAGGAGACGGCCAACGCGTTAGGAGATCTGTTCGTGGAATGCATCTGTGCGCCGGGTTTTACGGAGGATGCGCTGAATGTTTTAGCTGCCCGCAAGAACTTGCGCTTGCTGAGCATGACGGATCGCTCCATCTCGCCCGACTTCGAGCTGCGATCCGTCACCCAGGGAATCCTGCAGCAAACACTCGATCTGGGCGATCCTGAGGAGGCGAATTGGCGAATTGTGACTCGGCGACAGCCGACAGAGGCGGAATGGCTGGGGCTGCGTTTTGCCTGGCGAGCTTGCCAGCCGGTGAAGTCTAACGCCATCGTCCTGGCAGTCGGGGAGGCAACGGTAGGCATCGGCAGCGGGCAGCCCAACCGCGTGGATGCTGTGCGCATCGCTGTGCAGCGCGCCGGCCCGCGCGCTAGAGGCGCGGTGATGGCCTCGGACGCATTCTTCCCATTCCCCGATTCAATCATTGAGGCCGCAAAAGCCGGTGTGACGGCGGTAATTGCTCCAGGCGGCTCGCTGCGCGACCCGGATGCCATCGAGACTGCCAATCTGGCAGGCATGGCAATGGTCTTCACGGGTGTCCGGCATTTCCGGCATTAAAGGCATTTTTCTTGATCAAGCATGGAGGTTCAAGGCATGAATGCAGAGCTTTTTGACTTATTTGAAGCGCTGACCTTCGATGACGTCCTGGTTGTACCGGGATACACACAGATTTTGCCAAATCAGACGGAAGTCTCCACACTGGTGACCCGGGATATAAGGCTGCAGGTTCCCCTGTTGTCAGCCGCAATGGACACCGTCACAGAGGCGCGCCTCGCCATTGCGCTGGCACGCGAGGGCGGATTAGGCATCATCCACCGCAATCTATCTCCCGCACAACAAGCGGCGGAGGTCGATAAAGTCAAGCGCTCCCAATCCGGCATGATCGTGGAACCGATCACGCTCTCACCGGAGGCGCGCCTGGGTGAAGCCGAAGCGATCATGTCGACATACCACATCAGCGGCGTGCCGGTTACAGATCCAGAAGGACGCTTGCTGGGCATTCTGACCAACCGGGATGTGCGTTTTGTCGAGCCATCTGATTATGATTTACCAGTAACCAAGTTCATGACCCCCATGCCGCTGGTCACTGCCCCGGTGGGAATCACGATTGAGGATGCCAAGCGCCTGCTGCAGAAGCACCGCATCGAAAAGCTTCCGCTGATAGATGATACCGGCGTGATCAAAGGCCTGATCACTGTTAAAGACATACAAAAAGCGCGCCAGTTCCCTCTGGCATCGAAAGATTCCAAAGGGCGGCTGCTGGTAGGGGCAGCAGTGGGTGTTGGCGCCGATCTTGAGGAGCGGGTGCAGCTGCTTATCGACGAAGAAGTGGATATCGTGGTGGTTGATACCGCCCACGGTCACTCGGCAGGAGTTGCCGGCGCTCTCCAGCGCATCAAGCGCACCTGGCCCGATATGCCGGTGATGGCTGGGAATGTGGTCACCGAGGAAGGCACACAAGCGCTGATCGAGGCCGGCGCGGATGTCATTAAAGTCGGCGTCGGAGCAGGCTCGATCTGTACCACACGTGTGGTATCTGGCGCAGGCATGCCTCAAGTGACGGCAATCTACAACTGCGCCAGAGCCGCACACGCGCGTGGGATTCCCATCATAGCCGATGGGGGCATAAAGTACTCCGGAGACATCGTCAAAGCGATTGTGGCTGGAGCGGATGCAGTCATGCTGGGGAGTCTACTGGCGGGGCTGGACGAGTCTCCGGGTGAAGTTGTCTTGTTCGAAGGTAGGCGGTTCAAAGAGTACCGCGGCATGGGCAGCCTGGGCGCGATGCAGGGTTTCGGCCGCGACCGTTATGCCAGTGCCCAGGGGGGCAGTGGAAAATTAGTGCCGGAAGGTATCGAAGGCCGCGTGCCTTATAAAGGCTCGCTGAGCGACTATGTCTACCAGTTGGTGGGAGGGCTGCGCTCGGGCATGGGATACGCCGGAGCTGCCAACCTGGAAGACCTGCGTTTGCGAACGCGCCTGGTGCGCATCACCAATGCTGGATTGATCGAAAGCCATCCGCATGATGTGATCATCACCAAGGAAGCTCCCAACTATCAGATCAACCAGTAGAGGCGGCTTAGCGGAAGTCTTCCTCCCCTTTCGGGCGATTATCCAATATCTCTTCGATGCGCTGCATTACATCCGTGGTGAGCAGCGGGACTACATCCAGTGCTTTCAGGTTTTCATGCACCTGGCTCACACGCGATGCACCAGTAATGACAGTGCTGACATTTTGATTTTTCAGGCACCAGGCAAGTGCCATCTGTGCCATGGTACAGCCAATTTCCTCGGCGACCTTGGTGAGCTGGCGCACCTTCTCGATCTGCTGGCGGGTCTTATCACTCTCAAAGCGCTTGCGCAGCCAATCATACCCTTCCAGGGTGGCGCGAGTGCCCTCGGGAATGCCGTTGTTGTATTTGCCGGTAAGCAATCCGCTTGCCAGGGGAGACCAGATGGTTGTGCCAAGCCCGATCTGGCGGTACAGGCGAATATACTCGCCCTCCACGCGCTGGCGATGGAACATATGGTATTGAGGCTGTTCCATGGCCGGTGGGATCAGGTGTTCGCGCCGGGCTACGGCGTAAGCCTCCATAATTTCCTGTGCGCTCCACTCACTGGTGCCCCAATAAAAGGCTTTTCCTTGCTGGATGAGCAGGTTCATTGACCAGACCGTCTCTTCGATGGGGGTATACATATCCGGGCGGTGGCAAAAGACCAGGTCAACGTAATCGAGCTGCAGCCGCTTCAAGGCTGCGTTCATGCCTTCCATGATGTGTTTCCTGGAAAGGCCGCTGTCGTTGGGACCGTCGCCGCCCCAAAAAAGCTTGGTGGAGATCACGAGGTCCGAGTGTTTCCATCCGGTGCGTTTGAGGACATTGCCCATCACAATTTCGGCGCTGCCATTTCCGTACGCCTCGGCGTTGTCGAAGAAATTGACTCCGGCCTCATAAGCGGCGGTCATGCATTCGAATGCAACCTGTTCCCCAACCTGTTCTCCATAAGTGACCCAGGCGCCTAAGGATAGGGCAGATACTTTGAGGCCAGAGCGGCCAAGAAAACGATATTCCATTGGGTTCTCCTGTTTATCTTTCCTGTTTTCGAGTTTTTGGACGGATTTGGCGGCGCGCCCGTGAGACCAGCTCTGGCGTAGCAGCTGCAATCGTGGTGAACACCTGCCGCTCGTAGACGACGCCATGGCGCAGCGGGAAGGGGCGAATGCCATCGTAGGTTTCGATAATGCCGCCAGCCTCTTCAACGACAAGCCAGACGCCGGCAATATCCCAGATCTTTGGTGTGGCATCGAAAACCACCAGGGCAGCCCCACGGCACAGCGTACAGAAGCTGTAAGCAGCTGATCCCAGGATGCGCGCTTTATATGGAACACTCACCTGGTAATGACGGAAGGTGCGAGAACAGCATGAGAAAAACGAGGCTGGCTTGGGTTGGGCGCCTGCACCCAGTGCCAGGCGTTCTCCATTCATGTAGGCGCCATGACCGCGTTGTGCTGTGTACATTTCACCCAGCATTGGGAAGTAGATCGCAGCGATATCGGTGTATCCCTCGACCACGCGAGCAATCGAAACCCCCCAAATGTGCAGCCCAAGACTGAAATTTGTGGTTCCATCCAGTGGGTCGATGATCCATACAATCTCAGCGGGTTGGGGTTGGAAACCAGGCTGAAGCTCCTCGCTTAACAGCACATCGTGAGGATAAGCTTCATGGATGGCTTGTTCGATCAGACGGTCGGCTGCCAGGTCGGCTTCGGTGACGACCGAATGGTCGCTTTTTAATCTGGCGTGCAGCGATCCTTGACGGAAATACCCTTGTAACAGCTCGCCGGCCTGTTTGGCAGTTCGGACGGCGAAATCCAGGGGAGCATCCATAAGTGGTTTTTCTACGTTACGATGAGGCTTTTACGATCTCGATGTAATCCTGCGGCACGGTGTTCCCGGCAGAAACACTCAATAATGCCAGCAGCATATTTGCCACCTGAGCTTTGTGCTCAGCATCTTTTTTACTCCACGTGCGGCTTTTGACCTCCAGGAAGTATCCAAGCGCGGGTTCGATGACGTTGTCCAGATTGATGTAGAACTCGGTGCCCTGGTATAACACCCGCCAGCGCAGGCGGTCTTTCTCGATGAAGGCCTCGCCAACAGGCTTGAAGTACTCGCGGTAGAAACGTAAACTGTGGGTTGCCTGGGCGATGAAGCGGCTGCGAGAGAGCAGCACATCACTGGGGAACTGGTATTCTCGCGCCGGTCCAAGCAAGGTCAGCCGGTAGCGAACGTTGCTGATCTCACCCTTATCATCGATAAATTCATCCTCGCGATACCGCAGGTAGCCTTGTGCCGGATCCTGGAACGAGAAATAGGTATCATACTCATGGTAATGGCGAGTGTACAGAATCTCGATTTCAGGACCTTTCAGGGCTTCTAACACTGCAGTGGGATCGTCGATACGCGCCTTGGCCTGCACCTCAAAAGTTTCTCCCTCGGCGGCGCCCCCAATGGCGATCAGCTTGGACAGGATCGACTTTTCACGTTGGATCAAGAATGTGTCAATTCGCCTGGCATAATCGCGGGCATGATCCAGCAATGAAGCCTCATCCAGCGTTGCTAGCTGGTGTGAGCGCATCAGCCAGCGACCATTGACCATCACATCGGTTACATCGCTGGATTTTGAGGCGTAGACGATCTGTGCATAGACACCGTTGAGATCGCGCCTGAAGCGCGGGGAATTGTGCAGGGGAGCAATATCGATCAGGATCAGGTCGGCGCGTTTCCCAGCCTCGAGGGAACCGGTTAAGTGCCCGATGTGCATTGCCTGAGCGCCCATGCGAGTTGCCATGGTCAGGGCAGTGTGGGCGGGCAGCGCAGTGGGATCGTTTGTTACCGCCTTGGCGATAAAGGCAGCCAGGCGAATTTCCTCGAACATGTCCAGGTCGTTGTTGGAAGCCGGCCCATCCGTTCCTATGCCGACGTTCAGACCTGCTTCCAGCATCTTGGTGACCGGAGCAAAACCGGAAGCCAGTTTGAGGTTTGAGGAGGGGTTGTGGGCAATACCGGCGCGATGATGCAGCAAGGTGTTGATTTCACCGTCATCGACATGTACGCAATGGGCTGCCAGCACTTTGGCGTCGAACAAATTCATTTTCTTGACATACGGCACCACCGGCATGCCATGTTCCTGGCGCGAGTTTTCCGCTTCGGTGGCGGTTTCTGCCAGGTGGGTGTGCAGAGGAACATCGAACTCTGCAGCAAGCTGCGCCGTGCTGCGTAAGATCTCGGCTGTACAGGTGTAAGGGGCATGCGGCGCTACGGAAGGCACAATCAGGGGATGATCCTTCCAACGCTGGATGTAATCACGCGCCATCGCCAGGGATTCTTCGAAGAATCGGGCATCTGGAGATGGGAACTTGAGCACGGTTTGTGAGCACACCGCGCGCAGACCGGCTCCGGCAGTGGCTTTAGCCACGTCCTCTTCGAAGTAATACATATCGGCAAAGCTGGTTACACCGCTGCGGATCAATTCTACGCAAGCAATTTGCGTACCCAGGGTGATGAAATCGGGAGAGACGAATTCACGCTCTACCGGCATTATGTAACCCAATAGCCAGACGTCCAAGCGCAGATCATCTGCCAGACCGCGCAGCAGTGTCATGGGCACATGCGTGTGGGCATTGACAAGCCCAGGCATCAGCACCTTGCCGTGGCAATCGATCGTTTCGGCAGCCGTGAACCGGGTGCGCAGATCAGCTTCCAATCCGACGGCGACGATCGTGTCGCCGCGAACAGCGACTGCGCCTGCCTCGAACTGGCTGAGATTGGCATCCATGGTCAAAACAATGGCATTGGACAGCAGCAGATCCACCTGTTCTGACACGATTCCTCCTGTGTGAAATTTCTGATCTCAGGTGTATACCCTGGATACGGTGAGCTTACGCTTCCAAAAGACGGCGGATTACATCCAGGCTGTGATGGAAGGCCCAACGTGGGGCGTATTCGGGCGGTCCACCATAGGGGCGTGTAAACTGTCTTTTGCGATCTGGTGTGACCAGAGTCAGGCAAACGTCTTGCTTGTTCCCGCCCGGGTAAATTGCCACACCTAAGCCAACTTCGGCTGATCGCATCTGGCGCAGCGCCTCGACGTGCAGCATCAGCTCCTCCGGGGTAGGGGTCTCGGTGAGCACCTCGCCGCCGAGAAAGCCGGACGGGGTGGCTGTGAGCCGCCGGATCAGGTTGCCATCCAGACCAGCTTCGACAACCACCAGCTTCCACCCTTGCTGGACAATTGTGCGCATAGCCACTTCTTCCAGAGTCTCTTGATCCGCCCCGTACACCCAATCTCCCAGCCGCTGGCGGATGGTGGTTTCGATCGGGAGGATCATTTCATCTGCTGCGCTTTCGGACTCAGCCTTGGCGGTAATCCTGACATCTACCTGGCCTGAGTGGGCAGCCAGGCCAACTGTGGGATTGCTGAGTCCTTCCAGGTCGCCGACGAGATCGTCGATTTGCGACTCGCCTGCGCCGGAGGTATGCAGCACCCGGGCTTTGATGATGCCGCGCAAATCAAAGCGCTGCTTCAGGTAGGGCGTAATGGCATGATCAATGAGATATTCCATCTCGCGAGGTACGCCGGGTAAAGCAACGATTGACTTCTTGCCGATTTCTACAATGAACGCCGGGGCAGTGCCTACCGGGTTCTCAATCGCAATGGCGCCGGTGGGAATGAATGCCTGCCGGCGGTTGTTTTCTGTTGGCTGGCGGTTGAAACGCTGGAATCGCGCCTGGATTTGTTCCCATAACTCCGGTTGGTACTCGGTCTCGACACCTGCTGCCAGGGCCACTGCATCGCGGGTCGGATCATCTACGGTCGGTCCCAATCCCCCGGTGGTGATGATTAAATCACAGCGATCCAAGGCTTGTTGAATCGCCTGCGCAATACGCCGGGCGTTATCACCCACGGTAGTCTTGCGATACAAATCCACGCCCAGGTCTCTCAGCCGCCTGGCGATGAAATGGGCGTTTGTATCCACGATCTCGCCCAGCAATATCTCTGTTCCGATAGTGATGATTTCAGCAGATGCCATGAATTTGATAACCAGCTTTCAAGGTTGGGGTTAATGATAGAAGGTATTCTACCACCACGGCAGCGATATCCTGGCGATCCGTCAGAGTTTAAAAAACCTGGCTGGAAACGACCCTGTGCTGGCAGAAAGTGCGGCTATAATACGTGTGAATCAGGGTATCATTTGTCCAGATTACTAAGGTCCAGCAAGATCAGTGCTTGAGACGAAATGAATCCGAGAGAGGTCAGAAATGTTGAAACCAGACGAACAAGAAGCTAATCCATCGGGTAGCACCCCGTTCTACGAGCGCCCCGGTGTTCACACGGAGATGATCCCTGTGGGGCCGGGGATTCCGATTGGCATAGAGGCAATCGCAAATCCCGAAGTTGGCATCGCCGGCGCGTATGGGGCCTGGGGAAAGTGCTATGATAACGCTGCTCTGGTGGGTCTAATGGAAGAGCGCCTCGGAGAGCCGATGGAGGCAGGGCAGTTGGAGCTTTCTTCGTTAGGATTTGATTACCGCCATCACGTGCCGCGCCTATCTGTGGAAGAACACACCGAAGTAGAAGTACAAGCCGGAGCTCGTTTCTTGCAGGCGGCAATGCGCGCCTGTGGGTGGCAGCCTGGAGAAATTCAAGGCGTATTGATCGGGATGAGCGCTCCGGTCGTGGGCGACTTCTTGGAACGCATCACTCGCCTGGCGGGAATTTCAGAGCAGGCTTTGAAGGTGACCGTGCACAAAGCCTGCGACAGCTCGGTTGGCGCGTTGAACCTGGCACTGAACCCGGGGCTGGCGCTGCGCACGCTGGGACGCAATCTGGCGGAAGAACTGTGCGGAAAAAAGATCCTGGTTGGCGGTATCGAAGGGCTCAGCCGTTTCATGCAAGGGACGCGCGATCGGAATGCCATGCAGCTTTTTGGCAATGGCGCCGGGGTGATTGGCTTGATCCCGGGAGAGAGCATGGAATTTTTAGTTGGGGGGACACACGAGGCTTATGATGACGAGGGTGTGCTTGCTGTACACATGGTGTACCCGCATTCTGGCAGACCGGAGGATGGAGAGTCGTGTCTGGATATCAGCCAAACTGGTGAGAACAGCATTCGCGTTGCAGGCTTGATGCATGAGCCGGAAGATGGAAGTACGGTGGTGATGGCAGGCCCAATGGGGATGGTCAAATTGTTCGTCCGCACGGGCGTGCAGGTGGTTAAAGAAGTTTACCAGGCGTACCAGCAAAAGGTAGTGCAGCTTACCAGCACCACGCATGGTAAAGAACCGTCCATTGTTCTGGCGATCGTTCACCATGCCAATTATAAAATCAATAAACTGAAGGAAAAGAATTTGATCAAGGAGGGCATTCTCCTGCCAATGCCCTGGCTGGTGAGTGATTTTGGTAATGTCAGCGCAGCTTCGAATATGATCGCCTTTTTACGCGGACTACCCGGCTTGAAGCCGGGCAGTCACCTGTTGTTCGACGGCTTTGGCGCCGGAACGTATTACGATGTGCTGGCAGTGAAGCTGGGCTGAGACCTATTCTATTCCCAGGTAAGCCTTTTGCACCATTTCGTTTGCCTGCAAATTTTCGGCGCTATCTTGCAGGACGATCTGTCCCGTTTGCAGTACGTAGCCGCGGCTGGCGATAGAAAGCGCCATCAAGGCGTTCTGCTCTACCAGCAGAATGGTGGTGCCTTCGCGGTTGATGTCTTTGACGGTGTCGAAGATACCTTCTACAAGAATCGGGGCTAAACCCATGGAGGGTTCATCCAGAAGCAGGATGCGAGGGTGTGCCATCAGGGCGCGCCCGATAGCCAGCATCTGCTGCTCACCGCCGGAGAGGGTTCCGGCAACCTGCTTGCGCCTTTCTTTCAGACGCGGGAAAACGGTGAACACCCGTTCAAGGTCAGAAGCAAAAGTTGTTCTGTCGGTTCGGCTGTAGGCCCCCAGGTCAAGATTCTCTTCTACGGTCAGTCGAGCGAACACACCCCGGCCTTCAGGCACCATCGCCACACCTTTGGAGACGATTTGGTGAGTTTTGTGCTCAACCAGATCCTCTCCATCCAGAACGATTGCCCCACGGCGCGGCTTGAGCAGACCGCAAATCGTGCGCAGGGTGGTGGTTTTTCCCGCGCCATTGCCGCCGATCAGGGTGACAATTTCGCCTTTTTCTACGGTGAGCGAAACCCCTTTCAGCGCGTGGATATTGCCGTAGTATGCATGAATGTCGCGAACTTCAAGAAATGACATGGATTCACTCCTGCCCAGGATTGCTTACGCGGGCGCCGCGCTGCTGGATGAGCTCAGGCCCGATGCAGCCCCGCGCCCCAGATATGCTTCGATGACTTTGGGATTGCGCTGGATATCGGCAGGCGTACCTTCGGCAATTTTGGCGCCGTAATCCAACACGGTGACCTGTTCGCTGATGCTCATTACCACGCGCATATCATGCTCGATGAGCAGGATCGTGATGCCGAATTCGTCGCGCAGAACTTTGATAAAATCAATCATCTCAGCCGTTTCGTGAATGTTCATCCCGGCTGTAGGCTCGTCCAGCAGCAGGAGACGCGGACGGGAGGCAAGCGCTCTGGCGACCTCCAGGCGGCGCTGAGCCCCATAGGGCAGATTGCGCGCCAGTTGATCGCCGGCACCTGCCAGTCCGACGAAACGTAAGAGCTGCATGGCTTCATCCAGAGATTCTTTTTCCTCTTTCCGCTGCCCGGGGGTGTGAATAATGGCTTCGTACCATGCCGATTTCATGCGCGGATGCCGCCCTACCATGATGTTTTCAAGCGCCGTCATGTTCTTGAACAGGCGGATGTTCTGATAGGTGCGGGCGATTCCGAGCTGGGTGACGCGATCGGGTGACAGCCCATTGATGCGCTGCCCTTCGAAGAAAACCTCACCTGAAGTTGGCTCGTAAAAGCCGGTAATGCAGTTGAAGAAGGTGGTCTTGCCGGCGCCGTTGGGTCCGATGACGCTAACGATGGATTTAGGCGGCACTTCAAGATCGACCTGATTGACTGCCACAAGTCCACCGAAGCGCTTGGTGAGCTGGTGAGTGCTCAATGTCGGTGTCACGGTTTCACCTCCGGTGAAGCTGGCGTAACCTCTGCAGTAAGGAGTTCATCCGGAGGTGGTTCCTCCTCGTGCATCTCCAGCTGCCGGCGCGAGGATGGGATCAAGCCTTCAGGGCGCCAGATCATCATCACCACCAGGAGTGCGCCAAACGCCAGGATGCGGAAGTTTTCCAACTGGCGCAGAACTTCCGGCAAACCTTTTAGCACAAATGCCCCTGCAATCACACCGGGGATGCTGCCCATGCCGCCAACAATCACCAGGGAGAGCACGTTGATCGACACCATCAGGTTATGGTCTTCTGGCCCGGTAAACTGGTTGCGCGAGGCAAATAATACACCGCCCACTCCAGCGAAAGCAGCGCCGATGCTGAAAGCCAGCAGCTTGGCGCGCATGGTATCGATACCCATCGCCTGGGCAACAGTTTCATCTTCGCGCATCGCGACCCAGGCGCGCCCAACGCGCGAGTTTTGCAAGCGATTGGTCACAAAGATGATCAAAATCACCGCCAGGGTGATTAGATACACAAAATCGATATCGCTGCCGATAGGTCTCCCGAACAGTTCTGGTCCGGCAATGTCAGGCACACCGCGCGGCCCACCGGTGAAAGCGGTCAGCAGGTCGCTCCTTAAGAGCACGCGAATGATTTCACCAAAGCCCAGGGTGACGATTGCCAGATAGTCGCCGCGCATGCGCAAAACCGGTACGCCGAGCATGATACCTGCCAGCGCCGCCAGGATCAAGCCGCACACCAGCGCCACCCAGAAGTTGATCCCCAGGGCATGCGGCGCGGGAGCCGTCATCAATGCAACTGTATAGGCACCAATAGCGAAGAAAGCTACATAGCCAAGATCCAGCAGCCCGGCTAAACCGACCACGATGTTCAGGCCCAGGCCAAGCAGTACGTAGATGCCTACCGTGCCGACGGTATAGTTCCAGTATTGACCCAGGCGCTGGGGTACAAGGAACACAAACAACAGCAAGACTGCATAGAGCACGTAGCGGGTGATCGGGCTGCGCTGTACCCGTTGAACCAGGGGAAGGTCGGATATGCCCTTTGCAGCAGCTTGCCAGGAATTTCCCAGGGAATTGCGCACCGCGCTGCTTCCCAAACCTCGAGCCAGCAGTCCACCGGCGATGCTGGTGATCAGCAGCAGCAAGAAGATCGAGGCAGCACCGTCCATTGGGGCACGGTTGAGGATGTAGAGGTTCACAGTTTGCGGAAGCATTGCAGATAGATAAGTGGTTAGCTTAACGCCATTATCCGTCAGTGTGCCGGTGATAAGACCAGCCGCGCTTGCGAGAAGCCCCAGAGTAAGTCCTGCGACTGCGCTGCCACCGAGTGCATCTGCCCAACTGCCACCTTCGGCGCTGCGGGCGGCGCGCATGCCGTTAAATACTCCCAACAAACCCAAAAACAGGAGCAAATTTACAATCTGAGCCGTCAATCCAGCGCTTTCCCCAGCGGTGATATTAATCACCTTTACCATTAAGTCGGAGATGGTGCTGAGGAATCCGATCAGCAAGAGGAATATTGTGATGATGGCGAATACCAACCCGCTGGTAAATCCGTGGATGAGTTGTTTGCGCATCAGACTTTCTCCTCGGTGAGCACTTCACCCATGATTCCTGTGGGTCTGAAAATCAGCACCAACACTAAAATGCCGAAAGCAATCACATCCTTGAGCTGGAAATTTAATCCCAGGATTGCCGGTCCGATAGATTCGACAATTCCCAGGAACATCCCGCCGAGCATGGCGCCCGGGATGTTGCCAATGCCTCCGAGCACCGCAGCGGTAAAAGCCTTAATTCCGGGAATAAAACCAACGTAGAAATAAACCAGTCCCAGGTGGATACCCCACATCACCCCTCCCGCACCCGCCAGGGCGCCGCTGATCAGGAAAGTGCGGCTGATGACCTGGTCTACATCAATGCCCATCAAAGCGGCAACCGGCTTGTTTTCGGCTACCGCGCGCATGGCGCGACCCAGGCGTGTGCGCTGCACCAGAAAATATAAAGCCAGCATAATGACAATCGAGAGGACGAACGTCAGCACGCCTGTATATGTCAGGACCACCACACCTTCTCCAACAGGGATTTCAAAGCCGGTGCCGCGCGACAGGATCTCCGGATTGGCGTAGTCGCGGCGCTGGGCGCCAAACAATAGCTGCGCGGCATTTTGCAGGAAAATCGAAGCGCCGATAGCGCTGATCAACGGCACCAGGCGCGGCGCGCCGCGCAGCGGCCGGTAGGCGATTTTTTCAAGAAAGTATCCGCTGCTCGAAGCGAGGCTCATGCCAATTACAAATGCCAGAATTACGGATAGCGTTGGGTGAGCGTTTAAAAAGCTGGTCTCCGGGTTAGTTGCTGTGCTGGCTGGAATAGAGCCCAGCACTTCGAAGGTAAAATAGCCCCCAAACGCCCCAATCATCATGACCTCGCCATGGGCGAAGTTGATCATGAACAGGATACCGTATACCAGGGTATATCCGATAGCGATCAGTGAATAAACGCCGCCCAGGATCAGCCCGGCAAAGGTAAACCGCATCCAGGTGTCTGGTCCGTAGACTGCCTCCACAAAAAATACCTGGTAAATTCGCCAAATCAGATAGCCCGCAAAAACAACAGCCAACACTGCCTGGATGATACGGTAAGCGCTCAGAGGCAGCTTCGCTCGTGCAGTTCGGGGTTTTGCCGTTTCCATGTAGTGTTTCCTTCTTGAACGGCTCAGGCCGCAAGGTGGCACATGGCGGGGCAGGTGATCGTACCCGCCCCGCCATGCGATTCTTCTTAGTTCAACCTGTAAGCACAGGCGGCGCTGGTGGACTGTTCTTCACAGCCGGTAAACCAGGTTACTGCGCTGCAACCCAGGCGCCATCCGTCACGATGTAGAAGGTGGGGCCTGAGCCGGAGCATTCGCCGGTGGCGTCGCAGGTGACTGTCCCGGACAAACCGGAGTAGTCCTTGAGGCTGCGCACTGCATCTACAAGCGCGCCGCGCGGGATGTTCAAGCTGCCGTCATCGCCCACGAAGGCCACCGACTTGATAGCGGCGACCAGCGTGGCAGCGGAGTCGTAAGCTGTCCAGGAGTAGGGGGAGAGCACGCCGGGCGCCTGTCCGAAGGCAGCCTCGTAGGCGGCATCGAAGGCGGTCTTGGCGTCGGAGGCAGCCGGAATCAGCGAGACAGCGTAGGAGCCTTCGCCGTTAGCGCCGGTGCGATCCAGGTAGTCCTGGCCGAAGGTGCCGTCACAGCCGAAAAACACGGTGTCGGTCAGGCCGGAGGAACCCATCTGGTTGACCAGCACGACCGCTTCCTGGACATACCCGCCGTAGTACAGCGCCTGAGGGCCTTTGGCGGCGACAGCCGAGAGAGGAGCGGAGTAATCCGACTCGCCAGGAGTGATGGCCTCGAAATCGGTCACCTCACCGCCCAGAGAGACGAAGGTGTCGTTCACTACCTGCGCCAGACCCTGACCGTATGCCTGCCCGTCGTGCATGACGGCGATCTTGGTGAAGCCAAGCTCGTTGAACAGGTACTCAGCGGCGAACTTGCCCTGAGCCGCATCGGTGAAGACCAGGCGATTGAAGACCTTGGAACCAGACTTGGTCAGATCGGGGTTGGTGGCGGAGGGGGACATCATGGGCAGGCCAGCCTGCTCGTAGATGGGGATGGCGGAAGCGGTGGCGCCGGAGAAGATATGGCCGGCGATGGCAACCACGGTTGGGTCGGAGACCAGCTTGTTAGCGACCGATGCGCCGCCTTCCGGTGTACCGCCGTCATCTTCGGCTACCAGCTCGAAGCTGAAGCCTTCAAACTCACCCGCATCCTGCACGGCGATGGTGGCGCCTTGCGAGATGTCGATGCCGAACTGCGCATTGTCACCGGTCATGGGAGCGCCCATGCCGATCTTGATTGTTTCACCGGCTGCAATTGTGGCGCAGCCGAACGCGTCATCTGCACACGGATCGCCCGCAGGCTCTTCAACCATGGTGGCTTCAGTTGCCGGTACCCAGGCGCCATCCGCCACGATGTAGAAGGTGGGGCCTGAGCCGGAGCATTCGCCGGTGGCGTCGCAGGTGACTGTGCCGGACAGACCGGTGTAGTCCGCGATGCCGCGCACTGCATCAACAAGCGCGCCGCGCGGGATATACAGGCTGCCATCACCGCCCAGGACTGCAACTTCTTTGACGGCGGCGGCCAATGTGGCGGCGGAGTCGTAAGCCGTCCAGGAGTAGGGGGAGAGCACGCCGGGCGCCTGTCCGAAGGCAGCCTGGTAAGCGGCATCGAAGGCGGTCTTGGCGTCGGAGGCAGCTGGGATCAGCGAGACAGCATAGGAGCCTTCGCCGTTAGCGCCGGTGCGATCCAGGTAGTCCTGGCCGAAGGTGCCGTCACAGCCGAAGAACACGGTGTCGGTCAGGCCGGAGGAACCCATCTGGTTGACCAGCACGACCGCTTCCTGGACATACCCGCCGTAGTACAGTGCCTGAGGGCCTTTAGCGGCGACAGCCGAGAGAGGAGCGGAGTAGTCCGACTCGCCAGGAGTGATGGCCTGGAAATCGGTCACCTCACCGCCCAGCGAGACGAAGGTGTCGTTCACCACCTGCGCCAGACCCTGACCGTATGCCTGCCCGTCGTGCATGACGGCGATCTTGGTGAAGCCAAGCTCATTGTACAGGAACTCGGCGGCGAACTTGCCCTGAGCCGCATCGGTGAAGACCAGGCGATTGAAGACCTTGGAACCAGACTTGGTCAGGTCGGGGTTGGTGGCGGAGGGGGACATCATGGGCAGGCCAGCCTGCTCGTAGATGGGGATGGCGGAAGCGGTGGCGCCGGAGAAGATATGGCCGGCGATGGCAACCACGGTCGGGTCGGAGACCAGCTTGTTAGCGACCGATGCGCCGCCTTCTGGTGTACCGCCGTCATCTTCGGCTACCAGCTCGAAGCTGAAGCCTTCAAACTCACCCGCATCCTGCACGGCGATGGTGGCGCCTTGCGAGATGTCAATGCCGAACTGCGCATTGTCACCGGTCATGGGAGCGCCCATGCCGATCTTGATTGTTTCACCGGCTGCAATTGTGGCGCAGCCGAACGCGTCGGAAGCGCATGCTTCCGGTTCGCCTGCTGCGGCAGGCGGCTCAGTCTGTACGGGTTCGGGGGCTGTTGTCTCTACTGGGGCCTGGGTGGCTTCTGGCGTGCGGGGTGCACCGCAGGCTGCCAGGAGCATACTGGCCAAAACCAGCAAAGATAACAAAAGGTAAAACTTCTTGCTCATCTTCTTCTCCTTATGTGAAAGTGGAAACTGTTGCGATTTTTTCCGTCGCGGCTTGACGGGCAAATACAATATCTCAAGACACAGTAGCTTCGAGCAGGCATCACCTCCTTATGTTTACAACACAATCTATCCATTGGGGTAGAAGCATTGCTGCCTCATACGATGGATAATTCTATTATCAAAGCTTAATGGAAGGATTCTACCGACCTTATTCGATTAGGTCAAGTGATTCAATACGAATTTCACAAGCCGGCGCCTTCGGGTTTGTGCTCTCCGTAGATTAATTGTTCTCGGATGCGCAGGTCGGTGTTGCGGATTTTTAACGCCAGGTCGGTTGCCAGGTTGCGCATGAGCCTGTAGCCAAGCTCCGGATAGGTATCACATAGCTTCATCAAGCGTAGGTTCGCTATGAGCAGCATGCGAGTGTCTTTCTTTGCTGCGCGGGCTGTTGCTGAGCGTACACCGTTGTCCACCAGGCCTACTTCACCGAAAGACTGCCCCGGGCGCAGCCGGGCGATGATTACTGGCTGTGCCAGCTGACCGGTCGAACCGCTTGGACGGCTGGGGGTGATAATGATATCCACTTCGCCTTGAGCAATGATGAAAATTTCTTCGCTCTTGCCACCTTCGACAACGACCACTTCCCCCAATGCATATGTCCGTTCCTCACACAAGCTTGCTACCATCTCCAACTGTACAGGCGTAAGCTTGTAGAAGATGTCTGCTTGCTTGACGATGGTGAGGATGTCATCCATTGCAGCATTGCTCCTCGGATTGGAAAACGGCACATATCTTATAAAGATAACACAAAGGACAGAAAAAATATAGGTAGATGGTAAAATTGTTAGGTTATGAATGCTACCATCAAGACAGCGCCTGAGCCTCCGCGAGTCATCGCCTGTTTGCTGTCCGGATTTGACGCCATCAGCAACCACGTAGGGCTGATCCTATTCCCGGTGGCTTTGGATTTGTTTTTGTGGCTGGGCCCGCGCGTGCGCCTGTCGACACTGCTTGGCAACCTTCTGGATGACCTGAGCGCGATGCAATCTCTCCCGACTACCTCTGACGACGCTCGCTTACTGCAGGTAGCAGGTGAGTATTGGAGTGAGATTGCGGCGCGCGCCAACTTATTTGCCACCCTGCGTTCGTACCCCGTGGGTGTATCCAGCCTGGTTGCTGGCAGCCCGCCGCTTCAAACCCCGCTGGGAATACCATCCGGTTGGGAGATGAGCTCATTCCTGGTCGTGTTGGGCTTGTGGTTTGCATTCAATTTACTGGGTATAGCTGTTGGAGCGCTGTATTTTTCTGCCGTTTCGCAGGCTGCCCTGCATGGCAAAGTGGATTGGAAAGTGACGTTGAGCCAGTGGCCGCGCACTTCTCTCCAGGTATTTCTGCTGACTGTGCTTTGGGCGCTGATATTGGTGGTGGTAGCCATTCCGGGCAGCTGCATGGTGTCGTTAATCTCGCTGGTAGGGTTAAGCCTGGGGCAGTTTGCGGTGTACCTGGTTGGCGGCCTTGCCCTGTGGGTTCTGTTTCCGATAGTTTTCTCACCGCACGGCATTTTCTATAAACAGCGCCTTGCCTGGGTATCGGTACGAGATAGTATTCGCATCACGCGGCTGACGGCTCCACAGACGGTGCTGCTGTTTGTGATCATACTTCTAATCAATGAGGGGCTTGGCTTCCTGTGGCGCATCCCCGGGGAAACCTCCTGGTTAATGCTGGTGGGTGTGATCGGTCATGCATTCATCGCCACCGGATTATTAGCCGCCTCGTTTATTTATTATCGTGACGCTGAGCGTTGGGTCAATCGTTTGTTGATCCAATCGCGATTGTCAACGACAGCATAATCAATTACCGGCTGCGGCAGGGCGTTCTTCCCATCGCAAGCCAGTCAGATCGTTTGGGAGGTGTACGTGGGCAAGGAAAACCAGCTTTCATATGATGCTAAGGATATCCAGGTACTGGAAGGCCTGGAAGCGGTTCGCCGCCGCCCGGGAATGTACGTGGGCGGTACGGACATCAAGGCATTGCATCACTTAATTTATGAGGTGGTGGATAACTCGATCGACGAAGCCCTGGCAGGCTCTTGTGACCGCATCGATGTCATTATTCACCCGGACAGCAGTGTAACGGTTGAGGATAATGGGCGCGGAATCCCGGTTGACCTGCACCCGCAGATGAAAAAGCCGGCTCTAGAAGTGGTAATGACAGTGCTGCATGCGGGTGGCAAGTTCGGCGGCGGCGGGTATAAGGTTTCAGGCGGATTGCATGGCGTCGGCGTCTCGGCGGTTAATGCTCTTTCGGAGTGGTGTGAGGTGCGAGTGCGCCGTGCCGGGCAGATTCATTTCCAACGTTATGAGCGCGGCTACCCACAGGGCCCCGTACAGGTGGTGGGCAAATCTGATCCGAAAGCAACCGGCACACGCACAACCTTCAAGTTTGACCCCGAAATCTTCAAAGGCGAGCTGGATTACCGCTTCGACACTCTGGTGCAGCGCTTCCGCGAGATGGCTTTCGTAACCCGGGGCGTCACCATCCATTTCATAGACGAGCGCACAGATCGGGAGATGACCTTCTATTTCGAAGGTGGGATCACTTCCTTTGTCCGCTACCTGAATCGCAATCGTACCGTGCTGCATCCTGTGGTGCACGTTGAGAAAGAAGTCGACGGCATCACCGTCGCGGCGGCTATCCAGTATACGGATGCATACTCCGAGTCGGTGTATGCCTTTGCCAATACGATCAATACTATCGATGGTGGAACCCACCTGACAGGGCTGCGTATTGCGGTCACACGGACGATCAACGACTATGCCCGCCGCGCCAGCCTGCTGAAAGAGGCGGAAGCCAACTTCAGCGGCGATGATACCCGCGAGGGCCTGACTGCCATCGTAAGCATCAAGCATCCTGACCCGCAGTTCGAGTCGCAGACCAAGGTGAAGCTGATGAATCCCGAGGTGCAGACCCTGGCTCAGCAGGTGGTTGGGGAAGCATTCAGCCAATTCCTTGAAGAACAGCCCTCCGCAGGCAGGGCTATCGTGCAGAAATGCCTGACCTCAGCCCGGGCGCGGGATGCAGCCCGCAAGGCGCGCGACCTGGTAATCCGCAAGAGCGCCTTGGAGAGCCTTACCTTACCCGGGAAGCTGGCCGATTGTTCGGAACGCGATCCCAACAAGACCGAGCTGTACATCGTCGAAGGCGATTCGGCTGGCGGCAGCGCCAAGCAGGGTCGTGACCGCCACTTCCAGGCAGTGCTGCCGCTGCGCGGTAAGATTCTAAATACCGAGCGCGCCCGGCTGGATAAGATCCTGGCGAACAACGAAGTCAAAGCCTTGATTTCTGCGCTGGGCACCGGCATTGGCGAGGGTTTTGACCTTACCGGACTGCGTTATGGGCGAGTGGTGGTGATGACCGACGCTGATGTTGACGGATCCCACATCCGCACGCTGCTGCTGACTTTCTTCTTCCGTTATATGCAGCGGCTGATCGAAGAAGGTCACCTGTATATCGCCCAGCCGCCGCTGTATCGCATCGTGCATCGCGGCAAAATCGAGTATGCATATAATGAGGGTGAAAAAGACCGCCAGCTCGCCAAACTGGGCGAAGGTGCAGAGAAGGCTACCCTTTCTCGATTCAAAGGCCTGGGCGAGATGAATCCGGAACAGCTCTGGGACACCACCATGGACCCAGCCAAACGCACACTGCTGCTGGTGACGATTGAAGACGCGGCGGAAGCCGACCGCACCTTTGATATGCTGATGGGCTCGGCGGTGCCGCCGCGGCGCAGGTTCATCCAGACCCATGCACGCGACGTGCGCAACCTGGATGTGTAATTAGCGTCGTTCCGAGATTGTGGACTGGTTGGCAGCGCCAGAGATCAGTACCTGGCGCTGCTTTTTTTATGCTTAATTCCCCGGTTCACGGGTTTATCATAATTGCAAGGTACCTGGGAGATTGGTATTCTTAACTGATATAATCCGTCCTATGGTTCTGCACGCACTGGCGCGCAGTTCTGCGCGCCTGCCTGATATTGATCGTCCTGTGCCTGCGGATAGCACAAGCAATGCTTTCTGGGGCCATTTAGCCGAGTGCGATCATTGAAATCTATCGGAGACTCTGCGCATGTTTCGTAAAGGTGCACGTGGTGGAGCAGGGAACCGCCTGCAAAAATCTGTCGCCAAGAATCCGGCAGCTTTTATTCGCCCGGTTACCCCGCCCGGGCTGCCGGTAAATCCTCTGGGTGGTGTGATCAAGGCAGGTGCAAATCTGCAGCGCGCCGCACAGCGCCAGGCGCGGCGTGAAGGGGTCCGCCAGGTTAACCAGGCGGCTAGCCG
>JBGSTO010000247.1:0-24665 GCA_041736465.1 Anaerolineales bacterium | reverse complement strand
TCTATGAGCAGGATGGCGGGCTGCGGCTCAGCTTCGGTCCGGCGCTGTTGTTGGGACGCCCGCCGGGGATGGCAGGCGATGCGCTCGACCGCTGGGCGGCGGAACGCGTGATGCAAGGAATAGCGGCGGAGCTGCCGGAGGGGATGCGAGGGGAATTCAAGAACTAGAAACACAAAGTTCACGAAGGGAGCCCAAAGGACACAAAGCTCTTATAAAATTCTCCTTTGTGACCTTGATGCTCTACCTTCGTGGTCTTCGTGTTTCAAATTTTTCCTAAAAGTAGACGCGAATGCGGTGATTTTCATATTTGGGCGAATATATTTCTATGGATTTCCGTATATACATTAGAACCACGGATGGGCAGCCGCGAGGGCTCCCCAACCAAATATGCGATGATGGAGAATGAGATGACTACAGAAAACACCTCGAATGAAAAGCAGCAGAAATCGATCACAATCCACCAGAGCGGCGGCGATGCGGTGTACGGCATCGGGCTGTTCGGCGCGTGGGCGTACTACATCGGCCGCGCAACCACACCCCAGGAGAAGCTGATGGGGTTCTTGAAGGGCTTCGTGTGGCCTGCCATGCTGGTGTACGAGCTGTTGAAATTCTTGAATCCAGAATCGGAGTGACAGCTCGATCCCGCCAGGTGGAATGCATAACTGATGATTGACGAGCGACCCGTTTTCCTGTAATATGTCGTATAACGACATATTACAGGAAGTCGGCAGCCACTGCAGGCAGCCGGGGAGGCGAGTATGGAAAACAAGCAATCGACGCTTCAACCCCAGGAATCGTGGGCTGGCGCGGCAGCGGGAGCGCTGTGCTTCATCCTGGTTGGCTTGCAGATGATGGCATTCGAGATTCCAATCGACTGGGCGCTCAATAATTGGTTGCAGGTCAACGCAGTGTATATGCTGCTGTTCTGGCTTGGGCTGGGACCGGCCGGCTACGCGCTGGGCTGGATAAGCGGCTTTCCACGCTGGTCGTATCCTTACACCGGCATGGCGATCATTATGGCGCTGTATATGACGATGGTTGCCACGCCAGGAATCCGCATCCTGGGCTACACTTTTGGACCGCGGGATATGTGGGGATTGCGGGCATTCATTCCCTTGCTTCTCGCCACGCTGATTGCCCTGGTCTTCTCCCGCCCGCGCAACCAGCTCCCACGCCTGTTCGGCAATATCCGGCAGGACCCAAGCATCCTGTCGTTCCTGCTGTTTGGCTTCATGCCGCTGCTGGTGATGATCGAATTCGATGAGATCGACCGCCTGTACTCACTGTATTATATGGCGCTGGTGGCGGTCTTGATGGTAATCACGGCTGTGATCTACCTGCGGTTGAAATCGGGCTGGGCGCGCTCGCTGGCGTTAATCGCGGGCACAGCCATTATCATCGCCATTACCGAAGCAGGCTCCATCGCCTTCTGGCAGGAGAACGGCTGGGTAAACGTTCAGGGATCGATCATCCAGGGGGCAGTTGTGGCGCTCATCTTGAGCATCCCGGCGCTAGTCGGGTTTGGGCGTGATCTCTGGATGCGCAGGCGGCTGCAGAGCGCGTAGCCGCACGGCTACCGAGTACCCTGGAAAACGACCGGCTCCCCGCCGAAAATGAGCTGCCTGGCAGCGACTTCGACTGAGCTCTCGCTAAAGGTAAAGCTGAATTCTGAAGCGCCTAATTCCGCCAGGTTGAGGGGTCCGGACAGCGCATAAGGATAGTCGACGACGAATGTGTTTTGGCCAATCCAACGACCTCGCAAATGGAGGTCGCCCAGCGACTCCAGTGTGGATTGGCGGTAGAGGTTGTCAAGCCCGATGGCCAACGGCGGGTAATCATCCAGGAATAACTTAGCCTGCACCGAGCCCGGCTCGAAAACCAGCGCCAACTTTTGCCAGCCAACAGGGTTTTCACCAAACCAGTAGGCAACTCCCGAGATTTCCCCGGCAATCTCTGGCAGCGGCGGCACCTCCTGGAGCGGATGAGCTGCGGTCTGGACGGCTGCCTGCAGCCGGGTGTACGCCTGCGAGTCTTCTGGCAGCGGCAAATTCGATTTGACCGCCGGCAGGATGTAGTCGTTGAGCATGTGCTCGATCTCGGGCGCTTCGGCATAAGACTCCAGGGCGGCGGTGACGACCACGATCAGGTTGTGAGAGGGGTAAACGTGAATCTGCTGCCCGCCAAGACCCAATGCAGCGTAGCGCTTTTCATCCGGATATACCGTCCACATATAGCCGTAGCCGCTGCCGTCTTCTTTTTGCACGTACTGGGTGGTGGATTCGGATGTCCAGGAGGGCGGCAGGATTTGCCGGTCTTCCCATTTACCGCCGTGCAGGTATAGAAAGGCGAGCTTCGCCAGGTCGCGCGGCGTAAGATACAGCCCGTATCCGCCGGTGTTGAAGCGCTGCGGATCTTCCATCCAATCAGCCGGCTCCACAGCGGGAATGCCCAGCGGCTCGAACAGCAATTGATTGGCGAACAGACGGGTGTCCTGTGCAGTGGCTTTTTCGATGATCGCCGAAAGCAGGTGCGCGCTGCCGTTGCAGTAGCCGAACCGCTTGCCGGGTGCGGAAACCACCGGCAGATCAAGCATGAACTGCACCCAGCCGTTTGCCTGCTCCATGCGCGGGCCAGAACCGGAGAATTCCAGGCAGTCCAGACCGGAGGACATGGAAAGCAAGTGCTTCAGTTGAATCGATTCTTTCTGCCGGCTGGGGTTGGCAACCATTCGTCCGGGGTAGAAGTCGAGCAGCTCCTGCTCTACACTATCGATATATCCTGCCTGGATAGCAGCGCCGACCAGCGTGCCGATCACACTCTTGGTGATGGATTGGATGTGAATTTTAGTGTCTGGTGTGTAAGGGTGGAAGTAGGCTTCGGTTACCAGGTAACCGTTGCGCACCACGAGCAGAGAATGGAGGTTGGTTTGATTGGCGTTGATCTCCTCGACCGTCTGCGCCAGCAGCGCGGAATCCATGCCCTGGGCCTCGGGGGTGGAAGAATGCCAGCCCTGGGTGGGCCAGTAGTCCGGCTCCGGCAGCAGGATGTAGATCGGTTTCGCCGGTGTGCAGGCGGAAAAGAGCAAGCAGAATGTGAGGAGCAGTATGAAAGAGGTTGAGCGCCGCATGATGTCTTTCCTGTTCGCGATCGTAGCTGGTGGGTGGGTCTACATTTTCACAATGCCAGCTACAGTGTAGCGAATTTGAGCATCCCACGTGCTATCTGGAGGAACAGGATTGCGCCTATCCGGTCGACCAGGGTGTTCTGTTCAGGCCAATGTCACCGCAATGGGTTCATCCGTCCTCGTATATAATGAGTCTTGAACTAAGAACACTCGATGCAGCAGAGCCACCCACCGATACTCAAACGAATACCCTGACGCAGCTTGAAATCTAATTCCGGAGATAAATTTGGAGGAATTCTCATGCAGATCAATCAGGCATCTTTTCTGAAAGTTGTCTGGACGGATTATGCAGCCTCGCTAGGCTTGCTGGCGCCGCTGACCGCACTTTTGGTGACGGCATTTCTATTGTTATTTGGAGACGGGATGGAACCATCCTGGTGGTACGTGCTGATCGGGGTGTGCGTGGTATGCCCGCTGCTCAGCCTGTGGCGTTTCAGCCTGATTTCCGGGGTGCTGGGAACCGGCATCGAGGTGGAGGGACACGTGACGCGGGCGTCGTTCTTCCGCGGTCGCGGGCGGGTGTACTATCTGTACACCTACCAGGGCGAACGCTACGAAAGCAGCAATTCGGTCCAGCAGAATAAGTCCACGCGCGGGCTGGAAATCGGGCTGCCGGTGAAGGTGGTCGTGGATCGGGAAAAACCTAAGAAGGCGTTCATCAAGCAGTTGTATCAGGGGTAAGTTTCTTTCACGCTGTGCGCAGTGAAGGATCTATCGATTACAGTAGAGATCCTTCACTACGTTCAGGATGACGGAGACAAGGAGGGTGTAATGGAGATCGAATTCAGCGGGACATATACCCAGGAGCAGGTGCGCCGGGCGATTGGCATGATCAGGAAGCCTGCCGGGTGGGGGCTGGTGGGACGGTATATCATGCCGGCGCTGCTGCTGGCTGTGCTCGGCTTTCTGGCGTATGCGGCAATTCGCGGCGCGGAGGTGACCACGTACAGCCTGGTGCGGACAGGTACGCTCGTGGTGCTGCTGGGCTACTACACTCTATCGCCCTATCTGGTCTCCCGCAAGGTAGCGGGGCAATTTTGGGAGAGACTTCAGCAGCAGGGTATGCATCGCGGCCGCGCCGATGGGCGCGGGGTGGTATGGAATGGTCTGGGCGGGGAGACGGAAGTGGGCTGGGAGCAGTTTGCGCGTCTGAAGGAAGATGAAAGCATGCTGGTATTGGTGACAGAAGACGGCGTACTGCACATGTTTCCTCAGGCTTTCTTCGCCTCACAGGAAGATTGGAGCCGCTTCCGGCAGATGGCGCAGCAGCGCGTGAAAGTGATCCACTAGATGGATGCGCGCATTCATCCGAAAATGGTGGTGGACTACCACCTGCGGCGGCGCGGCATCACTTTGGAGCAGCTGGGAATGGCTGAGACGGTGGTGCTCACATGGGGAAAGGGTGTGGTACTGCGTCTGGCGTCGGCTTTCGAGTCTTTGGAAAGCACCGAACACTGGTTATTTCCAGACCGGACGCCGATGTTCACCGGGTGGATCGGCGGGCGCCGGATATCGGTGGTGCACAGCATGATCGGCGCTCCGGCGACGGTTGCATTGATGGATGAGATGATTGCCTGCGGGGCGAGCACTTTCATTGGCATCGGCTGGGCTGGCAGCTTGCGGCCGGAGAACCCGGTGGGCAGCGTGCTGCTGCCGGATGGCTGCATCAGCGAGGAAGGCACCTCGCGGCATTATTTCCCACAAGGGCTGGATTTCGCGCCGGTTGCCGCGCTGGCGGAGCTGTTGGAGTCCTGCGCCGCGCAAGTGGGGCTGGCGCTGAATCGCGGCTTGCAGTGGTCAACCGACGCGCCGTACTGCGAGCTGAAAACGACGATCGAAGCCTACCGGCAGCGCGGCGTGCTGGGAGTGGATATGGAAACCAGCGCCATGTATGCCCTGGGGAAATTCCGCGGCGTACGCGTGTGCAACTTGCTGTCGGTCAGCGACGAGGTGCATGGCGAGTGGAAGCCGGCCTTCGGGCAGGAGAGTGTGATCCAGGCGACGCTCGCGACCTGCGATACGGTATTGAAGGCGATTGAATCACTAAAGAAATGAGAAGCCCCCAAGGCTTATGGGTGTGACTCCATACATAATTTGTAGCGTCGATTAAATCGTATTGCTGAGCTTCAGCATCACGGTCTGAGACGAAAACGCTCTGAAGTTACTTTGTCAAGTAGGGCAAATAGTTGAACCAGCCCAGGCTTAACGCGCCAGGCAAACCTGTCCGCTGCCCTCCTGGATTGGCAACCCACACCGAATATGTGCCCGGTAACAATCCCGCGGGAAGATGCAGGTGTAGATGTTGCTCGTCTACCCACTCGACATTATCCATGGGAATATCATTCAAGTAGACCATCGGGGTAGGGATGAAGTTCTCACCGGTGAGCGTGATTGGCTGGTCTGCCCAATCCTCCAGGTGAGGCGGAGATAACTCGGAGAGGATAGGCGTCTCCCAGGAACCCAGCGACACCTCATCGATCGAGAGTCGAACGTATGGCTCGTTGACATCCTGCTGCAAAGAAAAAGTTATCGTCACGGTTTCGCCTGCCCAGGGTGTCATATCTACCCAGGCGTGAGCCCATCTGCTGTAGATTGCGCTCTGCAGCACCTGCGAAGTCGTCACCGGAGTGCTCACGCTGGCCTCGAATGCCGAGCTCGTGCTATTTAGATCCTCCAGGTAATACAACCAGGAAAGCGTCGGCTTGTGCAAGTCAGTGGGTACAGTCAGCACCTGGGAGAGCAATGCCTGCCCATTTGCATCAGCCAGTTTGGTCCTGCGGTATGAAATATCGATGAAAGTTGTTTGTGTCAGGTGCAATTCTCCGTTCTGGCTGAGCGCCAGTGAAAAAGAACAGTCACCCTGCACAAGGGCTACAGGGTTTTTCCATCCAGTATCGGGTTTGCGTAGGAGATACCTGCACTGGCTTGTATCTTCAGAGGACCTACCCACAAAATGTAAGTTGTCGCTCGTATCGGCAGCCACGTCAGCCACATAGTCCAGGCTGGGCAAAACAAAGGGCAGACTCCAATCGCCTGCTGCTGATCGAGTGACATAGTAGGCTGAAAAGTGAGGATAGCCCATTACAGACCAGGTCGCGTACAATGTTCCAGCCGAATCCACCACCACCTTCGGTGCATAGGTAGATTCGTTCGCCAGGATCATTTTAGGGGACAATCCACCATCGGATGCTAGAGACCGGTATTCTAACGTTCCATATGTTGGTAAAACAAAATGGACGGTATCATCGCCCCCAACTGCCAGAGCTCCATCCATATAGTTAGCGGCATCTATCCCCAGTGGGACTGGGCCATTCCAGGTTCCCTGGGCTGTCCTTTTCCTGAATCCCCATTGCCCATTATCCAAATCTGCATATAACAAATATAGGTTATCGTGATGGTCGACAACCAGCTCCGGCATAAACCCATCGGCGATCCACATCGGGGCGGACCAATCATTCGAGCCGCCTGGTTTCCAGGCAAAATAGGTTCCCCCTTCCAGATCGATGGATGAAATCCAGGCAGCATAAAGGTTATCCTGGCTGTCAATCGCCAGGTCAAACCTCATCATCGAGGACCAATCCCCGTCATCCCCAATGGCAATGGGATCCGACCACGTCCCTTGCGGCAGGCGATTGTTGTAATACAGCGTGCGTCCGTACGGCGATAGCCAAATCACGTGAGCGATTCCAGACCGGTCCACAACTATCTTTGATGTGGCGGGGAAAACAGGTAAATCGCCTGTTATGCTCTCAGGGTCGGTCAAGCAAGGCTCCGGGCAGTCAATGCCCACCAAGGCAGCCGTAGAACCTGAATGAAAAACCTCTTTTGTGATCGTCACCGGCAAGCTCGCTGCAATCTGCCAGTTTGACAGCGCTTGTTCAAAACCTCCGTTGAGAACGCTATTTTCCACTGGTGGTAAAACGAAGTTATGCTCGATGTCGGAGTTAACATCCAGTGTCAGATCCGGTATCCGTCCGTAACCATTCTGGCTGACTCCGACGATATGATCACCGGTGGCGCCCAATCGAGCGAGGTAGCTTCCTGAAAAATCGGACAAGGTTGGATACAGGCTGCTCGGATCAACGATCACCGTTGAAGCGGGCAGCGGAACATCGCGCATATCCACGGTTTCCCCGTTTAACTGCCAGGTAAAGAGCGTGGTAGCAGCATCCCCCAGAGGGTCTTCAGGCCATTGCTCGATATTGCCTGCGTCGTCATGCGCTCGGCTGCGGAAATAATAGGTGTTTCTCACCGTCCCTGAAAACACTGCTGAAGTGTTCACCTGCTTGATCTGCCAATCTATCCATGCCCCGTCCAATCCATCCCGGTATTGAATATCATAATTGCTGATGCCCGATAGCCCCAGGTCTGTTCCTTCCCAGTTGACCATAAAACCTGAGGCACGCGAGTACTCCGGCAGCGCCTTCACATAGGAAGTGGGGGCGAGAATATCGATCGACTGCCAATCTGGCAGCATGTCATAACCGCTATCAGTTAGATTTTCGGGGTAGCCATAATCTAGCTGGAGCCTCTCAACATAGGTTAAAGTAATGTAGTAATTTCCGGCGTCATCTTGTTGATAATTAATTCGGCTGTAAACAATCCAGTTCCCATCCGATGACCAGTTCCCCATCCAGTTTTCCATGTAAGACGCCGGTGAACCAATCAGCGTTTGTGCATCATCGCCCTGGTTGCTGACGGAGGCCAGCTCGTTCCAGTCATCGTCATCCATATCGGCATCGAAGGCGATACGTGCGCCACTGGGTGACCAGGCCGGGTGCTGCAAGTACCATTCAGAAAATATGGGGTGAGCGTTGCTGCCATCGATACCCATCAGCCAGATCGCGCCCATATAACCGTTGTATCGCACCCAGGCAATTTGCTTGCCGTCGGGTGATATAGACGGAAAAGCGTCTACCTCCTGGTTATAAGTTAGACGTGCCGGGTTCGAGCCATCCGCTGAAGCAATGTAAATCTCTGGATTTCCGTCTCGTTCTGATACGAAAACGATGTGGTTGCTATCTGGCGACCAGGATGCAGCATAATCCGGGGCCTCAGCCCGTGTTATCTGAGATACCCCGCTGCCATCGCTGTTCATCGTGTAGATATCGTGATTGCCACTCCTGTCGGAATTAAAGACGATCCTGGTAGCCCCGCGGTTCAGGCGCGGGCGGGCGTCATTCGCCTCGTGCCGGGTAAGGTTTACCTGGCTATTGGCTTCACTGTCAGCAATGATGATTTCCCAGTTTCCAGAGAGATAAGATTGGTAGACCAGTCGTGTCCACCACATGGGATTTTCGCCTGGAGCTTCTGGCGCTCCAGGTGAAAAATCCCAGCTCTTAACAGGAACCGAAACGGGGGCTGGTGTGGGTCCGGTATCAAGTTGCTTACCAGACAACTCTGAATAGCCTGGCAAAAAATCCTGGGCTAGCGCCAAACTTTGTGAAACTGCTAAGATAAATAGCAAAGCCACAAGGAAGGTGAGCAGAATCAGTGACGATCTTGGTAATATCCGGCACTGGAACATAGCTTGTCTCCTTTATTATCTCCGGCGCGAGTGGTCTTGAGTAAGATGGAAAATATCAATGGGATATGTGTGGTAAGAACACCTGGTGGGTGTAAAAAAAGACGTTCACCCTGGCAGTAAGGCTGGCCACTTGATTCTGAGACCAGTGCGCCTCCAGGATGATATCTCCGACTGGATTGTTGGTCAGAGCAGAAGGATCCACGCTCAAATAAATCAGTCCAGGCAGAGTACCGCTGATGGGAGTGGTCGTCGTCCAGCTCGGGCTCTCCACCACTTCCCATCGCGCCCCTGCGCCGTCCTCTGATTGCAGGGTGATCGATTGCTGTACTGGCGCGCTGTTGCCAAGCTGGATCGGAAAAACGACGCTGGTTGGAGCGATCTCGAAATTTTGAGGCCAATGATAAGTGAACACCCGATAAGGCGCTGAGACTACCGGTTGCAAGTAACCACCCTGATGGGTGAGGACAATATCGGCAGAGCTGCGATAACCGCAAATCGTGGGTATTTGCGTCATCTCGAACCAGGTTTCTCCGCCATCCTCAGAGATGGTGAGCGGTCTGCAGTCGATACCGATGACCAAAGTTTGGTCGCGGGCATAATCGGGTGATAATTCGATGGTGTGGAAGAAATTGTACGGGCTGAACCCGGTCAGCTCTTCCCAGGTATTGCCTCGGTCCCTGGAGCGAAAAAGCTCACCTGCGGTGCTATTCTTGTTCCCCGCGAACAGCGTGCCGTCTGCAGCGAAGTTTGGCGAGATTGCCAGCGCCATTCCCGCCATTCCGATGCTATCCCAGTATTGACCGCCATCCTGACTGCGGTAGATGCCGCCAGAAGCATTAATGAAGATTGTATTGTCTTGCCCGTAAGTGGGTGAAAAATCAACACCGTAAACTGGCGTCCCCATTTCCACCAGGCGGCTCCACGAAGCGCCTCCATCAACTGATCGAAAAACCCCAAATTCATACCCACCTGCATAGATCGTCTGATCGTACTGAAATTCAGGAGAAATGTCAATCGCATCGCACATGAATGGCATGATGGGCGCGATCAGGCTCCAGCTCACACCGGCGTCATCCGAACGGTAGAGACTCTTTGCGATGCAAGCGAAGACGGTCGGCGGGTTTGGATAGGTGGGCGCAACGACCATATTAACCGGTGCGCCTGTGATGGGTAACGGCAGGATCTCCCAGGTTATCCCGTTTGTCAGCGAACGCAGGAACCAGGCGGAACTCTCTCGTTGGTAGCCATCGAAAATGCTGGTCGGATAAGCAAAGAGGTGGGAAACGCCTGTATAATCGGGCGACTTGACCAGCTCCAACTGGTCGTAATCGTAATATTGGTCGGGTCTGGGAGGCACTGATGAAATCAACTGCCAGTCATCACCATTACTTTTTATCTGCCATAAGGCCTGCGACGCAAGCACATAAAAGATCGCTCCCTGGTCATTAGCTGGAGAGAATGCCATGCTGCTCACCGGGCGGCTGAGGCTAAATGTATTCCATGGTTGGCCAAGGTTGCCGGTATGATAGAGCAGCTTCTGGTTGTACCCATACAGCGGGTCATAATTTTCTAATGCCCAAATTTCAGTGGTGTTTGAATTTGGCAGGTAAGCAGCAGCCAGTTTAACAATGTAAGCTTCTTCAGCAGGCAAATCCATCTCCACCCAGTTGTCGCCGCTGTCCAGGGAATACGCCACGCCGCCGCTCCACGCCGCCAGCAGCGCCGGCGTCTCATCGATCAGGACGGTTTCCAGGTCAAAGACATATTTAGGAACATTACCTGGGAGCATCGTATCGATGCGCTGCCAGTTATACCCGCCGTCCGAGCTGCGCCATACCGAATAATCCGATAGCCGGGTGAACATATCTTGGCTTGTGGCGAAGTCTGGCGAGAGCAAGAGCTCCCTGATCCCTGCTGTGATGGATGGCGTTGGCACCAGAATGAAGCTGATACCACCATCCTCCGAGCGGAATAGGACTTTACCCCCAGCAACTGCGTAGACAACATGGTCGCTCGGATAGGCAGGAGAGAGCTTGATATCCTGGATTTCACAGCCTATGTTGACACTGGATGTGTGCCAGGTTTGGCCGCGGTCGCGGGAATAATAAAAACATGTTCCCTCATAGTTTGAAACTGCACCAATGAATACATTGCCATCTTGAGCGTACGCAGGTGAAAATGCCAATAAAGAATTCGTGTCTATGTTCGCCGGCTGGCTAATTACCCATGAAAAACCGCCGTTGGTAGATCGATTAATCCCATCGCTGCTTTTGCCTACCCATAATTCTCCCCCCTGCGGAGCGTATATAACGCCATCCGGCAAGAATGTGGTCTCGAAGCGGCCGGCTGATTGAAAATCCGGCACAATATCGGTTGTGGGCAGGCGTGGCGTTCGCGCTGGAGCAATCGACGAGCCTGGCGCAGTCAAAAGCAAGCTGGATAGCACAATCCAGGCGAATATTATTCTCGCGTATCCGGATGCGCATCTATAACTGCGATAACAGGGAGTCATGACGCAGGCTCCTTTGGTTTCCCCACCCAAAATAACCGGAATTCCACGCTGCATTCAGCGATCCATCCTACAAATCCAAACACTCGAATTGTTATTTGGTATCTCTTTGTCCCCCTGCGATTGGGATGCTGATTTCAACCGCGGAGAATGTAAACCAATAAGCTCATTTTAAAGAACGAATGGTTATAAATCAAGTGTCAAATATCACATATGAAATTCAGATTTGGATATTGACATGAAAGGATTTTTGATATATATTGTTGTTGTTGGACGTCCAACCTTTCCGCTTTTCCCTGTTTACATCTGAAAGGCAGCACCAGCCAGCATGGTTATCAAAACCGGCAAGCGTTTGACTCAGGTTAAGGCAGACCTGCTCAACCACATTGAGCAGAACCGGCTCATGCGGAACGATCAGCTCCCATCCGAAGCGGCGATAGCAAAAACGCTGGGGGTCAGCCGGAACACCCTGCGCGAGGCCTACATTGCGCTCGAGAGCGAGGGCATCATCGTGCGCCGGCACGGCATCGGCACCTTCGTGGCGCATTCGCCGGTCATCCGCGATTCACTCAACGATTTTTCTTCATTCGGTCAAATCATTCAAGACAGCGGGTATACCCCGCACTTTAAGACTCTGGCGATGAGCTTCGAGCCTGCGCAGTCAAGTGTGGGCGAAGTGTTTGGTTTATCTCCCTCAGTTAATATTCGCTGTATCAAACGGATCGTTCTGGCAGATCAGCGCCCGGTGATTTACGTCGATGACTATTTTTCTCCGGAGATTGAAACCGCAGTCCAGGATTGGGATGCTTTCGACGGCAATACGGTGCAATTTTTGACCAGCAGGCTGGAAACAGGGCTGCAGCAAATTCAGTCCTGCATCCGCGCCGCAGCGCTCCATCCAGATGTCGCCCGGTGGCTGGAGCTGCCCGCCGGCACACCGATCCTGAGCGTACAGTCGACCATTTATACGGTAGACAACCGGCCCATCAACTACAGCAGAATCAGTTTCAACTCGAATATCGTTGAATTGAATATCGTACGGATGATCCGTGCGTAACAAGCCCATATTTCGATGAACAAAGGAGAGAAGATGATGCGTTCCCCAAAGAAGTACCTGCTAGCACTGGTTATCTTCTTAATGGTCTTCATGTCGGCGTGCGCTCCTGCCGCGACAGCTGAACCGCCGGCGCAGGAAGAAGCCGCCCCGACAGAAGCTGCTCCGGTAGTAACTGCCGCTCCCACAGAGGCGGCAGCTCCCACCGACGCGCCAGCTCCGACGGATGTGCCAGCTCCCACTGAAGAGCCCGCAATGGAGCCGGTTACGTTCCAGGTGTTCTACCCGGTGGCAGTGGATGCTCCCATCGCCGGCATCCTGAACGGCTACATCGAAGCCTTCCAGGCGGAGTACCCGCACATCACGGTTGAGCCGGTTTTCTCCGGCGGCTATCCCGACGTGCAGACTGCCATCCAGACCACCATCGACGGTGGGGGTGAACCGCCCGCTCTGGCAGTTTTGCTGGCAACGGCGCTCTACGACCTGGTGAATGCCGATTACATCGCCCCGCTCGACGGCTATGTCGCAGGTATGGAAGATGGCGACGCCTACCTGGCTGATTTCCTGCCCGCCTTCCTGGCAAACTCTTACTACGATGACCAACTGTGGAGCATCCCCTTCCAGCGCAGCGCGGTGGTGATGTACTACAATGCCGATATGTTCGCGGCCGCAGGGTTGGAACCACCTACCAGCTGGCAGAGCCTGGCTGAAGCTGCCCAGGCGCTCACCGTGAAGAACGGCGATACCACCAACTGGGGCATTCACTTCTCCTCCGATTGGCCGTATTGGCTCTTCCAGCCGCTGGCGATTGGCGCCGGGCAAAATATTCTTGAAGACGACTGCACCGTGGTATTCGATGACCCGGCAGTCATCGATGCGGTACAGTTTTACATCGATCTGTCTGCTCAATACGGGGCCATGCCCGCCGGCGTTCAGGCTACCTGGCCTACCGACCCGACAGACCTGGCGAGCGGCGCCACTGCGATGATCGCACACTCCTCCGGCAGCCTGAGCGGGATTTTGAAGCAAGCTACCTTCGAAGTTGGCGTGATGCCCTACCCCGGCAAAGAGGAAGGCACCTACGCCAGCGTACCGGGCGGCGGCAACTTCTACATCCTCAAGGGTGCAGCTCCCGAGAAGCAGGAAGCCGCCTGGAAGTTTATTGAATTCCTCACCCGTCCAGAGTACGTAGCCGATTTCAGCATCAATACCGGCTACATTGCCAACCGCTTCAGCGCTTACGACACCGAAGCCATGCAGGCGTATGTCGCCGAAGTACCCCAGGCGTTGGCTACCCGAGACGCGCTGCAGTATGCCGGCGCCGAGCTGGCGACCCAGAATCTCGGTCAGGTGCGCGGCATCCTGCACGACTACATCCAGCGCGCCATCAACGGCGAGATGGGCGTTGCCGAAGCAATGGCAGCCGCCCAGGCTGAAGCCGAAGCCGCCCTGGCAGATTTCTGCCCGTAGGCATGGCGCCCCTTTGAACAATTTGGGGTGATCTTATTCCATGTAAGGTCACCCCATTTTACAATCAGGAACCACGGATGAGCGCACGAGCTGCCCAAAAACGACTCAATCCCCTGCCGTATGTGCTGATTTTGCCGACAGCAGCATTTGTGGCCCTGTTCACCGCCTGGCCTGTGCTGCTTTCGATTTACCAGAGCTTTTTCCGGCAGCGCATGAATATCGCTCGCTTCCGGGAGCCGACCTTCAACGGCTTCGGCAACTACATCGCGCTGTTCACGGATCCCTATTTTATCCAGGTGATCCGCAACACGCTGTCCTACATCATCGGTACGGTGCCGGTCAGCATCATGCTCGGGTTTTTGTTTGCGCTGCTGGTCAACCGGAAGATGCGCGGCATCGGATGGCTGCGCCTGGCATTCTTTCACCCCATGGTGCTGCCTATGGTCAGCGCGGCGACCATCTGGCTGTTCTTCTTTACGCCCGACTATGGCCTGTTCAACTCCACCCTGCGCTTGCTGGGGTACAGCGGCGCTGAAAACTGGACCGGCAACCCGAGCCTGGCCCTGATCTCGGTGATCATCGTTGCTATCTGGAAGAACTCCGGATACTACATGATTTTTTACCTGGCAGGGCTGCAAAATTTACCCAGCGACGTGTTCGAAGCCGCGGCGCTGGATGGCGCTAACGGCTGGCAAACCATGTGGGCGATCACCTTCCCGCTGCTGCGGCGGACGACGCTGTTCATCACGATCGTGGCCTTTATCGATGCCTTCCGCACCGTGGACCATATCTTTGTGCTGACCAGCGGCGGACCAAGCCGGGCCAGCACCGTTTTGCTGTTTGAGCTGTGGCTGCAGCGCTTCGAATACCAGGATGTGGGGATTTCGGCTGCCATCACGGTGATCTTTGTTGTGGTGCTGCTGGCATTCACGGTGACCAATTTCCTTACATCCGAGCGCAAGGAGGCCTGAGATGAGCACGCCGATCGCCAGACCCAACCGCTCGTTCAAGCAGCTCGCTCACTGGCTCGCCAATCTCCTGGGGAGCGTTCTGGCTGTGCTGTGGTCTGTGCCTGTCATTTGGGCGCTGATCGCCTCGTTTCGCCCCGCCAACGACGCCATGAGCCGCGGAGATATCTGGTTCAGCACCAGAATTTCGTTCGAGAACTATGCCCGCGCCTGGTCGCTGGCGCCCTTTGGGCAGTATTACGTCAATACCATTCTCGTCGTGCTGATGATCCTGGCGGTGCAGCTCGTCACGATCGTGCTGACCGGATTTGCATTTGCTAATTACGAGTTCATTGGCAAGCGCTGGCTGTTTTTCTTCGTGCTGCTGCAGATGATGATCCCCACCTCGGCGCTGCTGGCGCCGAATTTTGCCACGATCCGCTGGATGGGGCTTTTCGATACCCGATTGGCGATTGCGATCCCCTATTTCGGATCGGCGTTTGGAACGTTTTTGATGCGCCAGGCGTTTTTGGAAGTGCCGCGCGACCTGGTGGACTCGGGCGTGATGGATGGGTGTGCGTGGTGGCAGCTGATTGTGCACGTTTATCTGCCGCCCTCCATCCCCGCGCTGGTTGCTTTCGGTCTCTCCTCCGCTACCTGGCACTGGAACGAATTCTTGTGGCCGCTGATCATCACCAACAGCGATAAGAGCCGCCCGCTGACGGCAGGCCTGGTGCGGTTCACCCAACTGGGTGAGATCGGCGCACAGTGGTCGCTGCTGACGGCGGCAACGCTGATGGTGGTTGCGCCGCTGTTCATCGTGTTTTTGATTTTCCAGCGGCGCTTTATTCAGAGCTTTTTGCATTCGGGGCTTAAATAGACTGCAAGACCCTAAAGGTTTTTAAAACCTTTAGGGTCTGTATCAGGTGGAGATGGCGGGAATTGAACCCGCGTCCGAAAGATTCAACCACGAACATCCAGAGCTTTTTACACTCCGGGCTTAAATAGACTGCAAGACCCTAAAGGTTTTCAAAACCTTTAGGGTCTGTGTCAGGTGGAGATGGCGGGAATTGAACCCGCGTCCGAAAGATTCAACCACGTACATCTACGAGCGTAGCCGGGCGTTGTTGTCGCAGGGAGGCCCACGCTCGGCAAAGGGCATCTCCCAACCATCCGCTAGGACCCGAAAGCCCCTCTTTCGCATGCTGCGCGGCAGTCACATGCGGCACTCCAGTTTTGTTGCGCCCGATCCCACGACCGACCAGAGTGCGGTGCAGGTGGACGCTGGCTCTCTCAGGAGCCAGACCGGTCCTTCACTCGCTTATGCAGCGAGAGGAAGAGCGGCGTAGTTGGTGCCGTTGGCACTTGTGTTTTGCGCTGATTTCACGTGCTCGGCGCCTCACGGCTCGCAGTCCGGGGCCAGCCTCTCCCGTCGAAGCCTGTCATCCCCGTTGCATGCATATTATACGATAGAAATCGCCTGAAGTTGTATGATTTGCGTAAGAATCGCTGTGTGGGGACATTGTGTTAAGCCTCTTCTCATCCTGGGTTAACCCCGTCTGAAGGGGCGGTTAAGGTGGCATAACCTTACAGTTTTGCAAGGTGGGCAGTCTACCCGCATCCATATAATCGCAATTGATACTACATAGTGTGAATATGAGAATATTCACATAAGCAAATACATCACGACACAACGAGGAGAATGCAATGAGTGAGGCAACTCAGAAACATGTGTCAATGAGAAGGCTTGCCTGGATTCTGATCGTGCTTGGAGGCCTGCTGGCCCTCGCCTCCAGCGCGGTGCTGGCGCAAACGCCAGCCGGCAATCCAGACCCCGCTGCGCCAGGTGTGACCACGCAGCTGTTCTTACCGATTGTGATTCAGCAGACAGCTTCCAGCAGTGTGCTGATGGTCGAGCACCAGGGGGATAGCTTCGTGTATCAGAATGGCTCGTCCTGCGCAGGATGCCACGCGAACGAAGCCCAGGATGCCCTCCATTCCAACCACTACGAGTGGGCGGGTAAGCTGGGCGCGATCAATGATTTCTGCGGCTACCCAGATATCAACTGGATCGGCAAGATGACCAATCTGCTTGGGGAGCAGGTGGACGGGGGGTGTTCGACCTGCCATGTTGGTATGGGCGCCAAGCCCGGCGCGGCAGGCGTGGAGAACGTGGACTGCCTGATGTGCCACTCCAAGGATTACAAGCGCTCGGTGCAGAGTGTGAACGGCAGCCTGCGCTTCGTGCCTACGGCAGGTACGGTGACGGTGCGCTCGCCCGGGCGCGAGGAGTGCCTGCGCTGCCATATCGGAGCGGGCGGCGGGCCGAACAACAAGCGCGGCGACCTGGAACCGGCGCACATCGACCCACCTTCGGCGGATTTCGATGTGCACATGGCATCGCCGGCGAAGGGCGGCGCCGGGCTGGTGTGTATCGACTGCCACGTCACCCAGGATCACAAGATCGGCGGGCGCGGCGTTGATCTGCGCATCGACGAGGGCGGGCCGATGAAGCGCTGCGCCGACTGCCACAGCGGTACGCCGCACAACGACAGCGATCTCAACCGCCATACCGCCAAAGTGGCGTGCGAATCCTGCCATATCCCGGCTTTCGCCCGCATCCAGTCCACGGATATGTTCCGGGACTTTCGCACCACCGAGGTAGACCACCTCAAGAACCTGTACGAACCGACAATCATCCGCCAGGCCAATGTTACCCCGGTGTATGCCTTCTGGAACGGGAGCTCGAATTTCTATCCTTACGGCGCTCCGGCGAACAACGGCACGGTGCTGGCATCGCCGAAGGGCGGTGTGACCGACTCGATCGCCAAGCTGTTCCCCTTCAAACTGCACGAGGCGCTGCAGGCGCACGACCCGGTGACCGGGCAGCTGATCCCGCTGAAGATGGGGCTCCTGTTCCAAACCGGTGATGCCGACAAGGCGATCCGCCAGGGTGCGACAGATGCGGGCCTGGTATTGAGCCAGGGGTATGACTTCGTGCAGACCAGCCGCTACATGGGCATCTTCCACGAGGTAGCGCCCTCAGACCAGGCGCTGAGCTGCGGATCGTGCCACGGAGATACGAGCACGCGGGTGGATTTTGCCGGGTTGGGCTACACGACCAGCAGCACGCGCAACGGCAAGCCGCTGTGCGCCTCGTGCCATGGCTCGAAATCGTTGAACGACTTCTACAAGCTGCACGATAAGCACGTCGGCGATAAGAACCTGGCGTGCAGCGAGTGCCACAGCTTTTCGAGGTAGAAGAAGAGCTGAAACACAAAGGACACGAAGAAGGGCACCAAGGTCACGGAGGGTATAAAAAGGCTTTGTGACCTTGGTGCTTTTCCTTGGTGTACTTGGTGTTTCATGTTTGGTTTGGTTAAGATTTCGTAAGTTTGGGGGCTTGAGACTGTTCAGCGGGGACGATTCGGCATAGAATAAACCTTTGTTTGTGATGAAGGGTGCATTCTATGGCGATGCAGGTCAAAAAGAACAACCGCAATGGGGGCGTGTCCGATTTGCCGGAACCGCTGCCCTGCCCGCAGGGCTGCAGCGGCGAGCCGCTGATCCGCCTGCGCGGGGTGGTCAAGCGCTACCGCACTCCGGCAGGCGATTTTCCCGCGCTGCAGGGCATCGACCTGGACGTGTATCCTGGCGAGTTCGTGGGAATCATTGGTCGTTCCGGCGCAGGGAAGACCACGCTGGTGAATGTGCTTACCGGCGTGGACCATCCCAGTGAAGGCGCAGTATGGATCGGGGAAGTGCCCTTGCACGGGCTGTCCGAGAACCGCCTGGCGCTGTGGCGCGGGCGCACGCTGGGCATTATCTACCAGTCTTTTTATTTGATGCCTTCCATCAGCTTGCTGCAAAACGTTATGCTGCCGATGGACGTGTGCGGGCTGTACCAGCGCGGCGAGAGCCAGGCACGCGCCCTGGAACTGCTGCGCATGGTAGAGCTGGAAGATCATGCCCATAAGCTGCCATCGGCAATTTCCGGCGGGCAGCAGCAGCGTGTCGCTATTGCCCGGGCGCTGGCAAACGATCCTGACCTGCTGGTGGCGGATGAGCCTACCGGCAGGCTGGACTCGGGCACGGCAGAGACGATCTTCGAAATATTTGCGCGTTTGATCGCTCAGGGGAAAACCATCCTGATGGTGACGCACGATCGCACGCTGGCAAACCGGGTGCAGCGCGTGATCCGGATGGTGGATGGGCGCATGGCAGAGGACAGCAATGGAATCTGAAAGCCTGGCGAGGCGGGTGGAACAGCTCACCGAGCAGCGGCAGCGCTTCCTGCCCACGCACGAGTGCCGTGAGGATGCCTTGATCGAGATGAAGGATATTCTCAAGGTGTTCGAGAATGCCGCCGGGAAGTTCACCGCCCTGAACAAGGTGACCACCTGCTTTTACGCCGGCGAGTTCGTCAGCATTGTCGGGAAATCGGGCAGCGGGAAGTCCACGCTGGTGAACATGCTGACCGGCATCGACCATCCCACCAGCGGCAGCGTGCGCGTGGGGGATACGTATATCCACCAGATGAGCGAGAACAACATGTCGCTGTGGCGCGGCGCCAACCTGGGAATCGTATTCCAGTTCTTCCAACTGGTGCCGACGCTGACCCTGCTGGAGAATGTGATACTGCCGATGGTGCTGGCGCAGCGCATCCCGGTGGAGCAGCGCGAGTCCCGGGCGCAGTCGCTGCTGGAGCTGGTGGGCCTGGGAGCGGTGGCAGAGAAGCTGCCGGCAGCGGTATCCGGGGGACAGCAGCAAAGCGCAGCCATTGCCCGGGCACTGGCAAATGACCCGCCGATCTTGATTGCCGACGAGCCGACCGGCAACCTGGACACGCGCTCCGCCGACGAAGTGTTCGAGCTGTTCGGGCGCCTGATCGAATCCGGCAAGACCATCTTGATGGTTACGCACGACGCGCAGCTGGCGCGGCGCACTTCCCGTACGCTGCTGCTATCGGATGGGGAGCTGATCAACCCGTGGATTGCGGCAGCCTTTCCGGAGCTGGGACACGCGCAGCTGCTGTGGCTGACCCACCAGGCGAAACCGGTGCGGCTGGAGGCCGGCGCGCTGCTTTCCAGCCTGGCAGGAGCGCAGCCGGGGCTGCTGGTGGTGAGCGACGGCGAGCTGTCGATTTCCACGCAGGGCAGTGCAAACCACCGCCTGAGCCTGGAACCTGGGGCATATTTGTGCCCCGAGGACCTGGATTCGATCGCCGTGCAAGGACTGATCGCACGCTCTGCTCAGCCAGCCGGGTGCGGGCTGCTCAGCCTGGAGGCCGGCGCTTTCCAGGAATGGCTTAAGCGCGACCCGGCTGCCAGTGCGGGCATGCAGCGCTGCGGCAGTGATTTCAACCTGCGCTGGGAGGCGCAAGCCTGATGCTGCGCCCGCGCCTGCAGAAGGTGTTTGCCGATCTGATCGGAAACCGGCAGCGATCCCTGCTGGTGCTGGCTTCGATTGCGGTTGGGCTGTTTGCCATCGGCGTGATCACCACGATCTACGTGGTCGGGCCTGGAGACATGCAAACCGGCTACGCCGCCACCAACCCGGCAAATATCGCCGTACAGGCCCCGCTCTTCGACCGCTGCGCCGTGGAGCACATCATCAATACCCCCGGGGTGCGCCAGGTAGAAGCGGTGCGCTTCGCGGGCACGCGCCTGCAAACCGGCCCGAACGATTGGGCGGGCATCGATTTGCGCACAAGCAGCGACCTGGCAGGCATGCAGATAGGCACATTGTCATTTGTGGCGGGGCAGTGGCCCCCCGGAGAGCGCGAGATCGTCATCGACCAGTATAAGCTGCCGGATACCAACGCCAGCCTGGGAGATTGGATTACGCTGGAGACGCCTTCCGGCGGCACCAAAGCGGTGAAGCTGGTCGGTATCGTGCAGGATCTGGGCATCGGCGCTTTTCGCGGCGCGGGCGGCTTTTTCAATGCACCCATCCAGGGATTTGTCACCCAGGAGACTCTGGAATGGCTGGAGCAGCCGCAGCCCAAGCGCTATAACACGCTGCTGCTGACGGTGGAAGGCGACGACCAGGATCGCGCCTACGTGGAGGGCGTCGCCCAGCAAGTGCGCGAGGATATCAAGCAGTGCGGCGTGCAGGTGTTCTCAGTGGCAACGCGCAACTCGACCGAGCACCCCAACCTGTTCCTTACCCAGGCGATCCTGGCGGTGCTGCTGGTGATCGGATTGCTGGTGGCTTTCCTGAGCGGATTTCTGATTACCAATACGCTGCAGGCGATTATGAACCAGCAGGTGCAGCAAATCGGCATCTTGAAAACCGTGGGGGCGCGGCGCTTCCAGGTGGTGGGCATCTACTTGCTGCTGAGCCTGCTGTTTGGGGTGTTGGCGTTTTTGATCGCGGCGCCGCTGGCGCCGCAGGTGGCATTCCCGGTGGTCGGTTTTCTGACGGTGCAGATGAATTACGTTTTCTTCGGGCCGCGGCTGGTGCCGCTGGCGCTGATTTCTCAGGCGGTGCTGGCGGTGCTGCTGCCGGTAAGCGCCGCGCTGCTGCCGGTGTGGCAGGGCGCCAACATCAGCGTGCAGGAGGCGTTGAGCGGCTTGAGCCAACGCCACCCGCCAGATCAGGGCTGGCTGGATCGCAAGCTGAGCGGGCTGCGGCGGCGCTCGCTGCTGCTGGTGGTTTCTCTGCGCAACACTTTCAGGCGCAAAGGCCGCCTGCTGCTGACGCTGGTGACGCTGACGCTGGGTGGGGCGGTGTTTATCGCCACTTTCAGCGTGCGCGTCTCGCTGCTGGACTACGTGGACCAGATCGTGCAGTATTTCCTGGCAGATGTGAACATCACCCTGGACCGCTCTTACCGCACCGAAGAGATCAGCGCACTGGTGATGCAGGTGCCAGGTGTAAAACAGGTGGAAGGCTGGATGTTCGCCCGCACGGAGATCATCCTGGCAGACGGTTCGGTGGGCGAGAGCGTATCCCTTCTGGCGCCGCCGGCGGCGAGCGAGCTGGTGAAGCCGATCATGGTTTCAGGGCGCTGGCTGCAGCCGGGTGACCGCAACGCGGTCACACTCAGCGAGCTGTTCAAAGAGGCTTTTCCGGAGCTGGAGGTAGGCGATACGCTGCGGCTGCGGGTCAACGGTAAAGAGACCGATTGGGTGGTGGTGGGATTCTTCCAACTGGCGGGCAAGGTGAGCGGCTACTCGGCATATGCCACCTACGAATATCTCTCCGATCTGCTCAACCAGCCAGGCAGAGCGGTGTCTTTCCGGGTGGTTTCGCATAGTCTGGATCTGAGCAATGTCGAGCAGGAAGCGCTGGGGCGGGCGGTCGAAGTCAGGCTCAGCCGCAGCGGCATCCGCGTGGTGGACGTGACCACCGGCAAACACCTGCTGAAGACCGCCAGCGATGGTTTCGATGTGCTGACTTCATTTTTGCTGTTCCTGGCGATCCTGACCGCGCTGACCGGCAGCATCGGTCTGACCGGCGCGATGAGCCTGAACGTGATGGAGCGCACGCGCGAGATTGGTATTTTGCGCGCCATCGGGGCCTCCGACCGGGCATTGATGCGCATTATCCTGACAGAGGGGGCGCTGATCGGCTTGATGAGCTGGATCCTGGCTTCGTTGGCGGCGTTCCCGATCAGCGAGCTGATGTCCGACAGCATCAGCCAGTCGATGTTCGGGGGGCCGGCCAATTTCGGTTTTTCACCTACCGGGTATGTTTTATGGCTGGCAGCGGTGACGGTGCTGGCGGTGGTCGCCAGTGTGATGCCGGCGCGCAACGCCACGCGGCTGACGATACGAGAGGTGCTCTCGTATGAGTAAGGGTTTGAAACACAAAGGGCACTAAGAAAAAGCCGGCAAGCATACTAAGGAAGTTATTTATTCGTATAAAAATATTTTGACAAATCTGTGCATAAGCCTGTATTATCTGCGAAAATCTGCGGAAGAAAAGTTAACCGCCAAGACGCCAAGGCGCGAACGAAAATACGGGAAGAATATGAAGGATGACTATGATGCGGAAAAACGGGAAATATTATAAGAAAAATGTGTGGAATCTTGGTAATCTTCGCGCCTTTGCGGTTAGTTTTGCTGTTTTTACGCTGCTGCTGAGCGGCTGCCAGGCAGTGGCGCCGGCAGCCGCTACGCCAACCGCAGTGCCGGTGGTGGTCGGGGAGAGTGCCTTGTCGGTGGAGGGCAAGCTGCTGCCGGTGCGGGATGCCTCCCTGGCGTTCAACCTGGGCGGTACGATCGGGGAGGTGCTGGTCGCCGAAGGGCAGCAGGTGCAGGCTGGCGAAGTGCTGGCGCGCCTGGAGCAGACCGAGCGATTGGCTTCAGCGGTGGCTGCCGCCGAGCTGGAGCTGGTGAATGCCAGGCAGGGGCGCCAGGCGCTGTTGGAAACCGCCGAAGTGAGCACGGCAGCCGCGCAGCAGGCGGTAGCTGCTGCAAGGGATGCGCTGCGGGATGCCGAGCGCTACTTGAACAACCTGGTGAGCGGCGGTAAACAAACGAATATCGATCAGGCAAGCGCCAACCTGGTGCTGCTCAAAGACCGCCTCGACCAGGCGCAGAAGGATTTCAACCAGTACGCCGGGCGTCCGGAAGACGACCTGACGCGTGCGACCTACCAGTCCCGCCTGGCAGAGGTGCAGCAGCAGTACGATAACGCGGTGCGGCTGCTCAATAACCTGGAAGGCCCGGCAACCGGGCTTGATCTGGATATTGCCAGGGCAAACCTGGCGCTGGCGCAGGCGCAGCTGGCGTTCAATGAACAGGAATACCAGGACGTTCAGAGCGGTCCGGATCCGGAAGCCATGGAGCTGGCAGAAGCGAGGCTGGCGGCTACCGGAGCGGCACTGGCAGCGGCTCAGGCTGCATTGGATGACGCCGAGCTGCGCGCTCCTTTCAGCGGAACGATCGTGCGCCTGGATGTTAAGACAGGGGAGACGGCGGTGCCAGGGCTTCCGGCTGTGGTGCTGGCAGATATGTCATCCTGGAAGGTGGAGACGACGGACTTAAACGAGATGGATCTGTCCAGGGTGGAAGTGGGCATGCAGGTGGTGGTCAATCCGGATGCACTGCCTGAGCTGTCGTTGGCGGGGCGGCTGGATGAGATCAGCCAGTACGCGGTGGAGCGCTTCGGCGACGTTACCTACACCGCTACCATCCAGATGCTGGAGACAGACCCGCGACTGCGCTGGGGCATGACCGTGCAGGTAGTGATCGAATGAAGCTGCCCGTTCTTGCCCGGCTGGCAATGGCAGCCGGGCTGCTCCTGTGCGCAAGCTTTCCAGGGCTGGCGGCGTCTGCCGGGACATTCAAAGGGCAGGTGCAGCCGGCGGATTTCGTTAACCTTTCCGCCAGCCAGGCAGGCAGAGTGGAAGCGGTGCTGGTGAGGCGCGGGGAGGAGGTGGCAGCAGGACAGCCGCTGCTGCGTATGGAAGGATCGGAGGTGGTCGAGGCGCAGTTGGCGGCTGCCCGTCTCGAGCTGCTGGAAGCGGAGCAGGCGCAGCGCGATCTGGATCGCGGCTGGGAGCTGGAACGTGCCCAGGCGCAGGCTGAGCTGGCGATGCTGCAGCGCCAGGCTGCGCTGGCGCAGGATAGGCTGGATGGGCTGATCGACCCGCCAGATGGGGAGCAGTTGGCGCAGGTGCGCGCCAACCTGCTGTTGGCGGGCAACCAGCTCGAAAAGGCGCAGGATGAACTGCGCAAAGCCCAAAAGAAATTCGAGAACCGCAGCAGCCCGATCTGGTACTTTGTCAACCAGCGCACGTTTCGCTTGCTCCTGGCTCAGCTCGAAGGTGAGGTGGCGCAGGCGCAGCGGCGCTACGACGATACGGCAGAAAAGCTGGACGACCTGCAAGCGCCGCCGGATGCGGTGGATGTCGCTGTGTCGCAGGCTGGTGTGCAGGAGTCTCAGGCGAAGATCAAAGATGCGCTCCGCCGCCTGGAGGAGCTTGCGGACGGCCCCCAGCCGGAGGCGCTGGGGCAGGCGCG
>JBGSTO010000576.1:0-4656 GCA_041736465.1 Anaerolineales bacterium | reverse complement strand
CACGGTGGGTTTCAACCGCCGCTTCGCACCGCTGGCGCAGCGGCTGGCGGCGTTTCTCTCGACCCGCAAAGAGCCTCTGGCAGCCGTTTACCGCGTGAACGCCGGGTTCATTCCCGATAAGCACTGGGTGCACGATCCGCTTCAAGGCGGCGGGCGGCTGGTGGGCGAGGGCTGCCATTTCGTCGATTTCCTGACCTTTCTGGTGGGGGCTTCGCCGGTGCGCGTCTCTGCCCAGGCGCTGCCCGACCAGGGACGCTACCGGGAGGATAATTTCTCGCTGACCCTGACCTTCCCGGATGGTTCCATGGGCGTGGTGCTGTACCTGGCAAACGGCGATAAATCCTTTGCCAAGGAGCGCGTCGAGGTGTTTTGCGCAGGCAGGATCGGTGTGTTGGACGATTTCCGCTCCCTGGAGCTGGTGCAGGATGGGCGCCGCCAGGTGATTCAATCTCGCTTACGGCAGGATAAAGGGCATGGCACCATCTGGCAGGCATTCGCCGCGGCGATACAGGCGGGCGGACAGCCGCCGGTAGCCTACCAGCAGCTTTTCGGCGTGCACCGCGCCGTGTACGCCGCGCTGGAATCGCTACGCACTTCTCGGGCTGTCGATATCTCGACCTGAAAACCAGTCTCTATCTATCGAAGGTATGCCGGTGAAACCACTCACCCGCCGCCTGCGGCGGCTGTACAAATCTGTGCAGGAGTTAGGCCCCAGACAGGTGGCTTTGTTCGGCCTGTACCGGCTGCAGCTCAAGAGCGGCTGGATGAAGATGCGCACCCCGCCGCCGCACGAGCCGCATGCGGCGCCGGCGATGTTCCTCCCATTACCGGCGGTGGATCTGATTTCGGCTGCCTTAGGCTCCTCCGGACGGGCAGCGCTCTTGCAGGAAGCGGATGAGATCGCCGCCGGCAAGGTGCGCCTGTTCGGCGGCGAGCCTGTGCCGCTGCAGCTTGCTCCGCTGGGCGAGCAGGCGCCCATGCCGCACTGGACAGATTACGACAACCGGCAGGCGCCTGTCGCCTGGGAAGATGTCAAGTTCGTGTGGGAACCGGCGCGTTTTGGCTGGGCGTGTACCCTGGGGCGGGCGTACTTTACCAGCCGCGATGAACGCTATGCCGAAGCTTTTTGGCAGGCGTTCGAGCTGTTCCGGCGCGCCAACCCGCCCTACCTGGGACCGAACTGGATTTCTGCCCAGGAAGCGGCGCTGCGCATCCTCACATTCACACTGGCATACCATTTACTTGCTGGTTCCCCTGCCTCAACTCCGGAACGCATGGCAGCTATGGGGCAGGCGCTGGCAGAACACGCCTGGCGCATTCTGCCCAGCCTGTCCTACGCTCGGGCGCAGCACAACAACCATTTGCTGAGCGAAGCTGCCGGGTTGTTTACGGCGGGCCTGGCGCTGCCCAACCATCCAAAGGCGGGTTCCTGGCGGAATTCCGGCTGGCACTGGTTCAACCATGGGCTGAACAGTCAGATCGAAGATGACGGCACCTACACCCAGCACAGCCTGAACTACCACCGCCTGATGCTGCAGTTGGCTTTATGGATGGATACGCTGCGGCAGGTTGGAGGGGTTGCCTGGCCCCTGGCAGCCGAACAGCGCTTGAAAGAAGCGGCTGCCTGGCTGGCGGCGCTGGTCGACCCGGTGTCTGGTGGGGCGCCTAACCTGGGGCCTAATGACGGCGCTTACATTCTGCCGCTGACGGTCCGGCCTTTCGCCGACATGCGCCCGGTGCTGCTCGCCGCACAATCCGCTTTCTCTTCACCAGGCGAGCCGCTCGAAGCCAGCGTACCCGCGGACTGCTCGGAGCTGGATGAGATGGCGCTGTGGCTCGCTGCGCGGCGGGAGCGACCGGCGCCGGGGCTTCGAGATGAGCCGCGCCGCTCCACAAGATCCCTGGCGCTGCAAAACAGCGGGTTGGTGCTCGACCATCCGAAAATCGACTCCTGGGCGTACCTGCGGGCGGCGCGCTTTCGCGGGCGCCCCGGGCACGCCGACCAGCTTCACCTCGACTTGTGGTGGCGGGGGTTCAACCTGGCGCTGGATGCAGGCACCTACTTATACAACGGCGCCCCACCCTGGGATAATGCCCTGGTAAAAACCATGGTGCACAACACGCTCAGCGTGGACGGTCGCAACCAGATGCGACCGGCAGGACGATTCCTGTGGCTCGATAAAGTCGAAGCCCAGGCCAGGCTGAGCTTTCTCCCGGACGGCGCCTGGCAAACCGCGTCCGCCGTACACGACGGCTACCAGCACCGGGGCGTACGCCACGAGAGACAGGTGGAAAGCACTGCATGCGGCTGGCGGGTGGAAGACCGGCTTCTGGCAAATGAGGAATTTCCTCGCAGCCGCCCGGCAAAAGTGCGCCTGCACTGGCTGCTGCCCGACCTGCCGTGGCAAGTGCTGGAAGAGGATGCGCTTGCCGGCTTGCGGCTGGATGCGCCGGCGGGCAAGGTGCTGTTAACCATTCAGGTCAGGAGTGCAGGCGAGACGCTGCCTGCAAATCACCTGACTTTCAGCCTGGCGCGCGCCGGCAGCCTGCTGGCGGGGAGCGGCGATACAGCGCCCACGCGCGGCTGGTGGGCGCCGACTTATGGAAAGCTGCAGCCCGCGCTTTCGCTGGCAGTCGAGGTGCTCCTACCGCTGCCATTCAGCCTGCAGACCGAGTGGCGGCTGGAAGGTTAAGCCCGAGCAAACCATGCACATCTTGTTAATCCACCAGGCATTTGCCGCCCTGGACGAGCCCGGCGGCACCCGCCATCACGAGCTGGCGCGCCATCTGAGGCGCCGCGGGCACCAGGTGACGATCATTGCCAGCCCGGTGAGCTACCTGACCGGAAAACCGGGCGAGGGGCGTATTCCCTGGGCCACCCGCCAGGTCGATGACCAGGGCGTCACCGTGCTGCGCGCCTACACCTACGCGGCGCTGCACCGCAGCTTTGTGCACCGCATCTTCAGCTTCCTGAGCTTCATGCTGTCATCGTTTGTGATCGGGCTGGGCGTAAAGCTGGTCGACCTGGTGTGGGGCACTTCGCCGCCGATCTTCCTGGCGGCGACCGCCTGGGCGCTGGCGCGGCTCAAGGGCGTGCCGTTCCTGTTCGAGGTGCGCGACCTGTGGCCCGCTTTTGCCGTGGCGGTAGGCGTGCTGCGCCACCCGCTGCTGATCCGCCTGTCGGAGGGGTTAGAGCGCTTCCTGTACCGGCGCGCCGAGCGGGTGCTGGTAAATTCTCCCGGCTTCATCCAGCACGTCAAAGAGCGCGGCGCGCGGAAAATTGTGCTTGTTCCGAACGGCGCGGAGGGTGCCATGTTCGATCCGGCTGAGGCAGGCGAAGACTTTCGCCGCCAGGCGGGCTTGCAGCAGCAGTTCGTGGCGATGTATGCCGGCGCGCATGGATTGTCCAACGATCTGGAGGTGCTGCTGGATGCTGCCGCGCTGCTGCTTGAGCGTGCGGATATCGTTATTCTGCTGCTGGGAGACGGTAAGGATAAACCCAAGCTGCAGCAGCGCGCCGCAGAAATGAATCTGGATAACGTGTTGTTTATGCCTCCCCTGCCCAAGACCGGCATGGCTCAGGCTCTGGCAGCCGCGGATGCCTGCATCGCCATCCTGAAGCCGGTCGCTATGTACCGCACTGTGTATCCCAACAAGGTATTTGATTATATGGCAGCCGGCAGGCCGGTTGTGCTGGCGATCGAGGGGGTGATCCGCGAGGTGGTGCAGGGCGCGGGAGCGGGCTTATGCGTTCCGCCCGGCGATCCGCAGGCTCTGGCAAAGGCGATCCGCTACCTGGCGGATCATCGCGAAGAAGGGCGGGAGATGGGGCGGTGCGGGCGGCAGTGTGTGGTGGAGAATTTCGACCGCCCTGCCCTGGCGGAACGCCTGGCAGAGATCCTGGAAGAACTAGCTGGGTAACGTCTCTACACGGCTGACTGCATCCAGATTGAGTTCGCCGTACAGGTGGGGGAACAGCTCGCCATCGGCGGCTTCCCAGCGCAGCTCGGCTTGCAGGCGCTGCGCATCGATCCACAGCAGCACAAGATCACTCTGACCCGCAAAGAAGCGCTGCAGCACACCGGACACCTGCTCGGGGCGCGAGCAGTGGATGAAGCCCTCTCTTTCCAGGGAAACGGCGCGGTAGCTGCCGCTGGCTTGCGCCGCAAGCCAATCGAGACGCGGGCAAACGTGCACCAGGAATTGTTCTGCCGTCATCCCGGCTCTCCTGCCAGCAGCGAAACCACGCGCTGCAAGATGTGGGCGGCGACCTCGGCCTTGCTCATCAACGGCAGGCTCTCGACGTTTCCGGAAGCGTGCAGCAAGGTCACCCGGTTGGTATCCACGCCAAAGCCGGCGCTGGCGGCGCTGATGTCATTGGCGGCGATCAGGTCCAGGCGCTTTTCCTGCAGCTTGCGGCGGGCGTTTTCCAGCAGCGACTGGCTTTCTGCGGCGAAGCCAACCGCCACCAGCGGGCGGCTGGTCATTTCTCGCACCCGGGCTACCTCGAGCAGGATATCGGGCGTCTTTTCCAGCAAGATGGTGGGGGGGCCGGCTTCTTTCTTGATTTTATTCTCCGCCGGCGCGGTGGGGCGAAAATCGGCGACGGCGGCAGCCATGAGCAGCACGTCGCAATCTGCGATGGCTGCCAGCACG
>JBGSTO010000575.1:0-3237 GCA_041736465.1 Anaerolineales bacterium | reverse complement strand
CCCGGACGACCACCCCCACCGCTGCGGCGCGAATCGCGCGCCTGGGCTTCTTCTGCCGTCCATCCTTCCAGCACTGCCTGGCGGGAGAGGCGGATCTTACCGGCATCGTCGATGGCGGTGACCATGACGGTCAATTCCTCGCCCATCGTGGCGATATCTTCCACTTTCTCGACGCGGGTGCTGTCGAGCTGCGAGATGTGCACCATGCCGTCGATACCCGGCAGGATCTCGACGAAGGCGCCGAAGTCGGTGATGCGCACCACACGCCCGGTGTAGATGCGCCCGATAACCGGCGTTTCGGTCATGCTTTCGATGCGTTCGACCGCCCTGCGGGCGCTGTCGCCGTCGGCGGTGGCGATGAACACCGAGCCGTCTTCGCCGATGTCGATCTTAGCGCCGGTTTCTTCCTGGATGCTGCGGATGGTCTTGCCGCCGGGGCCGATGATCAACCCGATTTTGTCTACCGGGATCTTGACCACGGTGATGCGTGGCGCGTGCGGTTTCAGCTCCGGACGCGGCGCAGATAGCGTATCCATCATCGTCTCCATGATCGCCAACCTGCCGATGCGGGCCTGTTCCAATGCTTCTGACATGATCTGGGAGGTAATGCCCTTGATCTTGATATCCATCTGCAGGGCAGTGATGCCTTTCGTCGTACCGGCGACCTTGAAATCCATGTCGCCCAGGTGGTCTTCGGCGCCCAGGATGTCGGTCAGGATGGCGTAGTGCTCGCCTTCTTTGATCAATCCCATGGCGACGCCGGCAACCGGCGACTTGATGGGCACCCCGGTATCCATCAGCGCCAGGGTGGAGCCGCACACCGAGGCCATCGAGCTGGAGCCGTTGGAGGACAGCACCTCAGATACCAGGCGCAGGGTGTAGGGGAAATCGGCTTCCGATGGGATCACCGGAATGAGGGCGCGTTCCGCCAGCGCGCCGTGACCGATGTCGCGGCGGGAGGCGCCGCGCAGCATCTTGGCTTCGCCGGTGGAGAAGGGCGGGAAGTTGTAGTGGTGCATGTAGCGCTTGGTATCGGTGGGGGTCAGGTTGTCCAGCTCCTGGGCTTCGCGCGGCGTGCCGAGCGTTGCCAGGGTGAGCACCTGGGTCTCTCCACGGGTGAAGATTGCCGAACCATGGGCGCGCGGGCTGGCATCCACCTCGCACCAGATGGGGCGAACGCTGGTCAGATCGCGCCCGTCGATACGCAGACCCTGGTTGAGGATGCGCTCGCGCACTGCCTTCTTGAAGGCGGCATCGAATGCTTCTTTGGCCGGGGCGGCCAGACTCTCATCTTCGGCGCTCATCTCGGTCACTAGCGCGATGCGGGCTGCCTCGATGGCATCGTAGAAGCGAGCTTTCTCGTAGGGGGTGTCCAGGATGGTGTTGATCGCCGGCATGACGCGCTCGGCGGCGCTGGACTTGATGCTTTCATCCAGGGCGTAGGGCGGGTAGGCGCGCTTGGCCTTGCCCAATTTGGCTGCCATCTCTTCCTGTACAGCTACCAGCGACTGGATCGCCTGGTGCCCGAATTCCAGGGCGGCAACCATAACGTCTTCTTTGACTTCCTTGGCGCCGGCCTCGACCATCAAAATGGCATCGCGCGTGCCGGCGATGCGCAGGTCAAGGTCAGAATATTCCAAGTCGGCATAGGTGGGGTTGAGCACGAACTGGCCTTCGATACGCCCGACGCGCACCGCGCCTACCGGTCCGCCGAAGGGGATGTCCGAGATCATCAGCGCAGCCGAAGCGGCATTGACCGCCAGGATGTCGATGGGATTCTCGCCGTCGGTGGAGAAGGCATACAGAATGATCTGTACGTCGTTGTGCAGATCCTTGGGGAAGAGTGGGCGCAGCGGGCGATCGGTCAGGCGCGCCGTCAGGATGGCCTCTTCGGTGGGGCGCCCTTCGCGGCGGAAGAACGAGCCTGGGATCTTACCCCCGGCGTACATGCGCTCTTCGTAATCTACGGTGAGCGGGAAGAAATCGATGCCAGGGCGCACATCGCCCATGGTTGCGGCGGCGAAAATCATGGTATCGCCCAGGCGCAGGGTTACTGCGCCGCCCGCCTGCTGCGCCAGCTTACCCGTTTCAAAGGTGAGCGTCTTAGCGCCAACGGCGGCATTAAATTTAAAGCCTTCTGGTTTCATTCTATTGTCTCCTGATAGTTCCCACCTGGTCAGGGACTGAGAGCCGGCGGCAAGCAGTTTATTAGCAGCTTGTCGGCGCCTCTCAATTCCTAACCGGTGGGTGAGTAAATAAAAAATAAACGTAAAACAGGATCAGTGATTAGTGCTCACTGATCCTGAGCCAACCTCCGTAGTGTGAAATTGCTGGAGAGCAAATTACTTGCGGCGGATCTTCAACCGCTCGGTGAGGGCCATGTAACGCGGGAAGTCATTCCGGCGAACGTATGCCAGCAGCCTGCGGCGCTGTCCCACCAACTTGAGCAGCCCACGGCGTGAAGATTCATCATGCTTGTGTGCGCGCAGGTGATCGGTGAGGTAGGTAATGCGATTGGTCAGGATCGCGATCTGCACTTCGGGCGAACCCGTGTCTTTTTCGTGCCGGGAAAACTCCTTCATCAACTCGGTTTTAGCTTCTTTATCGATAGTCATGACGTCTGCAGACTCCTTAATATAGATTTACTGAGCAGGTCTCCATACCCGCAGCCGTTGAGCCGCAGGCAGGGCTAGTCAAGCGGGCGAATTATACCATAAATAGGGGAATAGATAATTTTTGGGGGATGGGCGGATTGTACTCGGCGGTCATTGCGTGGATCGGGTCGCATTGCGCAGCGCCTGGCGTAAATCCGGCTGCATTCCCTCCGGAAAGTTGTCCATGGCTTTGCGCAGCACCCAGGCGGCTTTGGCGTTGTTGGGCGTATCCAGTCCCTGGCGCAGCAGGAAGGCAGTTTCCGCCGGCAGGCGCTGCGCCAGGCTGCGCACCAGCTCGAGCACATCTTGCTTCAGCTCATCCGGAAGCTGGTAAACCAGCGGCTGCAGCAGGTCGAACACCTGCGGCGGAAGCTCCGCCGAGTCCGACTCTGCCAGGATTGCCAGGCATGCCAGCCCGGTCTTGCGCAGGTGGCGGCGGCTACTGTTGACCCAGCCATCGATCTTTGCCAGCAGCGCCTGCGGCTGCTCTCGGCGCATGGTTGCCAGCCCATCTGCGAGGATCGCCTGCAGCAGGCGCTGCTCAGGTGAGCCCGCCAGCCAGCCATCCACCACTGCCAGCACC
>JBGSTO010000167.1:0-3162 GCA_041736465.1 Anaerolineales bacterium | reverse complement strand
GCCTGGATGCGCTCGCGCAGGTCCTCGTCGCCAACCGCCAGGCGGCGGAAGCCCACGGCAGCCAGCAGCCCGGTCAGGGCGATGATACCGGCAAGGAGCAGAGTGATCAGCAGGGTGGAAGACATGCGGCTGCCTTTCTTAAGTCAAATCCGCGCTCACGAAGCGGCCGGCTTGTTCAGGGCCTGGCGCTTGGCTTTTGCTTTGACAGGCGCGGCGCCGGTGGCCCGGCCGGGCTGGGAGTCGCCCTGGCTGGCAAGCGAGTTAGCCATGCTCTTGAACGCCAGGCTGGCCGGGTTGCGCGGGTACTTCAACACCAGCGGCACACCCCGGTTCAGGCTGCGCAGGGCGTCCGGGCCGCCATCGGGCACTATCAGACTCAGCTCGTGGCGCAGTGCGGCGCGGATATCGCGGGTTTTCACCCCACCGGGGACATCAGCCCGGTTGAGCAGCACCAGCACCTTGCCGGGCGGGTAGGCCAGCGACTGGCTGAGCTGCAGGAAGCGGCTGGCGTCGTGCAGGGCGGCCAGGTCCGGGTTGGTCACCAGCAGGATGCGATCGGCCAGGTCGAGCAGGGTGACCGTATTCTCGTTCAGCGTGGAGCCGGCGTCGATGACCACGAAATCATACAGGCGCTGCAGGCTGGCGGTCACACCGTACAGGTCCTGGGCGCGAATGCCCTGCGCAAACTGCACATCGGTCGGCCCCAGCAGCACATCGATGCCGGAAACGTGCGGCGTGATCACTTCGCGCACCAGGCCTTCATCGATGCTGTTGGCATGCGGGATCAAATCTGCCAGGGTATTGCGGGTGCGCAGGTTGAGCAGGATGTCCAGGTGACCGAAGAACAGCTTGCCTTCCAACAGCAGCACGCGCTTGCCGGTTTTCTCGCGCAGGGCGATCGCCAGGTTGGCAGCCACCGTCGAACAGCCGCAGCCGCCGCGCGGGCTGTACACCGCCAGGGTGCGCAGCGGTTGGCTGCCGGTTTCTTTGGGCTGGGCTTCGCTCTGCGGTTTAGCCCGCCTTCGCTCCAGGTCGCGCACCCGCCGCAGCGTGCTCAGCAGGTTGACCTGGGTAAAGGGCTGCACGATGAAGGCGCGCGCCCCCGCCAGGGTCACCTGCTGGGCGCGCAGCGGATTGTTATCCGGCATGATGGCCACCAGGGCGGCCTCCGGGAACTGCATGGCCAGGTCATCGATCAAGTCCAGGGTGGGCTGCCCGCCGATCTGGTGGTCGATCAAGATGATCTCTGGTTCGGCGGCGCGCAGCTCGCGCCCGGTGCGCTCGATATCGTGCAGCAGGGCGACTAAAGTGAAATCCTGCTGCGCGCTGAGGGTATCGATAATCTGCTGCTGCGTTGGCCCGGCATCGCTGATCGCTACAATACGGGTCGGGCTGCTGAGGTTTGGCATCATCTCCAGGTTCCTTTCTACGCTCTGCTACCGGTATAACCACTGTCCAACACGGTGCGCCTGTGCGCTCAACGTTCGACCTCCAGGCGGTAGCGGTCGATCATGTAATCCGGCATCACCGGGTCAAGCTCGAAGTTTTGGTTCGAAGTGGGCGCGCGCAGCACGATGTCGATAATCGCCCCGCTGTCTTTGAGGTGCTTGAGCACCAGCGCGTCCTGGGGGGAGAGCGCCAGCAGGATGGCCTGCACGTCGACTTCCGAGGGCGCCGGGGTAGGGGTGGGCTGCGGGGTGCCCTGCGCCAGTATTTCTTCGCCGTCACCAGCCAGTGCACTGCTTGAGCTCGACCTGCTGCGGGTTTCGATGATCTCGACGATCACCGCTGAGATGGTCACGCGCTGCAGGGCGTCGAAGGTGAACAGCACTTCCTCGTCCTGCTGGTCCTCTTCTGCCACCACCACCAGGTCATCGTTCTGCACGGGTACGGTGAAGGAGGCCAGGATATCGACTAGGTCGCCGGGCTGCAGCAGGTAAAGCTGGCTGAGCAGGTCGCCGGCCGGGAAGGCCATCAGCACCTGGTCATCGCCCAGCACGAAAGCCAGGTCGCGCTGCACGTTGGTGGGGTCGGCCAGGTGGTGCGGCAGGATCATTTCTCCGGACACCAGCGGGATCTTGGTCATGCGCCCGATGACTTCTTCGGGGGCGCGCAGCACGCCCAGCGGCACCAGCTCGACCGGCACCTCCACCACCGCCAGATCGCCGGCCTGCAGCACAGCCCCCAGGGTGACGTCGTGGGTGGTGACAACCACCTTTTCGGTTACCGGTGGGATGGGGGTGGCGACGGGCAGGGGCGTCAGGCTCTGGCGGACGATATTAGCGACCACGTAAATGCCGGCCACGGCCAGAACCAGGCCCAGCAGTACGAATAAAATCCCGAAGCGTGCGGTGCGGCTCAAAACAGGCCTCCTCGATGCAAACCTAACGGCTCAAGTAAATGGTGTAGGCGCCGGCATCCCAGGGGGAACCGGTGCCGCGGCGCAGGCCGGGCACGTAGCCTTCAACGAAGCAACCCTCGATGGTTTTTGCTTTGATAAAAGTCTTGGACGGGTCCGATTCGGCGGCTTTCACGTGCGCCGGGCACTTGCCATTGCCGCCATCATCCACGCAGGTGACATGAAAGAGGGCAAAGCTGATCACATGGAAGTAGTCGTGGGGCGAGCTTTTTACAACCTCGTCTTCAGGATGCACCAGGCTGGCGCAGGGACCGAGGGGATTATCCGGATCGGGCGGGTCCGGGCAGTACTCATCGAAAACCGGCATGATCACCAGGTTGCCCACCTGGAAATCATCCACTGCTTTGTAAACCGAGGTGACGGCGCCGGTCTGCCCGGCAAACCAGGTGTGGACAAAGACATCGTAAGGAAAGCCGTTCTCCACCCAGTCCTTGAGCGCGGCGGCGCCGGCGCCGGGTATCTGGGCGTTGTAATCGGCTTTGGGGTCAGCCAGGAAGAGCCAGGCGCGGTTGCCGCCCGAGATCAGAGCCAAATCGTCCTCGCCATCATCGTCAATGTCGCAGTCCAGGGCGCCCAGCGGCAGGCCGGAATTGGGTGGCTTCTGGCATAGGATCTCATCCTCGATGGTCTCGGTATCGGCGATGATGTACATGGGGTCGACCCCCAGGGTGCACTCATCATCGTCGGGTGTATCTGGCGGGTCTTCGTATTCCATCTCGCAGTCGCCGCCGGTTTCGCCGACG
>JBGSTO010000165.1:0-1671 GCA_041736465.1 Anaerolineales bacterium | reverse complement strand
CGCGGGCGCGGCATCGGGGCGCTGCTGCTGCTGGCGAGCGAGCGGCAGGCAGGGATGCCGTACATGCGCCTGAACGTGCGCGTCTCTAATCGCAGTGCCATTGGTTTGTACCGCAGCCTGGGCTATATCGATTCAGGGCTGTGGCCCGATTATTACCAGGATGGCGAGGACGCGCTGGTGATGGAGAAGCGCGTGCCGTAGTGGAGATGGGCTATAATGTAGCCAGTATGACCGCTCTAACTCTGCCCGACCCCATTCTTATCGTGCACAGCGCGGCGCTGCAAGACCTGGCGCGCGAGCTGCTGAAGCAGCCCATCGTGGCTGTGGATACCGAATCGAACAGCCTGTACGCGTACCGCGAGCGGGTGTGTTTGATCCAATTTTCCTATCCGCAAGCAGATTACCTGGTTGACCCGCTGGCGTTGGACGATCTTTCGCCGTTGGGCGAGCTGTTTGCCAATCCGCACATCGAAAAGGTGTTTCACGCGGCGGAGTACGATTTGATCTGCCTGAAGCGGGATTTCGGCTTCGAGTTCGATAATCTGTTCGATACGATGGTGTCGGCGCGAGTGTTGGGGCGCCAGGCGGTGGGGCTGGGTTCTATGCTGGAGGAGGAGTTCGGCGTGAGGCTGGACAAGCGCTACCAGCGCGCCAATTGGGGGCAGCGCCCGCTGCCGGAGCTGCTGCTGAATTATGCCCGGTTGGATACGCATTATTTGATTGGCCTGCGCCAGCGGTTGGGGGCGGAGCTGAAGCGGCGCGGGCTGTGGGAGCTGGCGCAGGAGGATTTCCGCCGGATGCCGCAGGCTAACAACCGGACAAACGGGGAGGGCCGCGTGGACGATCCGTGGCGGATCAACGGGGCGCAGGATTTGACGCCGCAGAAGGCGGCTGTGCTGCAGATGTTGTGCCGCTACCGGGAGGATGTGGCGCGCACGTCGGACCGGCCTTTATTCAAGGTGATCGGCGATAAGACGCTGTTGGAGATCGCTTACGCCTGCCCGCAAGATGAGGGGGACCTGCGCAGGCTTTCGGGGATGACCGACCGCCAGATCGCTCGCCATGGACGCGGGCTGCTGGCAGCGGTGCAGCGCGGGTTGAAAAGCCCTGCGATCCATCCGCCGCAGAATGAGAGACCGGGCGATGCGTACCTGGCGCGACTGGATAGGCTGCGCGAGTGGCGTAAGACGACGGGGGTGCGTATGGGGGTGCCTTCGGATGTGGTGCTGCCGCGCGATTTGATGTATGCTCTGGCGAGGGAGGCGCCGGCGAGTGTGGAGGAGCTGCGGGAGGTGCTGCGTGAGTCGCCGTGGAGGTTCGAGCGGTTTGCGAGGGAGATGCTGAGGGTGCTGCAGGTGGGGTGAGGGAAAAAGCTGAAACACTAAGGACACGAAGTGAGGAGGAAGGGCACTAAGTTAAGAGCTAACCGCGAAGACGCGAAGGCGCGAAGGAGGGTGGGGGAAGGTGGGCTTCACCCCATTTAGTGGACAGATAGTTAAGGGGAATTCTGATGGTCGGCCTCGAATTGGCTCGGCGACTGATAGCCCAAGGTCGAGTGCCGTCTGACGGTATTATAAAACGCGGCGATGTATTCGAAAATATCTCTGCTAGCCTCCGTTCGTGTTTGGTAGTTCTGGTGATGAACCTGCTCACATTTCAGAGTGCTGAAAA
>JBGSTO010000129.1:0-5360 GCA_041736465.1 Anaerolineales bacterium | reverse complement strand
GTGGCGGCGCTGCGGCGGCAGGTGCAGCCCGCGCACCGGCTTCCGCCAGCGGTACAACTCCGGCAGGCGTTCCAGCTTCGTCTCCCTGGGGGACAGCTTCGCCCGGCGCGGCGATATAGCCGATCACCGCGCCCACCGGGCGATTTTCTTTAGAACGCACCCGCTGGTGCAGGATGCCGCCGGCGGGCGCTTTCAACTCGTAAGTGATTTTTTTGGTAACGATGATAGCGATGGTATCGTCAGCCGATACCTGGGCGCCGTCTGCCACTGCCCACTTTGCCAGCATGCCCTCTTTCATCGCCATGCCCAGTTTTGGCATAATGATTTTGGTTGCCATGCGTCTCTCCTGAAATAGCACGTTTACTGAAACAACCGTCCACGAATTTTTCACGAATACCCGAATGCATCCAGGTAAACGTTCGTGTATTCGTGTCCTATTCGAGGATGGCTGCTTATCCTGCCTGCCACTTTTGCAGCATCTTATCCACATCCACCCACACGGTAATGGCCGCGTTGGCAATCAATGTCTCATCGCTTTGATCGCCCAGCTCAGGCTGAAACAGCCCGTGCGCGATCATGCCGCCGGGTTCCAGGTGCAGCGTCTTCTTGCCGAACGGCAAGGCATCCAGCACAGCCTGCTTGTCCACCCGTTCCGGGAAGGGGCAGGCGACGTGCATCTCGACCAGCATGTCGTTGACATCCTGCAGCCGCACGATCTCGATCAACCCCGCCAGGCAGCTGCGCGCCACCGCGTCCTTGACCGCCTTGCAAGCTGCGCTGGTTGGGTTCTGCCCGTGCTGGTCCAGACCCATACCAAATTCCAGGATAAAACGCTTCAGGGTTGGCTTGTCGTGCGCCATGTTCACAGCTCCTCCCGGCACTCTTCGAGCGGATCCAGGCACAGGCCCAGCGCGTGCAGCAGGCAGGTGCCTTCCGCCCGCGGAGGCAGCCTGGTCTTCACCATCAACCCTTCGCGGGCCGACAGCTCCATGGTGCGGTGCAGATCGATGAGCAGCGGGCCGTTCTCTGATAAACGCACCCGGATGTCTTCGCCGGATTCGATCACCACCTCGCGTTCACCATCCAGCGCCAGGATGGAGGGCGAATACGCCACCGTGATCTCAGCGCCGACCTCCAGCAGCCGGTACCCGGCGATGTGCATCGTTTCAACCAGCCCCGGGGCAATCGGCGCAGTCAGCTCGAGCTGCCCATGACCCTCATTCAGGCGCAGATACACGCCGTGCTTATGGTCTAATTTCTCGCAGTACAGGCCGCCGCCGATGGATGACAGCCCGATATTGCTCGGCGAAGCGCGGGTTAAGATGATCTCCCGCACCTTCGACATATCCCACACCGCCCTGGAACCGATGAAGGCTTCGATATTCACCACCACATCCACCAGGGCGATGTCGATCATCTCCTCCGCGCGCAGCACCTCCAGCCGCATCTGGCGGATGGTGGTATCTTCGAGCGGAAGCAGGCGGCGGGCGACGATCCCGGCTGCCAGACCGACCACAGTGCCTTCAATCATCTGCGGGAAGACGTTGTTCGTGCCGGTCGAGATGGGCATCAGCGGCACATCCCCGATTTCTTTCGCCACTGCACGGTTGGTGCCGTCGCCGCCCAGGGTGATGATGGCGCCCACGCCCGCCTCACGCATCAGGCGCGCCGCCAGGGTTGAGTCTTCCTGGTTGGCCTCCATTTTCATGGGCAGGGTCTCGACAATCAGTTTGCTCTGGATGCCTTCCAGCGCTCGCCGCCCGATGCCGAAGTAATCGGGCATGAAGATGACCTTCTCCACACCCACCGATTCCAATCCAAGCATCACCCGGCGCACGATGGACACTTTCTCCTGGTTGTCGAATACCGAACCGTGGGCGATCAGCCGGCGGATATCTTTGCCGGAGGCCGGGTTGGCGATGATCCCAATGCTGGTCACAATGCGCCTCCAATTTTTCTAACGACAAGCTTTTATTTAAAATATTTCGTCGCCGCTTTTGAACTCCAAACCGGGGTGATTATCGAAGCGCACCACCCCTACCGGAGCTCTGCCTTGCAGCGCCTTGGCGACGATGCCCGTCCCGGCGTTACCAAAACCGCCGCAAAGTTCAAAGGCAACGATCCCTTCTTCCAGCAGTTCCAGGCATACCCGCACGGCCTCTGTATAGTCTTTGACTGCGACCGCGGTTAGCTCCACCTGGGGCGTGACCACCGTCTGGCGGTGCACCTGTGGATCGACCTGCGGCGCAAGAAAAATGAACGCAGCTTTGAGAGCCATAGGCCTCCAGTTATTGGACGTGACCCTTCAGGGGGCGGGGAAACTCCCGCCCCCTGGAAAGGGAGATCGAATTTTTCTAGACAGCTTCCGGCGCGCCGAGCACTGCGCGCACCGCCTCCATGATCCTGGCTTCGCTGGGGATGAACAGGCTCTCCAGCGCCGGGCTGAACGGCACCGGTGAGAACGGCGCCGTCACGCGGCGGATGCCCGCATCCAGGTAGTCGAACGCTTTCTCGGCTACCCGGGCTGCGATCTCCGCGCTGCTGCCGGCGTGTCCCACTTCCTCGGTCACGATCACCAGGCGGTGGGTTTTCTTCACCGACTCCAGGATCGTGTCTTCGTCCAGCGGCGTCAGCGTGCGTGGATCCACCACTTCGACGCTGATGCCCTCCTTCGCCAACTCCTGCGCCACCGCCAGTGCCTTGGGCACCATCGCCAGCGTCGCCACCACGGTAACGTCGGTGCCGGCGTGCTTGATATCAGCCTTGCCGAATGGGATGGTGTACTCTTCTTCCGGCACTTCGCCTTCGGTGCCATAGAGCATCTTATGCTCGATGAACACCACCGGGTTGTTATCTCGGATGGCGGTGATCAGCAGCCCCTTGGCATCATAAGGCGTGCTGGGGATCACCACCTTCAAGCCGGGGACGTGCATGAACCAGGACTCCAGGCACTGCGAGTGCTGCGCCGCCGCGCCCATGCCTGCGCCGCATTCCGTGCGCAGCACAAATGGCAGGGTCGCCTTGCCGCCAAACATGTATTTCATCTTCGCAGCCTGGTTGAAAAGCTGATCCAGCGAAACCCCGATGAAATCGATGAACATCAGTTCGACCACCGGGTGCAGGCCTGCGGCAGCCGCGCCGACTGCCATGCCAACGATGGCGCTCTCGGTGATTGGGGTGTCCACCACGCGTTTAGGCCCGAATTCATCCAGCAGGCCTCCCGTTACCCCGAAAATGCCCCCATACTGGCCCACATCTTCGCCGGCTATAAAAATCTTGGGGTCGCGGCGCATCTCCATTTTGAGAGCTTCATTCAAAGCCCCTGCATAGGTTAGCTTTCTCATGGTTCTCTCCTTTCGCCTACACCACGACCGCCGGTCCGGTGTAAATATCTTCCAGCAGCTCGGATGGCTCAGGCCAGGGGCTGTCTTCAGCAAAGACAACCGATTCATCCACCTGGTCTGCCATCTCCTTGCGGATGGCAGCGATCTGGGCGTCGTCCAGCACGCCCACGCGCTTCAAGCTGGCCTCCAGGCGTGGGATGGGATCTTTCTTCATCCAGGCCTCCAGCTCTTCCTTGCTGCGGTAAACGGTGGGATCGCCTTCGAAATGGCCGCGGTGCCTGTAGGTCTTGCATTCGATCAGGCTGGGGCCGTGCCCGGCTCGCGCGCGTTTCACTGCCTCGGCGGTGGCTTCGTAGACAGCCATGACGTCATTGCCATCAACCACCACCCCAGGGATATCGTAGCCCGCAGCACGATCGGCGATATCCGCGATCGACTGGTGCTCCGCCTGGGAGAGTGAGATGCCGTAGAAGTTGTTTTCACACACGAAAACGACCGGCAGCTTCCAGATGGAGGCCATATTCATACCTTCGTGCGTGGTGCCCTGGTTCGAGGCGCCATCTCCAAAGAAGCACACGACCACATTGTCGTCGCCCCTGTACTTGATGGCGAAACCTGCGCCCGTGGCAATCGGCGGACCGCCGCCGACGATGCCGTTGGCGCCCAGGATGCCCAAGTCCACATCGGCAATGTGCATCGAGCCGCCCTTGCCCTTGCAGTAGCCGGTGCGCTTGCCGTACAGCTCAGCCATCATCAGCTTCAGGTCGCCGCCCTTGGCGATCAGGTGACCGTGCCCGCGGTGGGTGCTGGTGATGTAGTCGCCATCCGACAGGTGAGCGCAAACACCGGTGGCAACCGCTTCTTCACCGATGTACAGGTGGATGAAGCCGGGCAGTTTGCCCTGGGCAAATAATTCGCTCACACGCGACTCAAATACGCGAATCTTGATCATCGTCCGGTAGAGGGACAGCAGTGTATCTTTTCCTATTTCTGCCATTGTTTATTTCTCCTCAAGTGTTTGTCCGGTTCAAATGCTGATTCTTCGATTCACATTCATGCCGCGCTGCACCTCCTGTGACTGCATTGTTGGTGTCATTGGATACGCTACGAAGATTAACTTCCAACGACAGACCTTGGCCTTTGCCGGGAAAAACAAAAAGGTATCTACATACTGACTTACCAATAAATCAGCACGAGATACCTTCGGATAAACCGGTAAGTTTTTTGCGTTTGCGCAGCCTGTAGGAGGGCAGCGAGACTGTCATCCGGGCGCTGCTGGAGCTCCCCAGGTGCGTATAACTCCTATTATTCTACAATAAATTTACAAAGGGGAGTAGTGACAGATGTAATTCATTGCTGTAACACTTTCTCACAGGCAGGTCAGGCAGACTCACATGACTCCCAGTTTCTGGTATTATTGTAGGGGCAACAGCATCCGGCAAAGTCGACTCGCACCTGCCAGATCATCCTCCAGCCGGATGCTTTGGCCGCCGCGCCTGTCTGCCATGCTGCGAGAGCGGGTAAAGCATTTGCCTGGAGCAGGACGTGCCTCCACCGGCGAGACTCTGGCAAATGCTTTACCCCTACGAAACACAACTTTTCCCGCTCGGCGCGCTGCCTGCATCCACGCCAAAATCCGCATCCTTCAGGTGGGGTATAATTTCCTCCATCCTTTCCCTCCCAGGAGGCCCACATGTCCACCCTGACCGACCTGCTTGCCAACCCATCCCCCATCCTGCTCGACGGCGCCATGGGCACCATGCTCATGTCTGCCGGACTCAACCCCGGCGAATCCCCCGAACTGTGGAACGTGGAGCGCCCCGATGACGTGCGCCGGGTGCACCGGCTGTACATCCAGGCCGGCTCGCAGATCGTGCTGACCAACTCCTTCGGCGGCAGCCGCGTGCGCCTGGAGCGCAACGGCCTGGCAGAGCGTGCAATCGAGCTAAACCGTGCCGCAGCAGCCATCGCCCGCCAGGAAGCCGAGCAAGCCGCTCACCCCGTGCTGGTCGCCGG
>JBGSTO010000101.1:0-5521 GCA_041736465.1 Anaerolineales bacterium | reverse complement strand
ATGGCGGTGCTGACCAACGCCGGCGGCCCGGGTGTGACCGCGGCGGATGCTCTCGAAGCCAGCGGTTTGCATCTGGTCGATCTCCAGCCGGAAACACAGGCCGCGCTGCAGGCGCTGCTTCCGGCTGCAGCCAGCCTGAACAACCCCGTGGATATGCTTGCATCGGCGACGCCCGAGCAGTACGCTGCCTGTCTGCAGGTGCTGCTGCAGGCCTCCGAAGTGTGCGGCGTGCTGGTCATCCTGCCGCCGCCTCCCATGCACACCGCCGGAGCAGTGGCGAAGAAGCTCATCCCGGTCATTCACGAAGCCGGTAAACCAGTTATCATCGCGCTGATGGGTGAGCGCTTGATCCAGGAAGCGGTGGAGCATTTCCGCGCTGCGCGTGTGCCGGAATACCGCTTCCCAGAAAGGGCGGCCTCGGCGCTTGCCATCCTGGCACAGCGGGCGGAGTTTCTGCAGCGCGCCGGGCAGCATCTGGCGCCTGAAAGCGGAACCTCCCGCCAGGCAGCCGCCGCGGTTCTGAAGGACCTGCCGCCTGGTTTGCTGCCGGTGGAAGCAATCCTGCAGATCCTGGAAGCCTATAACATTCCAACGCCGCTGACTCTGCTGTCTACCAGCGTTGAAGAGGCCATGCGCCACGCGCAGCGGCTTGGCTTCCCGGTGGCAATGAAAATCGCCTCGCCCGACATTGCCCACAAGAGCGATGTCGGGGGTGTGCAGCTCAACATTGGCTCTCGCGAGGCTGCTGCCGAGGCCTTCGAGGGACTCATGCAGCAGGCGCGTAAAGCTCAGCCAGATGCAAAGCTGCTGGGCGTGCACCTCCAGCCCATGCTGGTGGGTGGTCAGGAGGTTATCCTGGGCGCCGTGCAGGACGATCAATTTGGCCCGCTGATCATGTTCGGTTCAGGCGGGATTGAAGTAGAAGGGCTCAAGGACGTCACCTTTGGGCTGGCGCCCTTGACCGTCGAGGAGGCCGAGCACATGCTCGCCAGCACCTGGGCCGGACGCAAGCTGCGCGGCTACCGCAGCTTACTGCCTGCCGACCGCAGTGCAGTCGTACAGGCTTTGCTGCGCCTTTCCCGGCTGGCGGCTGATTTTCCGGAGTTGAAGGAAATCGAGATCAACCCCCTGCGTGTGCTGCCGGAAGGTCAGGGAGCAGTGGCGCTGGATGTGCGCGCACGCCTGGGATTCGCTGCGGAGAAAAGCGACTGAACATCTGGTGCGATCAAAGCGTATCATCTTTGGAATCATCGTACCGCCCGGCTGGCTGCACCTGGTTCCTTAGCCAAATCAATACTGGAGTTCTACAAATATGCTGAATGAATTTTCTCGCCGCGCCCTGGGCGTTGTCTTTGGCGCTCTGATGGGTCTGGGGTATGGGCTGGTTTCAACCTATATCAATGTGCTGGCGCTCAGCGGAATACCGCTGCAGCTAAATGGCCCGGCGCGCCCGGTGGCTGTGCTGATCATTGTTCTTTTCGGCGGCTTGCTGGGTTTATTGGCAGCCTGGCCTGAAGAAGCGATCCCGGGCGTGATCGTCAGCTCGCTCGCAGGTGTTCTGCTATCTTCTGTCGCCATCTTGTTGGAAGTGCGCGAAAGCCCTATCACGTTGGTGGAAACTTTTGTGGGCCTGTTTATCAGCCTGCTGCCGCGCGCCTTTTTGTTCATCCCCGTCGCTGCCCTGGTGCGCTGGGTTCTGGTGGTTTTGGAAAATCAGCTGCAATACGCTGAGTTTTCATTTGTGAAGATCGCCTTGTCAGTGGTTGCCATCTTTGGGGTGTCGCTGCTGAGCGGCAGCGTCCATCTCTACCCGAAAGAAGCGCGCCTGGGGCTGCAAGACACCCACGCCCTGGTGCAGCTCGGACAGCAGGCTGCCAGCCGGGAGGAGCTGCCTCAACCGCTAAAGGCAGTGGATGGCTTTTTTCAACGCGGGCGCGGCCAGTACGTCTTGGCTGTCAATAACAACCCGGATCGCTACCCCGTCCAGCGCCCATTTGCCGACTACGGGGTAGATGAGTACGCAGTCACGGTGCGCTTTGATAACAAGTATCGTTTCGTGTGCATCTATACGCCCCCAAACGTAAGCCCTTCTTGTGGCGAATACTAGAACTGCAGACGAACATTTCGGGCTGGTAGGATTGTTTTACAGCTGGTAAGCGCCTGTTACCAACTGCACCAGCTGCTCAAGACCTTTGGCTGCGGGCTGCGTATGGATGTACTCGGATGCCGTATGCGCCCCTGCACCCGTGGTCAGCCCTATGCATACAGCCGGCAGACCCCGGCTGAAGGGAATGTTGGCATCCGTCGAGCCGATATTCAGCCGGGGTTGGATACCTTGTTTCACCAGGCAGCGCTTCGCAAGGCGTACCAGGGGATGAGCAGCAGAGATTTCACCTGCCGGGCGGTGCCCAATTGCCTTCAGGCGCATGCGCACGTCTTTGCGTGACGCCTGCGCCGCAAGGGCTTCCACCTGGCTGACCAGCGTTTTCAGGGCTGCGGGGTGTTCCGAGCGCAGGTCCAGTTCGAACGCAGCCTGTGCGGCAATGGTATTGATGGACGTTCCGCCGGTAATGATCCCAACGTTTAATGTGGTCCGCGGCTGCTCCGGCAGCGGCAGTGCGGTCAGGCGAGCAACCAGGGCTGCCAGCTCGTGAATGGCCGACGGGCGGCCGTAATCCACCCAGGAGTGCCCGCCGGTGGTGGTGCATTCGATGTGGTAGCGCTCGACGCCCAGCCCGCGGGTGTAGATCTGCCCGAAAGCCATGCCTTCCAGAACGATATAAGCCAGGGGAAGCTCGGCGAAACGATCTACCACGGCGCGCATCCCGCACAGATCTCCTAATCCCTCTTCGCCCACGTTGGCTACCAGCCATAGATCGCCCGGCAGGCTGGCTGCACCTTCTTGCAGCGCCCAGAGCAGCCCAAACAGGCCTGCCAGCCCGAGGGAGTTATCCCCGATGCCTGGCCCGTACAGGCGGTCGCTGCCGCGCTTACCGGTAAGATCTGTCCCGGCTGGGAAGACCGTATCCAGGTGTGCGCTGACGACCAGCGGGCGAGCTGTACTGCTGCCCGGCAGGCGCGCGTACACGTTGCCGGTTTCATCTATGGAAACATCCGCCAGGCCTTCGGCTTCAAAACGGCTGCGCACGAAGATCGCCCGCTGCTGCTCGTGAAAGGTCGGCGCGGGGATTTGCTGGATCTGAACAGCGATCTCCAGAAGGCGATCGATCAGTTTCATTGTCATCTTCACACCTTGCGAACAGTTTGGCGCACGGCGCTCAAGCGCGCTTCTGCCAGGCCGGGTAAAGCATCCAGCGCATAAAATGGCCCAACGCCCTCCACAACCAGCGACGCCGAGATATTTCCATACAACGCCGCTTCCAGGGGATCATACGTGCGCCGGTAGCCTGCCAGGAAGCCCCCACAAAAGGCGTCTCCTGCGCCTGAAGGATCCACCACCTTGGATGGATAAGCCGTGACCTCCCACCGGCGGCGGCTGGCGGCATCGTAGATCAATTGACCGCTCTCGCCGCGCTTGATCACGATGATTTCACAGCCATAAGCGGCTAACGCTTCGGCCATTTCCCATAAATCGCTGCTGCGCCCTGTGAACAGGTTGCACAGGTCTTCTTCGGAGGGCAGGAAAGCAGTCAGTCCTGTAATGAGCGAGGGTACGTCGGGCCAGTAGGTCGGGTTCATGTAGCCTGGGCCGGGGTCGAGGGTCACGGTAGTGAAATCGGCCTGGCGCAGCACTGCCGGCATCAGGCTGTGGGTGAGGTAATCCAGCGGGCACAGGTGCGCCGCGGTGGCCTCGTGAAACTCTTCGAGCACATCTGCCTGGCGAAGCGATACCGGCTGCAGGGTGGTGCGGCTGTCGAGAGCGTTTGGGTCTTTGTGATAACCCAGCAAAGCCTTTGGAAATGGCATCCCCAACCCGGCAAAATAAGCCACCGGATCTTCGTATACCCGGCTGGTGCGGCTGGTATAAGCCACGAAAGAACGGATATCTACGGCATAGGGCAGAACGCGCACCCCGCGTGTATCCAGCCCGCGCCGCTTGAATTCCTGCAGCCACTCCAGGGGGTAGTCTTCACCCACGCGTGCAATGACTGCCGGCATGGACTGCGGCTCCCAGACGGCTACCCCGACCGCCGCGTACAGGCAGTTGCCTCCCGGCACATCCAGGAGGGCGCGATTGGACGGCAGGATGATGTATTCGCGCAGCAATTGGCCGGCGATCAGGAATTTTGGTGACGTGGGGTCCATGCAAAATGATTATACGCCAGCTTTCAAGATCTCGCCGCTGCCCGAATAAGCTCACTTCGCGTTATTTACAGCGCTGGCTTCTCCGCCAGCCTCTCCAGACAGCGCCAGGAAAACGTCCTCCAGAGTGGGTTCTACCCTTTCGAAGCGGGCGTTTTCGATGCCCGCCTGCAGCAGCGCTGCCTGCAGGGTTCCTTCCTGCACATCCGCAGGTGTGATGGCACGCAGGTGATCGCCCGATAAGCCGGTGCGCAGCACGCAGGGGCAATCCTGCAGCGCTTGCAGCGTATGCAGCAGGCGACCGCCCGCACCGCCCTCGCCGCCTGGAAAAACATCCCATGCCAGGCCTGGAATCGCCTGGGTTTTGATCGCCGTGGGCGTATCGATCGCCAGCAGGCGCCCATCCCGCATCATTCCCACCCGCCCGCAGTATTCGGCCTCATCCATGTAGTGGGTGGTCACCAGGGCGGTTACACCCTGCTCCACCAGCGTATAAATCAGATTCCAGAACGCGCGCCGCGCCACCGGATCTACCCCACTGGTCGGCTCATCCAGGAACAGCAGGCTGGGTTTGTGCACGATGGCGGTGCCCAACGCCAACCGCTGGCGCCAGCCGGTGGACAGGCTGCCAACCAGCTCTCGCTGCACATCGCGCAGCTCGATGAGATCGACGACCTCCGCCACTCGCTGGCGCTGCGTTACGCCGTACACACCGGCGTAAAAACTCAAGTTCTCTTGAACGGTCAGGTCGTGGTAGAGCGAGAATTTTTGTGACATGTATCCCACCCGGGCGCGGATCTGCTCGGATTGGGCAGCAATATCATATCCCAGCACCTGGGCGCTGCCCTCGCTGGGGCGCAGCAGTCCCAGCAGCATGCGGATGGTGGTCGTTTTGCCGCTGCCATTTGGTCCCAGGTAGCCAACCACTTCGCCCGGTTCGACCGAGAAAGTCACGTGATCCACGGCGACAAAGCTGCCAAAACGGCGGGTTAGATCCTGGGTGGCGATGACGGCGCCGCTTGCGCTGTGCGCGTTCATGGATTGTCCTCCACGAGGGTCATGAAAACGTCCTCCAGCTGTGGAGGCACCGTTCGCAGCGAGCTCACCTCGCCCCCGGTTTCGTCCAGGCGCCGGCGCAAATCTGCCAGGAACGGTTCGTTTGCATCCACCGCCAGGCGCAGATGGATGCGGTCACCGAACAGCATCGCATCGGCGACGCCGGGCACCTGGCGGGCTGCCTGGCGCAGCGGCAGTAAGG
>JBGSTO010000092.1:0-5906 GCA_041736465.1 Anaerolineales bacterium | reverse complement strand
TTGACGTTTTGTTTGAATATAATGCGCAATTAGATTGATAAATCAGTCATATCCCTGAGTGAAACCGTCATATATTTGCTTGACAAAGCCATTTATTTAATGGTACTATGAAATGGATTGTGAGGTCAGTATAATATTAAGAGCCTATCCGAAAAATAATTGAAAAGGGAGACGAAACCTGATAGAACAGGGTTTGCGAAAATCCAATCTAAAAGGCAACGTCTCCATGACAAAGGATAGCACAAAATCGAAAAGCATATATCGTATGCCAGGCAAGTTGTGGAAATTGCTGAAGAAGCACTTGCCCAAAGAACCAAAGGTCAGCAAACCAGGTCGCCCGCGGGTTAGCAATCGAGATGTACTGGATGGCATTTGGCACATACTATGGACGGGTTGCCAATGGAAGTCAATTGAAAAAGAATGGTTTCATGTCTCCAGTAGTGTTTTGCACGAGCGGTTTCAGACGTGGCAGAAACAAGGCTTGTTTGAAAAACTGTTCAAGAAGATGGTCAAATACTATGCCAGAGAATGCAAGATTGGCTGGAAATGGCAATCCGTAGACAGCATGATGAGCTCAGCTCCATTGGGTGGCTGCGAAACAGGCAAGAATCCGACCGATCGAGGCAAATCCGGCAGCAAAGTGCATCTATTGGTGGATGAACGCGGCGCACCCCTGGCGATATTCATTACAGGTGCGAATGAACATGATAAATGGTCTGCCGATGATTTGATTGTTCACATCGTAGTCAAACGACCTCACAGTGAACAACATTTTTGTGCAGACAAAGGCTATGATTATGAAGACGTTCATCAATTTGTCGGACTACACAATTACATCGAGCACATCAAACATCGCCGGAGACGAAATGAGCCAAAAGATGAATGCCCGCTTCCAGGTGAAAAGAGCTTCCCAGCCAGACGTTGGGTGGTCGAAAGAACTTTCAGCTGGTTAGCAAAGCGACGGAGCATCGCAACGCGCTGGTGCAAAAAACCAGAAAACTGGCTCGCTTTTGTTCATATGGCCTGTTCTCAAATCTTGCTCAACATAATTTTCGGATAGGCTCTAAATACTCAATCTCTGCCTTAGAACTTTTAAAACAGTAGCAGCGAGCTACCCCCCCTTTGTGGTATGGAAGCATCGATTGAGCAGCAGGAGACATCCAGCGCAGATATCTATTTGCGACAATTAAGATATTTTCCTTACACCGACGACATCTCAGTAGAGAGACCTGGTCGTGTATTGGAGAGTGGAACAGGTTCCTCATCTCCTCAGGGGATCCCCCTCTTCCACTGAAAATGCTCTGATCGTCGTCTCCAACAATTACCATAGAAGCAACTGTTGAAGCAAGGGTTGCTATGAATGCTTGTTCGGCGCTGTTGAAATCCTGATATTCATCTACAAGATAATGCTGAAGCTGTATTAGCCATCTATCTCGGTTCTCTGGATTAAGGAACAGTTCATGGGCAAGCGTAATAGCCTGATCCCAATCTACCAGCCTATATGCTCGTGCGAGTCGAAGAGCAGCATCGAATATTATTGGCGTAGGTTGAGGTAATGTCTGGGGGTCGGTATTGTTGCGCCAGGCTTGCTTAACTGGCAGCAAGAGGTTACATAGTTGTGGCCGGGTCCTAAGCCCGGTTGCCCCAACAATTGGTAACAGATCGTCAAGGAATACTTGTGACGCAAATGAATCTGAGTCGGCTATGCTCGTAAAGTATAGTGGCCCATCATAGCCTATATTGAATCCTCTATTTCGTATCAAACGGCAAGCAAAACTATGAAGAGTAGAGACCCTGGGTTTGTTTGCATCGTCCAAATCTGGGGAGAATTCCTCCTGATAGTCAGATTGAAAGGCTTTAGCAATATCCTTAATGAATGTTAGGTAACAAATCTCACCGGGTTGTATGTTGTCTCTAGTGAGCATGGCATTAACTCGCCTGAGAAACGAAAAGGTCTTCCCAGTGCCAGGGCCTGCTAGAGATATCAGGAGTCCGGCCTCATGGTTCTCGAAAGCCCGAACCCGATCGTCAACTGCATATTGAGCGTCGAGGTTAGCCATAGCTTAATCGGTATAACCTGATAATTGATTCCTTCAATATTCGTAACTACTCAGCCTATTTCGAGGAATATCGGCACCTGCGGCGTTGGAAGCCTGATTTCAGACAAAATGGTCAGATATAGCATAAGCATATATGGCGAAATTCGCGTTTTCAGGTTCATACTCCCCAGATATAGGCGCTCCATCATATGGCTGAGTAGTTACAAAATAACTCAGTACACTCTCAACACTCACTAAACGCGCACGCGTAGCACTTCCTGCACCCCTCCTCATTCACCACCGCCGCCTCGCCACACTCCGGGCACAGATCCCCGATCTTCAGCGGCGTCTGCTCGTATCCAGCCGCTGCTTCACTGCGGTAGTTGTGCCCGTTGCCGGGCTGGCCCTCTTGCTTCTCTGGATCGGTCTCTTCCAGGTACTGCGCCAGCATCTGGGAGACGCCGTCCGGCAGGGAGCGCACCCGGTTGGGGCCGAAGCCCAGCGAGCGCCCGCCGCCGATGCCGGAAAGCTGGCGCCAGATTTCTTTCAGCCGGTCGCGCGGCGCCACCGGCGATGCCAGCCGCAGGATATAGGAGATCAGGCGCCCAATGGCCTCCGAGACGGCAGCCGTGTCCGAGCCGGCTTTGGAGGTATTGATGAACACCTCGAAGGGCTGCTCGCCGCCGTTCTCGTTGATGGTGATGAAAGCTTTGCCCAAGGGCGTGCTCACCGTGTAGGTGTAGCCGCGCAGGCTGCGCGGGCGCGGTTTCTTCTTGTCGTGCCACATCGGGAGCTGCGCCTGCAGCGCTTCGGGGGCGGGCGCGGGCTGGGCAGCAAGCTGCAATGCAGCCGCGCCATCAGTCGCCTGCTTCTGTTTGGCGGTGGCGTTGGTTTCAAGCACCACCTTGCTGCGCGAGCCTGTCACGTACACGGTGATGCCCTTGCAGCCGAGCTGCCAGGCGAGCTGGTAAGCCGTAGCCACGTCTTCCACTTCCGCCGTGGGGGGGAAGTTGACCGTCTTGCTCAGGCTGTTGTCCACGAAGGCCTGCAGCGCACCCTGCATGCGCACGTGCTCTTCGGCGCGGATATCTGCCGAGACCACGAAGGTGTGGCGCAGGCGCTCGGACAGGAAGTCCAGGTCCTGGCAGGTGCCGTGCTCCATGACGTGCTCGACCACCTGCTGGCGGGCGTCTTCATCCAGGCCGGAATCGAGCAGCGCCTTTTCGAACAGCGGGCTGGTGTAGGCGAGCTGCAGGTCTTTGCCGTTATCGTTAACGTGGCGGGTGTACGCCAGGGCGAAAACCGGCTCGCAGCCGTAGCCCTCGCACCCGGCGACGGTGGCGATGGTGCCGGTGGGCGCCACGGTGGTCTGGGCGGCGTTGCGGATGCCGTTCTCCAGGATACCGTCCACTACCCGATCCCAATCCACCGCCGGGCGACCCCAGTCGCGCGTGTAAGCGTTCAGCGGCTCCGGCGGGCTCCAGCGCATCTCCTGCGGGTCGTAGATGCTGCCCTCAATCGCCAGGAACGGGCCGCGCTGGCGGGAAAGCTCGACGCTGGTCAACATAGCGTGGTAGCGCACGAATTCCATCACCTGGGCGCCGAATTCCTGCCCCTCTTCGGAACCGTAGCGGATGCCGGCGTGGTACATCAGGTCGCTCAGCCCCATGATCCCCAGGCCGATGCGGCGGGCGTTGTAGGCTGCATCTTTCAACTGCGGCACTGCCGGCACGTAAGCGTTGGCATCCACCACGTCGTCCAGGAAGATGGTCGAAAGCACCACGCTCTGGCGCAGCCCTTCCCAATCCACGCTGCCCTGCGGATCCAGATGCTGGGCCAGGTTGATCGACCCCAGGCAGCAGTTCTCGTAGGGACCTAAAAATTGTTCTCCGCACGGGTTTGTCGCCTCGAGCGCGTACAGGTGCGGCACCGGGTTGAAACGGTTGGCGGCGTCCAGGAAGAGCACACCCGGCTCGCCGTTGTGGTGCGCCTGCTCCACAATCTTCTCGAACAGCTCACGGGCGCGCAGGCGTTTGTGTACTTTGATTGGCAGTCCCGCAGCTTCGGCTTCTTCCAGCGTGCCGCTGAAGCCCTTGTATTCCGCTACACTGACGTCGGGGAAGCGCAGCTCCCACATGGCGTCGTTTTCCACTGCCTGCATAAAGGCGTCGGTGATGCCGACCGAGATATTGAAGTTGGTGATGGCGTTTTCGTCGGTTTTACAGGTAATGAATTCTTCGATATCCGGGTGATCGACGCGCAGCACCGCCATATTGGCGCCGCGCCGCGTGCCGCCCTGGGCGATCTCGCCGAAGGCTTTATCGTAGACGCGCAAAAATCCCACCGGGCCGGTTGCCTCGCCCGCCGAGGAGCGCACCAGCGTCTTCTTGGGGCGCAGGCGCGAAAAAGCGAAGCCGTTGCCGCCGCCGGTCTGCTGGATCAGGGCGGCATCGCGCAGTGTCTGGAAGATGCCGGCGGAGTTGCGCCCCATATCGTCGGCGATGGGCAGCACGAAACAGGCAGCTAACTGCCCCAGCGGCGTCCCCGCGCCGGTAAAGGTGGGTGAATTGGGGAAGAACTTCTTGCCGGTGAGCAGGCGGTAAAATTCTTCTGCACGCGCGGTGACATCCCCCTGCCACTGCTCCTCGACCCTGGCGACGTGGTAAGCCACCCGCCAGAACATTTCTTCTACCGTCTCGACCGGTTCGCCCTGCGAGCCGCGGCGCACGTAGCGGCGCACCAGCACCTGCCGGGCGTTTTCCGTCAGTTCAACAGCGGGTAGGCTATCCGGCAGTGCTGGGGTCGGCAGCAGTCCAGTATTTCCTTGCCTGGTTTCTGAATCCTTTAACATTTCAACTCTCCTCAAACACCCGGGGTTCGATTATTTACAAATCGCCGCAATTTCCCCCTGCGGCAGGGGAGATGGGTTAATTGGTGTCTAAAAGCCGGTCGATTTCGCCGCGGATCGCCTTAAGATCGTCCAGGCCCAGGTAAACGATTGCATAGCGAATATATGCGATCTGGTCCAAATCCTTCAGCCCCGCGATGACCATGTCGCCCACCACACGAGAGGATACCTCTGCCCTTCCCATGGCTTGCAGAGTGGATTCGATCTCGCCTACCAGGCGCTCGATATCGGCTGCCGATACCGGGCGTTTGGCGCAGGAGATGCGAATGCCGCGCACGAGTTTCTCGCGGTCGAAATCTTCTCGGGTGCCGTCTTGTTTAACGATCAGAGGCGTCGCCAGGATGGGACGCTCATAGGTGCTGAACCGCTCTTTGCAGTTCTCACATTCGCGCCGCCGGCGCACGCCGCCGCGCGCATCATGCGATGTATCGACTACTTTGGAGCCTTCATACTTACAGTAAGGGCAGCGCATGTTATCCTGGAATTTTAATTATAGAACAGATGTATCCGCCACAGGTAGGGAGGCCGTATGTGAATACCAGCACATATGGGGAGAGGCTTAAGAAATTTTAGCATATCTGCATCGGATGTGCAAGGTTTCCAGACGCCATATTAACATTAGAGTTTTCAGGACTCTACAACCGAGTCGCTCCCTGGCGCAGCCAGGCTGCCCACCTGCCGGCTGCCTCTGTCGAATGGCGTCTCCTCGCACCCGCCGTTCGATGGGTCACAATCTTACCTCTGAATCGCGAATCTTGCAATCGGATGCCCTGCCCTGCGAAGGCATAGAGAGGCAGGGCATCCCTGGAGCGCAGCAGGCGCGCTGGCAGGGCAGCCTGTGTGAGGAGGGACAAAGGCTGCCCCGTGTGCGTGTGTCTGGCGCTCAGCAGCCTGCGAGTCTGCCTGCGCCGTTTAAGCTCGGCTGCGCCCATCGCTCAGCGCCGTTGGCGCCGCGCGCT
>JBGSTO010000628.1:0-2061 GCA_041736465.1 Anaerolineales bacterium | reverse complement strand
CTGGCATTGCGCCGGAGTACCGGCATTGCGCCGGAGTACCGGCATTGCGCCGGAGTACCGGCATTGCGCCGGAGTACCGGCATTGCGCCGGAGTACCGGCATTGCGCCGGAGTACCGGCGTACGCAGATCGTACAATAGAGATTGTCACCTCAGGATTAATGTTCTATCTGCGTACATCTGCGAAATCTGCGGATAAAAATTCTCTCGATGATCCAAGGAGCGACCCGTGGATAACATTCTCCATATCACCCGCCAGGTGCTCACCACCACCCCCGCCCGCTGGCAGTCGCTGACCTCCGCTTTGCCCGCCGAGCTGCTCAAGCGCCCACCCAAAGAAGGCGAATGGAGTGCGCTGGAGTGCCTGCAGCACCTGATCGACACCGAGCGCGGCGTGTTCCCCGTGCGCATCGCCATCTTCCTGGCAGGCAAGGACGCCTTCCCGGCTTTCAACCCCGATGCCGAAGGCACGCCCGCCGGTGAGAAGTCGCCGTCCGAGATGGCTGGCGAGTTCTCCCGCCTGCGCCAGGCAGGGCTGGCAGCGCTGGAACGCGTCACCCCCGCAGACCTGGGGCGCGTGGCCCGTCACGGCGAGCTGGGCCCGGTCAGCCTGGGAGAGATGATCCACGAGTGGGCTGCCCACGACCTGATGCACACCGTGCAGGCCGAGCGCGCCCTGATGCAGCCCTTCATCCTGGAAAGCGGCCCGTGGCTTAAATATTTCATCGACCACGTGGCTCTATGAGCCGGGATTTTTCCAGATATCGCTGGTTGACAAGATAGCGCAAGAGCTTTTTCCAGAGATACCACAGATTTCGCAGATTATTCTTCGAATGAAAAAATCGGTGTAATCTGCGAAATCTGTGGAGAACTGTCTTAACAGCCAATCTGCGGATAAACTACGGTCGGTGCATTAAGTCTAATCCTCCTCCTCTTCGTCTTCGGGGCAGCAGCGGTACTCCTGCGACTTATCCAGCAGCTCGATCTGGCGTTCCAACAGCTTGTTTTCCAGCTCCATGCGGTACAGCTCGATCGCCTGTTTGCGCTGCACCTCTTCCTCGCAAATGTTGCAGTCATCCAGGCAGCTCTTCACGATCACACCGGCGGTCGGGATCGACGTCTCGCGCTCGTAGCTGATCTCGGTAACGATCTGCTTCGAGACGCCGCCGCCGGGTCTTTCGATCAGGCCCTGCTTCGCCAGCGCTTCATCCACCTCTTTCAATGCTGCCGAGCGCAGCTCGTCGGAGATGGGCTGCTGAAAGGCGGTTGCTGTGGCGGTGGCTACGCCTCCGCCCGCCGCGGCAAATGCTGAATTGAAGCCCACCACGCGCGCCGTAGAAATCTGGGGAGTCGAGCCGACCGCTCCCAGCGAGCGCAGGTTGGCGTCGCTCTGGATGGCAGCGGTCTGCAGTTCCAGGCGTTTGGTGCTGGTTGCAGGCACATCCTGCGGCACGCTGGCGATCTGCCCGGTTGCGCGGAAGGGATTGGCGGGCACCGGCATCAACGCTACGGGGTCGAGCACGCGCCGCGTGATGGATACCAGCTCGAATTTGATCTTCTCGGTCTTATCGATGCGGTAGAACAAAAACGTAATGGCGTGGCACTTATTGGGGTTGGAGAACTCACGCGATGATGCCTCAAAGTGGTCTTCGGACTCGCCCTCTACATGGGTGCGGGAGGAGACTTCGCCGATCGAGACGGAGTGCGCCTTGCGCGTCGCTTCCACCGACTGGTTGTCAGACATTTCGGCGTGCGCCCGGTGCTCGCGCAGGTAGTCTCGGGAGGAAGATGCCGTGTGGCTGCCTCGGGCGTGGGTGCTGGCGCTGGCGGAGAGAAACCCGCGCGACCCGCTGGCGTCGCCGTGGAAGTCCCACTTACCCTGCTCAGAGTAGTTGTCTTCACCCCGGTCGGTCACATTCTGGTCGGACATGAAAGTGCGCAGGGCGCGCAGGCGGTACTGCTCCTCGCTGATCTGTTCGCTGCGGTAGCTGAGCTTGGACTCGCTGTCGAAGCTGAAGCGGCTGCGGCGATCGGTGGTCGCCAGGCGCACTTTCTCGCCCGGC
>JBGSTO010000583.1:0-7395 GCA_041736465.1 Anaerolineales bacterium | reverse complement strand
GCGGCGAGCGCAGCCGCGATGCGGGCCTCCGCCTGCTCGTACGGCACCCAGATCGCAACGTGGATGGCGCCACCGCCGTCGCCGCGTGGCTCTTTCATCTGCTCGAACCAGAACGCAGGCCCGCGATCGTGCGGGTCGACGAGATCCTCATCAGGGCTGTCGCGCCGGGGCTCGTATCCAAGCACCGCCCGCCAGAACGGCATCACCCTGGCGATGTTGGTCGCACCGGGGATGATGAGCAGGCTCTGCACCGCGGACGGGTCAGCGGTAAGGCCCAGCTTCTGCGCAGCTGCCGAGATCTGCCTGGCCAGCTCAACGTCACGCCGGCTGGGCCCAAAGTAGTCGCCGGTATACGTGATCATGTGAACGGTCACGCCATCGTGCCGCACGTCGATGCCGGGGCGGTGATCGTCGATTCCATGCAGCTCGCTGATCACCTGCACGAACCGGGCGCTCTCGGCAAATGATTGGGTGCGGAAGAATGCGGTCGCGCCTTCGCTGGTCAGTCGCCAGTCCTCGACCCCCTCGGATTCGTAAAATTGGCTCGGTGTGATTGGTCCGGTCATGGCTGCCTCCTTAGCTACTTTGTCAAGCTAAAAATATTGTATCTGACATTTCTCAATTGCCGTACCATTCAATAAAAAAACCAGTGGGTGCAGGTGGATACGAGGTAGCTGCATCGCCTCGATATAGAAGTTTTCCAGTCGCTACGGTATAATTTTTTCGAGGAACCTCTTTATGTAGAGGACATGTGCCATGAACGATAGGACTGGATTGATCGTATCAAATCCGAAAGTAATGATGGGTAAACCGGTGGTTGCGGGTACCCGCATCACGGTCGAGCTTATCCTGGAAAAACTTGCAGCGGGTGAAACCTATGAACAAATCCTTGAAGCCCACCCTCGCTTGAGCCGTGAAAGTATCCAGGCAGCCCTCGCTTTTGCAGCCGGGGCGCTGCGCGCCGATGTCTTGTATCCGGTCTCTAACACATCACGATGAAATTCTTAGCGATGAGAGTGTCGATCGCCAGGTCGTTGACCGTCTCCGGTTGGATGGATATGAAGTCTGGTATGTGGCTGAGTTAGAACCAGGCATTTCAGACGATCTTGTGTTGAGTCGGGCGAATCAGGAGATGGCTATCCTGATAACTGCAGACAAGGATTTTGGAGAGTTGATTTACCGGCAGAAACAAATTTCGAAGGGGGTAGTGCTAACACGTCTCGCTGGCCTATCGCCCGGCCAAAAGGCTGAGCTTGTTTCAACCGCAATCAGCCAGCATTTACCTGAGTTGGAAAACGCATTTGCAGTGATTGTGCCCGGCTCGATCCGTATCCGCAGGCCTGAACAATAAACTTTACCTTCTCCTGTAGACACAGTCCCTTCCAGATATTTGTGGCAAACCGCTCATACCGCAACCAGAATTGCCTGGAAGCGCTCTTCGGGTACATGTAGACCATCTTCTTCAAGAGCTGCGATATAACCTGCGATTGCCTCTCGAATATTTTGAATCGTTTCTTCTTTGGTCTTCCCCTGGCTGACGCAGCCGGGCAAGCTAGGGCATTCTGCCACCCAGAAGTCATCTTCACCGGGATAGAGAATAATTTGGCGCATTTTACGACCTCGCTGGTTGCTGTATGCAAGCATATCATTTTTATCTTGTATGCCAGAGTATGGGTCGAGCTTACGACAGAAGGATAGGGGAGTGAGTGGGGACAGCGCACAAACAATTATGAAATTTACCTGATTTTGCGCGATAATAATCCATAATCCTGCTCACCGGCTGATCACACTTATAAAAACCCTTACCACAGCACCTGAAGGAAGGCTCCATGGACATCTATCTCGCACCGGAACGCGCTTTTCACTTTGCGCCCAAATATTCGATTGAAGTGGCGCGCGATCGACTCGAACAAAAGAAAACCAGTATGGTTGCCGGCACGGTGGGAGCGATGTTCACGCGCCCCAAACCGGAAGAGATTCAACTGCTGTCGGTAGAGAGCCGGTTGGAGCCGTTCTGGCTGATCAGCGTTTTTGTGCGCACGGTCTACGACAAGCAGCGCGTGTTCACCATCCCGGTCAGCGGGCCTGAAGTGAAACAGGTCACCACCCTCGGGCAGGATTTGCCGGTTGCTGCCGGCGCCAAGGGTGCTGCCAGCTTCACCCTCAATGCGGTCGAGCACTGTGTCGAAGAATTCCGCGGCGGGTTCAACTTCGACGGCGCCGGCGCAAAAGCGGACCTAAGCAAATACCAGTCTTTTACAAAAGAAGAGATTTCAGACCTGGGCCAGTTCGCACCAGACGGCATGCTGGTGGTACCGCCGCAGGCCAATGCCACGACAGTCATACGGGCAGTGCTGTCAGAAGTGGTCAAGCCGGTGCAGGCGCAAACGCTGCACGAGGAGCGCGTGGATGTCGAAGCGCTGGAGCTGTATTTTCGACCGGTGTATGCGTTCGAGTACAGCTGGGCAGCGAAGGGCAAGCGCAACGTCTTGGAGTTCGACGCTCTGACCGGTGAGGCAAATTCGGGGGGCAAGAAGCTCAGCGACCAGATCAAGAGCATGATCACCCGTGATCTGATCTTCGATGTCACGGCGGATGCGGTCGGGATGGTGCTGCCGGGCGGGAGTATTGCGGTTAAGCTGATCAAAGCAGTGGTGGATCGCGGCAAATGAGCCGCGCGACCGGTTCGTTTGGGAGCGCCAATCGCAGTTCGGAACACCAATCCAACAGGGATATTGGTCGACGATAATCCCACCGGTCACTGCGACGATGGCAGCCAGTGTGGTGATGCGCTCATAAATTTATTGCCGGCTAGGCTGCCTCGCGGTTGACCAGCGCGAAGTAGCCGAAACCCACTGAAAAAAGCACCAGCAAGGCAAAGGTGAGCACGCTGAAGATCGTCCAACCCCGGGAAAGAGCGTCGACCAACCACAGGATGGCGGCAATCACGAAATAAGTGAGAAATCCCAGGTTGATCACTCGGCGCGCCTCCACGCTCTCCAACCTGCGCGCTCCCCAGGCGATCACACTGAAAGCCGCCAGGCACGATCCCCAGCCTTGCAAGAGCAGGTATCCTTCCGGGCCGGCAGGGTTCGGCCACAACAACTGGATTAAAAAGCCGGGCAGCAGGATGGCGACCGCGCCATACCCCAGGGCAATCACTGCCAGGATCGTGAAAAGTGTGTTGAGTTTCATAAGCCCACCTGCTGAGCGGCGTTGCCCTTTACAGAGGCCTCAGAGCGCAATCCCCACCAGGTCCAGACAGCGCCAAGAATATCAACCACGCCTATGATTGCCAGCCCCGGTTTCGAGTAACCCAGTAATACAAACAAGAATAGGCCTGAGGCGAAAGGTATCCGGAACACAACAGACGCTTGATAGTATGGAATCAGGTCGTTGCGAGCCGCGACCAGATAGTAACCTCCTACAAAAAATGCCAGGAGCCCAACGACTCGGATCCATACTTCGTTCGTCGCCGGCAGCCCGAAAAGGGACAGTAACACGTTTGGGATAAAAATGAATCCCAGACCGGCAAGCATCGCATAGACACCAAAAACAAAAATGGAAATGGTAGCTCTGCTCATTACTTTCTCCTTTCTCACTCGTCTAATTCCTCTTCCTTACCATCCAGCTCCTGGGGATCGGTTTGCGCTCGTAAGAACGCGATCATCTGATCCAGACCTGGGAACGTATGCCGTTTACCGTCGGCTGGGCTCTCTAAGGAGGCTCGCCACCGCCACTTTTGTTCCACTTTTACCTGCCATAAACGGATCAGATAAGAAAGATAACGAGGGCGATCCCGGCTCATAAACTCAGCGCCTTTTTCTCAGAGATTTCGTAGATTATCGCAAACCATCGTTTCCAAATCATTACCAAAAAGATCATATTTATCGTTATAATGAGACTCTCAAACGATTCCCTTCACAGTCGCGCAGGCCTGGGTGGTGAGGGCTATGTCTCGGTTCAATTTGCATCTGTTAGGGTCGTTTCAACTCGTGCGGGAGGCAGAACAGGTCATCGATTTCCGGTCGGAGAAAGAGCGCGCCCTGTTCGCATACCTGGCTTTAGAGGCCAACCGCCCTCACAGCCGGGATGTGCTCGCCGGGCTGTTATGGCCTGACCTGCCCGGTGACACTGCGAACAACAATCTGCGCGTCACGCTGCACCGCGTGCGCCAGGTGATTGGCGACCCTGACGCCGCACATCCTTTGCTTGAAGTTTCCCGTGAAGCGATCCAGCTCAAACAGAACGATCAGGTCTGCACCGATGTGCTGGCCTTCCAGGAGTTTTTCACCAAAGCCGGACTGCATTTACATGAACAACTGGAGACCTGCCGAGAATGCATGGCATGCTATGCGCAGGCAGCAGCGCTTTACAGGGGAGAGTTCCTGCACGGGTTATACCCGGCCGACAGCCTCCCTTTTTCAGAGTGGGCTTTGCTCAAAAGGGAGCACCTGCACAGCCAGGCGCTGCGCGCTTTGCATCTTCTGACTGACCATCACCAGCGGCGAGGGGAACTCGACCTGGCATTGGGCTATGCCCGGCGGCAGTTAGAGCTGGAGCCCTGGCGGGAGGAGGCCCATTGCCAGGTGATGACTATCCTGGCGTTGAGGGGTGAGCGCAGCGCGGCGCTGCGCCAATATGAACGCTGCCGCCAGGTACTTGCGCAGGAGTTAGGGGTTGAGCCAGCGGAGGAAACCAGAGCACTTCACGAGCGCATCCTCGCTTCCCGCATGAGACGCCGGCATAACCTGCCATTACATACCACCCCATTTCTCGGGAGAAAATCTGAACTGAATCAGGTGATCCAATACCTGGCAAACTCGGATTGCCGCCTGCTCACGATTCTCGGCCCGGGCGGAATCGGCAAGAGTCGCCTGGCTGTTCAAGCCGCCGAAATGCAGGCTTACACTTATCTTCACGGCACTTTCCTGGTCCAGCTGGCAGGTGTTACAGCACAAGAAGATATGATTCGCGCTATTGCCGGCGCGCTGAATTTCCAATTCTATGCTGCAGGAGAGCCAAAGCTCCAACTGCTCAACTACTTGCGCGGAAAGGAGATGCTGCTGGTATTGGATAACTTCGAAAGCTTGTTTGGGGCTGGCGCTCCTTTCAATGCCAGCATTCTTGAGGAGCTGATCGCGAAGGTACCCGGGCTGCATTTATTAGTGACTTCTCGCCAACGCCTGAATCTAAGCTGGGAAAGGGTGGTGGTGCTGCGAGGTTTGTCTTATCCGGAAGATATTTCCAGCGAGAATCCTGAGAGCTACGAGGCTGTACAATTGTTCATCCACAAAGCCCAAAGGATTGCTCCGAATTTCCAGCCTGACGAAGAAATGCCTTCTATCGTGCGCACCTGCCAGTTGCTGAATGGCGTACCTCTGGCTATCGAACTGGCAGCTTCCTGGATCCGGGTGATGTCGCCTGAGCAGGTTGCGCTGGAAATCGAGAGCGGTCTGGATTTCCTATCCAATTCCTACCCGGACCTCCCCGAACGGCATCGCAGCCTGCGAGCGACCTTCGAGCACTCCTATAATTTGCTGGCAATTGATGAACAGCAAGCTTTATGTAGATTATCTATTTTTCCCGTCAGCTTCGACCGCTCTGCAGCACAAGTAGTAGCCGGAGCGTCTTTGGCTGTGGTAACAGCCCTCACCGACCGGTCCCTTTTAGAGCCAATTCGAGTGCATAATCATGGATCGCCTCTGCGCTACCGCATGCACGAACTAATCAAGCATTACAGCAGGGAGAAGCTAACACGAGATACAGCGCAGCACAAACAGACAGAAGAGCGACACCGCAGCTTCTATATGAAATTTCTCAATGAGCGCAACACAAGAGTAATGGGAGGCAAGGCTTCATATGTCTCCGGGCAAGAAGCGAGCAGCGAGATCGAAAATATACGGCTGGCGGTGTATAAAGCCATCGAGATGGGAAACATCTCGGAACTCGGCAGCTCGCTGAATATCTTAATGTATATCTATGAAATTTTTGGGTTGTTTGAGGAAGCCGAGCGCATTTTTGGAGAGATCAGCCAACGTATGGAAGAAGCATTCCGCTCGCCTCAGGATACCGTTGAGCTGAGCGGTGGTCATTATGGCAGAGCATTGATGTATCACGGGTGGTATTGCTTCCGGCTGGCTCATTTCGACCGGGCGATTGAGCTCACCCAAATGGGCCTTGTAATGAGCCGGCATTATGACGACCTGGAAGGCTATGGCCTGGGATTGAATTCTCTGGGGGTATTTGCCATGGAACAGGGAAAATATCAACAGGCAAAAGGTTATCTTCAGGATGCGCTCAAAGCGGTTTCAGAGAATGGGTATACCTGGACGCAAGCCAGCGTAATTGGAAACCTTGGCCTGGTTGTCATGAAAGAAGGGGATCTGCCGCACGCGACTGAACTACTTCATCAAAGCCTGGAGCTGTATACCCAACTGGATGACGAATGGGGTATGGCCAACGTTTTTGATGACCTGGGAACCGCTGCCTTACGACAGGGCAATTTTGTATTGGCCGAGAAGCGCATTCGGCAGAGCCTTGAGGTCCGCCAGAAGCTTGGTCAGCGCTGGCGGGTGGCCGATTCGCTGAACAAGCTCGGGAGATTGGCTTACCAACGCCAGCAGTACGCAGACGCAAAAAGACTCTACCAGGAAGGTTTAACGATCCTGTGGGATTTTGGCGAGAGAGCACGCATTGCCTCGACGCTGGTGTTTTACGGCGAGGTGTGCGCACGCCTGGGCGAGAACACATCTGCCAGAGAGTCCTTGCTGTCAGCGCTTAAACTCGCTCGGGAAATCGGTGCGGATGGCACTGCTCTTCGGGCGTTGTTGGGTATGGCGGCGCTGCTGGCAATAGAAGGAGAAAGAGAACAATCCGTTGAAATCCTGGCTGCACTCTCAGGAGATTCTTCCCTTGAACATGACGATCAGAAAAGGGTTGAGAATCTACTCGCTGAGCTACAAGCAGATCTTCCCTGGAATGTATTTCAAGCTGCGCTGGAAACAGGAAAGATGTTGGCCCTGGAAGATCTTGTTAAGAATATTTTGAGATCTGACCGGTGATTGGATGATGAGCTAAAAGGTTTATGCCCAGCTAACGAGCCCGCTGTTGGCATCAACCGTCACCCACGCGCCCTCTGGGATGCTGCGCGTGGCGTGCAGCGTGGCGCACACCGCCGGCAAGCCGAATTCGCGGGCGGTGATGGCGAAATGATCGCCCGGCCCACCGTAATCGAGGACAAAGGCAGCCGCAGCCGGTAGGAAAGGGATCAAAGACAGGCTGGCATATGGCGCCACCAGAACGTCGCCCGGGGCGATATCCGCCGGCGGTGCATCCCCGCTGATCAGGCGCGCTCTGCCGGCGGCTCGCCCACGGCTGGCTGGTTCGCCGCCA
>JBGSTO010000578.1:0-6153 GCA_041736465.1 Anaerolineales bacterium | reverse complement strand
ATATGGGCAACCGCATATACCGATAAAGGCAAACCTGGCGAAAGCCAGGGACGCAAAGCTATGGGTCTACCGCCCCTGAAAGGAACGGGCTATGATCGCCAGGCCGCCGAAGATCTGCGCTGTGACGCGTTTCTTCCACCGCAATCCAATCTTCTTTCTTGTGCTTCTGGGCGCCGCACTGCTCGCCTGGGCCAACTGGGGCGCTTACCGCGAGCTGCCCGCAGATGCATTCCTGCGCTTAGAAGTATTAAAGTCCGCCAATCTACCCGAAGAAACCGAAGCCGCCTACCGCCAGCTTTTGGACGCCTCCCCTGCAGACGTTGATCTGCATTACGCCTTCATTCAAAACCATTTCGAGATCCCGGCGGTAAAAACTGCTCGCCAGGCAAGCCCAGAGACGCAGGCCTACTACCAGGCTCTCACCGGCTCGCCGGATACTGCCGGCATTGGCTGGTTTGGCCTGGGCCTGATCGAGGCCTACCAGGGCAGCTTTCAAGCTGCTTTGCAGAATTACGGTAATGTCACTTCCCGCCAGCTCAAGTACTTGAACCTCTCGACCGGTCAGGCATATCTGGAAGCCGGAGAGGAGCAGCAGGCGGAAGCCGCTTTCCAGGCTGAGATCGCCGCCGGCGGAGATCTCCAAAAGGCAGTCTCTGCTCTGGCTTCCTTGTACCAGGATCAAGGACGCCTGGTCGATCTCTCCCGGCTGCTCAGCGACCCGCAGTATGCGCCCTATGTGCAGTTCGACGACCGGCGCCATGCAGCGCTCAAAGGCGGCGATATGGCCGGTTATCTGCAGCTTTCTTTGTTCGGACCCTGGGGCTGGTTCAGCCTGCCGGCGGGTATGCTGGCGCTGCTGACCGGCGGTGTTTGGGCGGCTTATTTCAGCAAAATCGACCTGTTCAAGCGAGCCTCCAACGGCGCAGCCATAGTCGCCATCCTGCTGGGTGCGGCTCTGACGCCATCCGTGTTCATCCTGAGGGATGGCCTTGCGCAGGTGGTTACCCTGGCGCAGGGAGAGGGTTGGGCTGGCGATCTGGCGTATGCCGTACTGCACATCAGCCTGGTGGAGGAGCTGGTCAAGCTGCTGCCGGCAGTGCTGATCTCCGGTTTATTGCTCCGCCGGCGCCAACCCTTTGACTGGCTGTTGTATGGCAGTTTATCTGCGCTCGGTTTTGCCACCTTCGAGAACGCCCTGTATTTTTCCCACCTTGGATTTGGGCTGGCCGTCTCGCGCTTTCTGTATTCCGTGCCGCTGCACCTGGCAGCTACCAGCCTGGCGGCAGCCGGGTGGGCCAATACCGGCCGTCCGCTCACCGGTTGGGCGCGGCTGCGACCGCTGGCGGGATTCGCCGCCGCCGTCTGGCTGCACGGTATCTACGACTTCTTCGTCATGGATCCAAACGGCAGACTGCAGGCCTTCGGAGGGATGCTGCTGCTGCTTGCTATCTACGCCTACAGCCGGCAGATGCGCCGGGCGCTGTCCGGCCTGATATCCGATGGCGAGCAACTCGAGTTTCCGCTGCGCCTGGATACCACCCGCCTGCTGCTGGCTGCCGTGCTTAGCCTGCTGCTGCTCAATTTTGCGGCTGACTACGCACAGGTCTCGACCGCCATCGCCAACCAGAAGCTGCTTTTGACTGCTATGCTGTGCATGCCGGCGGCTCTGGTGGTGGGGACGTCTTTGGGGCGGGTGAGGCTTGTGGTTGCGAGCTCGATGTCTAGAAAAAAACACCCTTGAATCTACGCAATTATTAATCGATCTTCACGCAGGATTATGTCACTTTATTAAGATCGCGGAATAATAGTGGGTCGAAATCCTTTTTCGCAAAGACACGATACATATAATAAAGAACGATGAAGAGAGCTAGAACAGAAATCTGAACAGCAAAGGGGAGCAATCTTAGTTGTAGCATTGTGAGTACGCTGCTCACATACGCTGCAATCCATACGAGAGAAAAAATTATCTTCCAAAACCTTCTCATTTGAGGGTGTTGATTCCAATAAACGATCGCGGGCAGCAATAAAATTGTCCAATCATAAACTAAAGCATGGGGGGCTGTGAAAATTGTCAGACAAATCGCAGCCGGAAACATCAAAGAAAGATTGTCCCGTTCGAGCCTCCATAACTTTATGAAAATGATTGCCACAAAAATGGTCAATGCCATAGTCAGAAGATTGGTCAACATCGAATTCCTGGAGATCAGGAAGAAAAAAGTCCTTAATGTATATGAATGCCAGTGTGGAAAGCCCTGCCAGTCATCGATACTGGGCAGTATCTTCTGGATAACAAACAGGTAATTTTGTGTTGCCTGCGGCATGAATAAATAACTGATGCCGACCAGGCCGAGACACCCCAGCAAGAAACCTGCCAGGGATTTCCAGCTCCGGCGATAATCTAATATCCACAAGAAAACAACACCGAAGGCGAGCTGAGGTTTATACAGCATCAAGCTGAACACGATTCCGGAAAGGAAATAATTTCGCCTTACTGACAGAGCATAAGTCAAGCAAAGAATGAAGAGGCTCAAAATGCCGTTCTGACCAAAGCTAAAGTTGGCAAAAACAGGAAACCAGGTCAAAACCCATACCAAGGACTTAATGCTGAAATCTTTATTTAAAATTCTCAAACTTAACCAGAGTAGTGCGAGGCTAAAAAGACAGAACGCAAAATAACTCCAACTATATGGCAGGATCGAGAGCGGTGTGTACAGCCAGACGACGAACGGGGGGGTGATAAATGCGTGAAAACCTTCTAACTCTTGACCAGCTACCGTCTCCTCGATCTCTCTTTGCACATTGAAGTCATATAAATCCGCCTCGCCTCTTTCCAGGATTGTTTTACCGGCTGCATAGAATTGGACGTAGTCCGTACCGACCACCTGATTGGCCAGATCCATATTGCCTGGTCCCAGAAGTATGCTCACCAACCAGGCGAGGTAGAATGCCCCCCCAGCAATCCAGCTGTAAGACAATCTTTTGGGTGTTAATAAATTATCGATCCTAGTCCACCAGGACATGAGTAGTTTTCCCTTCCCCCACCTTTCTTCCATTTGTTATCCGGTAGATAAGGATAATAGCCAGGCCAATTGGGATCACTGCCAGCAAAGCAGTGTTTAACCCGTAGCTTATAACAGGTAGGATAAATGCGCCGAGATAGAACGCTGCGCCGATTCGCAGCAGCGTTCGCGAAGGCCAGAAATTGGCCCATAGAACCATGCCAGGGGTGAGAATTACCAGATCGTAAATCAAGGCATATGGTGTTGAAACCAGCGGAAAAATCAGTGCCAGAAGTAAAACCTCGCCGCGTTCTATTCCATTCATGGGTTTTCTTCGAACACGATACGCTGCCCAGGCCAGGAAAACCGTCATCGCCAGAGAAAGCAGCAGTGTAACCTGCTGAATTATTGGCGACATTGAACTGGGAAATATACTTGCGAGAAGACTATAGGGGGTGAGCATTAGATAATTAGGAAATCCATCGACGTAAGGGAGAATGACTAGAAGATTTGAGAGACTCAGAAAATTTAAGAAGGGTGAGAACCCATGTTGGAAGATGGTAATCCCGGCCCACATGGAGGCGACAATACCGAACACAATAACCGGTTTATACTGGCGCCAGACGAGCCACACGATTAAGAAACCCAGGCAGAACTGAGGTTTATAAATTAACAAGCCCGCCAAAATGCCTGCGAGAAGCCACTTTTCCTTTAACGTAAATAGCAGGATCCCGGACACTAATAAAAGAGAGAGCCCATGATTCTGCCCAGACTGTAAACCAGAAACAAATGGGTACCAGGATAAAAGGATAATCAGTAATCGCCCTGGGCTGAGACTGGAGTCCCGCATATTTGCGGGTATGAATTGAGAGATCAATCGAAGCGCTAAAATTACAAATGAAAATGTCAATAAGTACCATATCGCTAAGGCAGCCGGCAGCGAGAAACCGATTAGAAGGCTGTAGGCAAAAGCAACATACGGTGGATTGACGAAAAAGTTTACGCCAGGCAAGGTAGTTGGATAGATCAGAGCCTGTTGGACGTTAAATTGATATTCTGGGTTATAGAGATTTTCAATATTAAATCGATATATCTGCCCAGCAGAATAAAACGTCACAAAATCTGTAGCCAAAATTTGCCCAAATGCTCCAGACCAACCTTTGTGAAAAATTAAGTTAAAGAGAGCAATTACCCAGGTTACGACGAAAATTACCCGGGGGTAATTTTTGAGGCGTTTTTCTGTGATGAAATTATTGTTGATGATTCTTAACATTTCACAATTGCATCCATCGATAGGATATCCCTATAGGTAATTGTAATCAAAGGCTCCCAGGTGGGCAACTTTCGCATCTACCTCAATTTAGGTAATTAAGATACCTCGCCAGAACGATGTTTGCAATTTGGATTTGCTCTATGATTATGATAATTCAATTCGGCTTGACACGGGGTCCATGCACTCATCGTAGAAATCCCCCTGAATTCGTCCTTGTTTCGGGAGAGGAGGGCCGCATCGGAGGAGTGATACGATTTACCAGTTTTGCAATACCTGGCACTGCCAGTCCACCATCCATTCGAACGAATTCTGTTTGTGACAAAAAGGAGATTGACATGTTACCACTGCTTAGCCTGATTAAGACCTACCTGCCGAAGAGCGAAAAGGGCCAGGACCTGGCCGAGTACGGCCTGCTGGTCGCGGTAATCGCGATCATCGTGATTGTTGGCGCAACCACCTTCGGAACCCAAGTGAATGCATTCTTTGGTCGCCTCGCAGCTGAGGTTGGGAGTTGGACCGTCCCTTAAGAAGACTTCAGCAGGGGACACAGTCGCCCGGCACCAGGGCGACTGTGTCCTCGCACTTTGCTTCCCAAGAGAAATTCTCCGACCAAGGAGGGCCGCATGACACTTCAGTGTATTTTATTGTTGCTTGCCCGCCGGTTTCGAGGAGAAGCAGGCCAGGATCTGGCGGAATACGGCCTGCTGGTCGGATTCATTGCCATCGTTGTAGTGGTTGGGGCCAGCCTGCTTGGTGATAATCTGCTGGCATTCTTCCAGTTTCTGGCGGCATCGTTTCCCTGGTAAAGCTGGCATATGAGCGAATGAAGCAGGTAGAGGGCAAGTAAAGATGAGCACGGAAGCGCAGGCGGAAATAGTGCAAAACCACCCTGCCGCCGGCAAGGACGGTCACCGGCGTGGACAGGCTGGTTTGCCGTTTAAGCCGGCTGCCCGTCTCTGCCGCGGCCAGGAGCTGGTCGAGTTTGCCATCATCTTTCCTGTGCTGGTGCTGTTCCTGGTTGGCGTAGCCGATATGGGCCGCCTGTTCCACGCTCTCACCGTGATCACCAACGCCGCCCGCGTCGGCGCCCGCTACGGCACCGCTGAGGCCTGCACCGTGACTGGCGGTGTATTTGGCTGCGACACCGCCGCCATCATCCAGGAAACCCGCGCTGAGGCAATGGGCAACGGCATTGACCTCAGTACCAGCCTCGTCCAGGTCACCCCGCCAGCCGTCCGCGGCGGCGAGCTGCGCGTCAACGTGATCTACGATTTCGATTTTTTTATTAACGGCGTGCTGCCCCTCCCCGGCCTGACCCTCAACCGCTTTGCCGTGATGATGGTGCCATGAATATTCATCGCCGCCCCTCCGGCCAGTCCTTGATTGAGTACGCTCTCATCGTCCCGATCTTTCTGCTCATTATGCTGATGTTCATCGACCTGGGGCAGCTGGCGTTTTTCTACAGCTCGATGCAGAACGCCGCCCGCGAGGGCGCCCGCCATGCTATCATCCCCCACGAAACCGGTGGCACGCTGTGGCTTGACCTGGCCGGGGCGCAGGCAATCGTGATCGATCGCGGCATCGGCCTCAACCTGGCGCCCGGCAATGTGCAGGTGATCACGCTCAACGTCGATACCGACGAGCAGGTCGAAAAGGTGCGGGTGATTGTCACCTACGCCTTCAACCCGATTTCACCGATTATCGGCCCCCTGACCCTGACTACCCGCTCGACGATGTGGATCGAATGGTAGCCGCGAACAGGAAGTGCATTCGTAAAGGTCATCGAAAGAGAGGTCTAAATGCGACCCGCAGTATACCGGTTTGAAAAAGCGCAGAGCCTGGTGATCGTCGCCGCGCTAATGCTGGTGTTCATGGGCATCC
>JBGSTO010000557.1:0-9266 GCA_041736465.1 Anaerolineales bacterium | reverse complement strand
GCCGGGCGGCAGGCTGCTCAGCGAAGGGCCCACAGCGTGGGCGCCCAGAACGTGGGCATCCACCTGCCCCAGGTAGTTGAAGCTGATCTGTGGTCTGAGCTGCTGGAGCTCCTTGCTTATGCTCGGGTCAGGGTTCAGGTAGCGGGCGATCCCGTATCCCAGCCCTTTGCGAGGCAGCTCTTGCAAGATATCTTGAACCTGGTAAAGCATCTCTAGCGGCTTGGGTTCGACCTGATCGCCGCCGGGGATTACAAGGCGTATCGGGAAGAGGCTGGTAAACCATCCCACGGTGCGCGTTAGATCAATTTGTTCGTGCGTAGAATTCTCACCGTGCAGCGGTTCCCTGCCGTGTCCTTCCAAGTCCACGAGCAGGGCGGCAGCGGCCTTTGCTCCCAGACTTTCCGGCGGTGCTATCCAGTCAGCCAGCGCCTGAGTCACGGCCGCCAGAAGCAGGTGGTCGGCGCGTGCTCCGCCAGTTACGGATGCCGGGTGGAGGCGGTTCAGGTGCAGTAGTTCTTCGGTCTCGTCTTCGCTGAGCGCGACACTCAATGTCTCAGCGGAAGCCTCGCTGTTTTCACCTCCTGTGAAGTCCAACGGTATCGAGCAGTGCGGAGCGCGTGTGATTTCGATCCAGTATGGCAGCTCTTCCTCGATCAGGGAGGATTGAGCATGCGCCTTCACCGCTTCAGCCCACTGCCGGTACGAAGTCGTTTTCAACGGTAAGCCGGCGGGAAGTTGGCTGCTTAGATTCATGTAAGCCGAGACGAAATCCTCCAGAATGATGCGCCACGAAACCCCATCCATGATCAGGTGGTGGGCAACCAGCAGCAAGGCAGCGGTTGGCTCGCCACGCGCGCTGGCGAGTCGTCCGGCAGCGCCCTGCTTGCCCAGCTCGAAATAAGCCAGCCGCATTAGAGGACCGTGTTCCAGGTCAAGGCTGGCCTGCAATCGACCAGATACTGCGGTAATTTCGAGCACCTTTTGAGCCGCATCCAGGTGCTCCAGGTCAATCCAGACCAGGTTGTCGCTCACCGAGTTGTCCGGGGGGGCGATGAATGAACGCCATCCTGCGGAGCAACGCTCGAACCGTGTGCGCAGGGCATCGTGATGGTAAAGCAGCTGCGCCAGGGTTTGCTCTACCAGCTCACGCCGCAGGGGCTGTTGGATTTCAAGCAGCAGGGATTGGTTCCAGTGCGCGGGATTGGGGAAATCGGCGCTTTGCGCTTGGGCGAAGAACCAGTGCTGGATGGGTGTGAGCGGCAGCTCGCCGGTCACCGGCCCTTGCTCTGCCTGGATGGGCGCTTCCCTGCCAACCAGCTCTGCCAGGCTGGCGATGGTCGGCGCTTCGAAGATGTGGCGCGGCGAGAGCTTCAAGCCGGCCTGGTTGGCGCGGGCGATCACCTGGATCGCCAGGATCGAATCCCCGCCCAACTCGAAGAAATTCTGGTGGACGCCGACCACGGGCTCGCCTTTTGCTGAATGCAGACCCAGCACTCCAGCCCAGATCCCCGCTAATAATTGTTCGTAATGGTTGCGCGGGGCGACAAATCCGCTTTCCGGTTCTGTCGCTTCAATTTCCGGAATCGGCAGAACACGGCGGTCTACTTTCCCGTTGGAGGTCAGCGGCAGCCGAGGTAGATAGACGAATGCTGCCGGGATCATGTAATCCGGCAGATTCTTCTGCAGGTAATCGCGCAGCACCCTTGTACAGGCTCGCTGTTCGGGCGGCAGTGCCAGCGATCCGGAATTTCGCGGCACGAGGTAAGCTACCAGGCGTTTGTGCCCGTCCTGCTCCCAAACCCAGGCAACGCTCTCGCGCACGCTGGCATGCTGGTTCAGCAGCGCTTCGATCTCTCCCAATTCGACGCGGAAACCGCGAATTTTCACCTGGAAATCGACCCGTCCCAGGCAAACCAGGTTGCCGTCGGGTAGATAGTAAGCCAGGTCGCCGGTGCGATACAGCCGGTCAGGCGGCGTCTGCGCTGTTTGCACGTTCATCGAAAAGCGCGAGTTGAATGGGTAGGGGATAAATCTTTCTGTGGTCAGGTCCGGGCGGTTCAGGTAGCCGCGCGCAACTCCACTGCCACCGATATAGAGCTCGCCGCGCACGCCCTGCGGCACCAACTGCAGGTGCGCGTCCAGGACGTATAGGCAGGTGTTGTTGATTGGCCTTCCGATGGGTAGAGCGCCATTGGCGGTTGGACGCGCGGAAGTCGGACCATCCGTTTTTGAGGGAAGCTCGTAGACGCAGCAGCCCACCACGGTTTCAGTCGGTCCATATTCGTTGATCAGGCGCGTGTCGGGAGCGTTGGTCTGCCAGAAGTCTACGTGCTCGGGCAACAGATTTTCGCCTCCGATGACAAAGGCGTGTGTCAGTGCGGCAGCCTGGTCTGGCGGGATCATCTCGCCCAGCAGCTTCAGGTGAGCCGGAGTGATCTTGATCAGGCTGAATGTAGCGGGCTGCCAGGTGCCGGAGCGTTCGGCTTCATTCAGGCCATGAGTAAGTGCTGCGTCTCCGGGCGCCTTCACCAGGCGCAGCAGCTCTCCGAGCGCCTCCGGTCCAAGCGACTCGGGCAGCAGCACTGCCTGCCGCCCGACCAGCAGCGGGCTGAACAGGCTAGTAACGGTCAGATCGAATGAGATCGATGAATGTACCGGCGAGCCGGAGCCTTTCTCCAATGGATAAGCTTGCAGGCACCAGTCCAGGTAGTTGGTCAGTCCTTCATGAGTGATCATGACGCCTTTTGGTCGCCCGGTGGAGCCAGAAGTGTAAATCACATAAGCCAGGTGCTCGGGAGCGGTCAGGATTTCTGGATTTGCACTACTGGATTGAGCCAGCCCAGATCCGGATATGCTTTGCCAATCACCGTCCAGGCAGAGAACGGTATAGTCGCCCGGGATGCCCTCGAACTGCGGTAATAACTGCCGGATGGTCAGCAGAATGTGGGGTTTGTGGCTTGCAAGCGGCTCATCGCCGGCTTCGGCATCCTGGTCGACGGTTTGCCGGGCGGTATCTTGCAGCATGTAAGCTAATCGTTCCCGCGGGTAGGATGAATCGAGTGGTACGTAAGCGCTGCCAGCTTTTAAGACTCCCAGCAGCGATACCAGCAAGTCCAGGCAGCGATCCATGCATACGCAGACCAACGTATCCGGACCTGCCCCCAGTTCCCGCAGGTAATGGGCTAACCGGTTGGCACGTGCGTTCAGCTCTCGATAGCTGAGCGATTGCGCCGCGCCGCCGATCTCGATCACCTGGGTCACCGCAACCGCATCCGGCGTGCATTCCGCCTGCTGTTCGAACATTTGCTGCAAGCAGCGGGGGTGCTGGTGCCGCTCGGGGGCTGCGGCTGGCTGTTTGCCTGATGAAAGCGTGTCATTCCAGTCGAAGAGCAGCACACGCTCCTCAGCCGCGCTCAGGAGCTTCAAATGCTCCACTGGCGTGTCCGGGTCTGCTACCGCACTCTCTAACAGCGTCTGGAAATGCACCAGCAGGCGTTCGATGGTTGCGGCATCGAACAGGTCGGTGCAGTACTCGGCGGCGCCTCTGAGCCGGTCATACTCCTCCAGCATGAACAGCGTCAAGTCGAACTTGGCTGTGCCGCTGTGCGCTTCGATGGGTTCGATCGCCAGACCGGGGATCTGCTCCGCCTGTCCGGGCGCATTCTGGATTACAAACATCACCTGGAAGAGCGGGCTGTGGCTCAGGTTGCGCTCGGGCTGCAGCGCGTCTACTACCAGCTCGAAGGGCAAATCCTGGTGGGCGTACGCGCCCAGGGCGCATTCGCGCACCTGCTGCATCAGTTCGCGGAAGGTAAGCGTTTGGTCTCCGAAGCGTGCGTTCATCACCAAAGTGTTTACAAAGAAGCCGATCAGCGGCTCGATATCAGCCCGGTTGCGGTTAGCAATCGGCGTGCCCACACAAATTTCGGCCTGCCCGCTGTAGCGGTATAACAGCGCCTGGAAAGCGGCTAATAGCAGCATGAACGGTGTGACGCCTTCCTGCTGGCAGAGCAAGCGCAGAGATTTCGTCAGGTGCGGCGACAGCGAAAACGTCTGGTAAGCGCCTTTGAACGACTGCGCCGGTGGTCGCGGGCGGTCAACCGGCAGCTCGAGCAGCGGCGGGCAGTTCGCCAACTGGCGTTTCCAGTAGGACAGCTGATCTTCCAGGATTTCTCCCTGCAGCCAGCCGCGCTGCCAACCGGCGAAGTCCGCGTATTGGATGGGCAGATCTGGCAACGGACTGCACTGACCTCGGATGATGGCGCTGTAGATCACCGAGATTTCTGAAACCAGCACCCTGGTCGACCAATCGTCGCCGATGATGTGGTGCATCGTCAACAGCACGACGTGCTCTTCCTGATCCAGCCGCAACAGGCGGGCACGCAGCAAAGGACCGCATGACAGGTCGAATGCTGTCTGGGCTTCCTGTTGAGCGATCTGCTGAGCGCGGGCTTCGCGCTCTTGCATGGACAGGGCCGCGCAGCGCACGCTTAGATCATCGACTTTCAGAGGTACGCTCATCTCAGGATGGATTTTCAAAACAGGTTTGCCATCCCGGGTGTGAAAAGTGGTGCGGAGAATTTCGTGGCGGCGGACCACCTCAGCGATGCTGCGGCGCAGCGCTTCTTCATCCAGGTGACCTGTCAGGCGCACCGCTTCGGGGATGTTATAGAAGGGGCTGCCCGGCTCGAGTTGATCCAGGAACCACATGCGCTGCTGGGCGAACGAGAGCGGCAAGTACCCCTGCCGTGATACCGGCAAGATCGGACCGGCTTGCAAAGTGGTTCCGCCTCGCTGCAGGATATCTATCCGCTCTGCCAGCTCCTCGAGTGTCGGGTATTCGAAGATGTTTCGCAAGGACAGGTCGATCTCGAAGGCCTGGCGGATTCGTGAAACCAGCTGGGTTGCCAGCAGCGAATGCCCACCCAGGTTGAAGAAATTGGAGCGGATGCCGATGTGCGCCGCGGATTGCACGCCAAGAACCTGACCCCACAATTCAGCCAGCCGGATTTCGGCCGCGGTGCGGGGAGCAACATAATCATCGCTCCCATCAGCCTGCGACCAATCTGGCGCAGGCAGTGCTTTACGGTCGATCTTTCCGTTGGAGGTCAGCGGCAAGGCATCCATCAGGACGAAGGCCGATGGCAGCATATAATCTGCCAGCCTGGCTTTCAGGTAGCTGCGGAGCTGGCCCAGGGAAAACTGGCGGGAATTGATGATGGTCTGCAGGAACTGCTCCAGCCGTATCTGCTCCTGAGGGTTCGACTCAAAAGCCACACCCATATACTTGTTCTGCCGCCACTTCACCTGCCCTCGCAGTTTCAGCTCTCCGGGCCAATCCGAATAGGAAAGGCCAACGAGAACAACCTCTCCAACCTGCCAATAAGCCTGCGACTCCAGGGGGTGCGGCATATCCAGCGTAGGTGCGGCATCGGAATGAGTGCTCAAGCGTGCGCCGCCTTGCGACAGGTTTTCCAGGGTTGCCGGCTGCCGGCCGCCGCCATCTCTTTCGATCCAACACAGATGGTGGACCGGCAGTCGCAATTCCGGTGTGCGCAGATCACTGACTGCCAGAGCTCCGGCAAGCTGCTTCGCATTTTGCCGCACAATCTGGTCCAGAATGGCTTGCTGGCTCTGCTCGATCTCAAAATGAATGCCCGCCTTCCCGCCTGCCTGCCAGGTTATGCAGCCATTCAAGGTGCAGGTTTTCTCCGTGGGATTTACAATGCCGAGGCGGGCCTCGCCGCCTGAATTGTCCTCCGGTGCCAGATCCAGCATGATCTGCACGTGTTGGCCGCGCTGCCAGCCGACGGGCACATTGAGCAGCTGCGCGCCTGAAGGAGACAGGTCGACGATTTCTACCGCTGCTGGCGAAGCCTGATTCATATTTCCGTTGCCTTCCAGCATTGTCGCCTGGCAGTTGTTCCGGTAAGGAGTCCTATCCACCATCTGGCGGGCAACCAGGTAAGCGACCAGGCGCGGGGCCGGGGACCCTGCGGACGGGTTAGCCTGCACTGCCGCAACTACGGCATCCTGTATGCCGGTGTGAGACTTCAAAGCAGCTTCTATTTCGCCTGTCTCCACCCGGCAGCCGCGGATCTTTACCTGGAAATCCTTGCGCCCTAAATATTCGATGTTGCCATCGGGCAGGTAGCGGGCCAGGTCACCGGTGCGGTATAAACGCTCGCCCGGCTGGTAGGGGTGCGGCACAAACTTTTCGGCGGTCAGATCTGGCTGGTTGAGATAGCCGCGCGCCAATCCTGCGCCTCCGACGAACAGCTCTCCCGGCACGCCGATGGGCTGCGGCTGCAAGCGGTTGTCCAGTATGAATAATTGCGTATTGGGAAAGGGCCTGCCGATGGGAACGATCCGGTCCGCGGGTAAATCGATGCGGCTGCTTTCGAAATATGAGCTGTCAATCGTAGCTTCGGTTAGCCCATAGGAGTTGACCACCCGGGTTTGGCGGCTGCACAGGCGCTTGATGCGCCGGTATTCACGTATGTGCCAGGTATCTGAGCCGCAGGCAAGCAGCCGCATCTGCGCCAGGCTTTGATTGGTTTCTTCCAGATACTGCATCAGAGCGCGTAATACCGCCGGTACAAACTCGGCATGTGTGATTGCTTCCTGGTCGATGAGCTCATAGAGCTGGGCTGGATCGAGCAGGGTTTCGCGCGGGCACAGGACCAGCGTTCCTCCCGAACATAAGGCGCGCACCAGATCTCCGGTAAAGACGTCGAAGGCGAAATTTGCCATCTGCAGGTGTACGGGCTGCGGTGTGATTGCGGGGGATGTAGCAGCAGTATCTCGCAGGGAATAAACTTCTTCCCAGGCAAGATAGGCGTTGACCAGGCTGCGTTGGCAGACCTGCACACCCTTTGGTTTGCCTGTGGAGCCGGAGGTGTAGATGACATATGCCAGGTCTTCGGGATAGGCAGGGATGGCAGGGTCTACGACCGGTGCGTCGTTGAGCCTGTACCAGTCGGCATCCAGGTAGAAACGGGTTATCTGCTTACCGGATACCACTACCGGCAGGGCATGCGCCAGGTGGGACTGCGTGAGCAGCAGCTGCGCGCCTGAGTCTTGCAGCATGAATTCCAGGCGCTCAAGGGGGTAGGTTGGATCCAGCGGCAGGTAAGCAGCGCCTGCCTTGAGAATTCCCAGCAGACCGGCGATCATCTCCGGGGATTTATCAGCGCATAATGCCACCAGGTGGTTGGCTGCCCTGCCGATGGCGCCAAATCCTGCGCTTATGAGGTAATGGGCCAACTGGTTGGCGCGCCGGTTCAATTCCCGGTAAGTCAGCCGGTGTGTGTGCGGACACACGACGGCAATCGAGTCCGGACTGCGTTCCACCTGAGCTTCGAACAGACTCTGGATCGACTGCCTGCCAAGCGGATACTCGCGCTGTGTGCTCGCCCAGTCGACCAGAAGCTGGTGCTGCTCCTGTGGGGTCAGCAATGGCAGCGCACTGATAAACCGGTCTGGATTGGCGGCGATGCCTGCCAGCAGAGTTTGGAAATGCTGCAGCATGCGCGCCATGGTCGAGGCGTCGAACAAATCGGTGTTGTATTCAACCGAAGCATCCAACCCGTCGTTCAGCTCGGTGACCGACAGGGTGATATCAAAGGTAGCCGTACCGATTTCAGTTTCCAGCATGCTGACCCGCAGCCCCGGCATCGATCGGGCAGCCGGTTCGCCAGACTTGCTCGGGGCGGTTTGCTGCGCGTTTTGCATGATGAACATTACCTGGAAGAAAGTGCTGCGGCTCATATCCCGTTCTGGCTGCAGCCGTTCCACCAGCATCTCGAACGGCAAATCCTGGTGTGCATAGGCCTCAAGGGTGGTTTCTCGCACCTGCCGCAGCAGCTGGCGAAAAGTAGGATCGCCGGAAAGATCTATGCGCAAGACAAGGGTGTTCACAAAGAAGCCGATCAGCCCTTCGATCTCGCCCCGGTTTCGGTTGGCAATCGGTGTGCCGATACAGATGTCTTCCTGACCGCTGTAGCGAAAGAGCAGGGTCTGGAAAGCTGCCAGCAATGTCATGAACAGGGTGGCGCCTTCCTGAAAACCCAGCTCCTTCAATCCGGCGGCAGTGGGCTGCTCGATTTTGATGGAAAGGGTAGCTCCACGATAGGTTTGCACCACCGGTCGTGGGCGGTCGGTGCACAGCTCCAATATCGGCGCGTCGCGACCTAGCTGCTGTCGCCAGTAATCAATGTGCTCTTCGAGCACCTCCCCTTGCAGCCATTCCTGTTGCCACTGAGCGTAGTCGGCATACTGGATGGGCAGCTCAGGCAAGATCGTGTCCACGGTGAGTGTTTGAGCTGGTTCGCTGGCGCCCGCGCCTCCCGCTGTGTGGGCTGCGTACATCCTGGTCAGCTCGCCGACCAGGATGCCCATCGACCAGCCGTCCGAGATGATGTGGTGCATGGTCAGGAGCAAAATGTGATCGGCCTGACCAAGCTTGAGCATGCTGGCACGCAGCAGGGGTCCCCGGCGCAGGTTAAACGGGGTCTGCGCTTCCTCTTGGGCCCGGCGCAAGGCCTCTGCCTCCCGGTCTTCCTTCGGCAGCTTGCTGAGATCCACTACGGGCAAAATGAGTGGCCGTACGGCTCGTCCAGCTGCGATAACCTGGACGGGCTTGCCTTCCAGGGTGGCAAAGGTCGTTCTCAGGGTCTCGTGTCGCTGAATGATCTCATTTAAGCTGCATTCCAAAGCAGCCAGGTCGAGATTCCCTTCGAAACGCACCGCGTTGGCAATGTTATAAAATGGGCTGTTTGGCTCGAACTGGTCCAGGAACCACAAACGCTGCTGCGCGTAGGAGGCTGGAAACACATAGACGTCTTCATCCGGGGCCGGCGCCACCGGTGCTTGCACCGCCAGCCCGTCGCCTGTGCTCTCAGGATTTTGCGCTGGTAGCAGCGCAGCAAGGTCTTTCGTCATGAAGGGTTATCTCCTTGCCGGTCTGTGCTTCTCATTGCTCCCCTGCTATGGTAGGAGCCGGTTCTGGTAGGGGCTTTCCTGGCTCCGCATCCGGAGATATGCCTCCGTCGGCTGGCGCGGCGTGCTGACCGTCGAAGCCGAGATCAGAGCGTTTCATGCGGTGCCTTTCGCGAGCTATCGGCTTGATTGCCGGCGACTGAGGCTGCCGGGGCTGCACATCTTGCTTTTGCTCTCCCACCATATCGATCGTCTCGGCAAGCTGGGCGATGGTGGGATGCTCGAAGATGGCGCGCAAGGGCAGATCGATCTGGAAGGCGGCGCGG
>JBGSTO010000548.1:0-3873 GCA_041736465.1 Anaerolineales bacterium | reverse complement strand
AGACACCTCGAGCCGGGCGACCTCGACAGCCTGTTTGTGCTCTACAGCGATCCGGAAGTGCGGCGATATTTCCCCGAAGGCACACTGACGTACGAAGAGACAAAAGAAGAGCTGGAGTGGTTTCTGAACGGGCACCCCGAGCACCCTGAGCTGGGCTTGTGGGCGACAATTCTCAAAGCAAACAATCAATTTATTGGGCGCTGCGGTTTGCTGCCCTGGACGATCGATGGTCGCTATGAAGTCGAAGTAGCCTATCTGCTGGCAAAAGAACACTGGAGAAAGGGATTGGGAACGGAAGCCGCGCAGGCGATCCTTGATTATGGGTTCGAACGACTGCAGTTGTCGCGTTTGATTTGTTTAATTGGCAGGGATAACAAGGCATCCATTCATGTTGCAGAGAAGATTGGCATGGCGTTTGAAAAAGAAGGCAGCGACGAAAAAGGGCCGTTCCTGCTGTACTCAAAAAACCGTTGAGCGCGCAAGGAAATTGCTCGGCCAGGGAGATGTGATATGGACTACGACAGCTACCGGAAGAGCTACTTTGCCGACCCGACGCCCGAGCCCCGTTTCGCGTTCAGCGGATCCTTTGGCGTTACGCTGTACTTCGAGGCATACGCGGCAGCGATCGAATATTACCAGCAGGTGTTCGGTACGCCGGTTTACGCGGAAGGCGAGGGAACGCGCGGCTGGCCGGTTGGTTCTGGCTGGCTGACGCTGCTGCAAGGAAAGTCCGGCGCACCAATGAATGTGGAAGTAACCTTCCAGATGGGCACGCCGGAAGAAGCCGAAAGACTGCAGCGCGCTTTTATTGAAGCCGGCGGGACCGGCGCAGCGCCTTCAGACCAGTTGATGTATGTGCCCATCCGCTACTGTCCCGTGCGCGACCCATTTGGTACGGAGCTGCTGATCATCAGCCCGCTTGCTGGTGCGGCAGATTAAGGAGGCTTGCTATGTTCGAGCTGCCTGAGTTTGTGATCCTGTCCAGGCAGGTGAATGAGACGCTGTGCGGCAGGACGATCCGCCGGGGCCAACTGGGGAACAGCCCGCACAAGTTCGTCTGGTACAACACCAGCCACGAGGCTTTCGAGCAACAGACGCAGGGGAAAACGATCGGGGAAGCGTGGGCCAAAGGCAGATGGCTGTTCATACCGCTCGAACCAGGTTACGTGCTGCTGCTGGGTGAATGTGGAGGTAAAGCCTTGTTTCACCCCCCGGGGTCAAAGGCGCCGGAAAAGTATCACCTGTGCATCGAGTTCAATGACAGCTCTATGTTCACGGTGACCACGCAGATGTGGGGGGCGATGGAGCTTTATCCCCGCGGGGAAGAGCAAAACCGGCAGTACGTCAAAGGAATGCGCACCACGCCGCTCGAGCCGGGATTCACCTTTGAGTATTTTGATGGGCTCATCGATGAGCTGCTGGCAGGCGAGAAGCGCAGCGTGAAGGCGATGCTGACACAAGAGCAGATCATCCCGGGGCTGGGAAATGCCATCGCCCAGGATATCCTGTTTCGCGCCAGACTCCATCCCAAGTATCCGATTGGCGGTCTGGATGCCGGTCAGCGGCGGCGGCTGTACGATGCCATCCAGAACACAGTGAACGAGGTGATCGAGCGGGGCGGGCGTTATGACGAATACGACCTGTACAACCATCCGGGCGGCTACGTACGCTTGATGGACAAGAATGCTGTGGGCCAGCCCTGTCCTGCTTGCGGCACGAAAATCGAGAAGATCCAGTATCTGGGAGGAGCGTGCTACTTTTGTCCGAGCTGCCAGTGATCCACGGTAGAAAACTCTCACGCAATGAAATCAAAACCATCTGGAGCATCGACCGCAGTGAGGTGATCGAGGCGGTTTACTACCTGGAGAGCGGGGCTCTGGTGTTGAAGCCGGAACACTATGATATGGGCGGTTGGCCTCCGGGAGAAAGCGAGAAATATACTTCTATCCTGGAAGCCTGCTACGATCGCGGCGGGTGGTTCTACGCTTTGTTCGATGGAGAGCAGGTTGCCGGCGCTGCCATCCTGGAAAGCCGCTTCATTGGAAAAAATCAGGACCAGCTGCAGCTCAAATTCCTGCACGTCAGCCGCCGCTACCGGCAGCAAGGTTTCGGCAGGCGGCTGTTCGACCTGGCAGCGGAGGAAGCGCGCAAGCGGGGGGCGAAAAGCCTGTACATCTCTGCGACCCCCTCTGAGAACACGGTTGATTTCTACCTGGGTCTGAGGTGCCGCCTCACATCTCAGCCAGACCCGGAGCTGTTCGAGCTGGAGCCGGAGGACATCCACCTGGAGTTCGATCTCGGATAGGATCGATCACGGAAGCGCTGGCTTTTTTCTCGGTATAAGCGATATATTTTGTTGTAAAATGTTCAGAAATTTCTCCAGGAGGTAATTTATGCTGATTAAAGAAGCACAAAGAGAGCTGCGCATTGCATTTTTGGGCGGATTTGCGGGCCAGCTGCTGTCCGGCTTGATCTGGGCGCTGTCGGCTGCAATCGGTACCTGGGTCTCGCCGGGCTACGGAATGGTGGCTCTGTTTCTGGTGAGCGCCATGCTCTTCCCACTCACCCAATTGGCGCTGCGGCTGATGGGCCGCCCGGCCAAACTCAGCCCAGGAAACACCCTGGGACAGCTGGCAACCCAGATCGCGTTTACCGTTCCGGTCGGGTTTCTGCTGGTTGCCGCCGCCACGCTGTACCGTGAGAGCTGGTTCTTCCCCGCCAGCATGATCGTGGTGGGCGCGCATTACCTGCCGTTCATCTTTTTATACGGTATGTGGCAGTTTGGCGCTCTGGCTGCAGCATTGATCTTCGGCGGCTGGGGACTTGCCCAGTTTGGACCGGATACATTCAGCCTGGGCGGATGGGTCAGCGCGGTGATCTTTATCGCCTTTGCGTTTTGGGGTCGCAGCGTGGCGTTGAAGGAAGAGAACGCCGGAGCATCGAAAGCGGCTGCCGCTTCCTGATTCCTGAATTCTTCTCAGCCGATGAGAATTGAAATCATCCCTGCTGGCGAGCTGGAGCCCGGCCTGTTAGCGAACATGATTGACATGTGCAACCGGGCTTATGAAGAAGACCTGACTGAGCTGTTCGCCACGTTCAGCGACCCGACACACGTGCTCTGCTACCTGGATGGCGTGCTTGCCAGCCATGCCATGTGGGTCACACGCTGGCTGCAGGTAGGGGACAATCCCCTGCTGCGCACCGCTTACGTCGAGCTGGTGGCAACCGAGCCGCGCCTGCAGGGGCGCGGCTGCGCCAGTGCGGTCATGCGCCGCCTGGCGGAGGCCATAACGGATTACGACCTGGGCGCGCTGGACCCGTCTGAGCCTGCGTTTTACACCAGGCTGGGCTGGACTTTATGGCGCGGACCGCTGTTCATCCGCTCGCCGGAAGGCTTGCTCCCCATGCCAGATGAGCGGGTGATGATACTGCCGCTGCCGAAGACGCCGCCTCTCGACCTGGACCAACCCTTATCGGCAGAATGGCGCGAAGGCGAGCTGTGGTAGGGCTGCTGGACGCCTACATGGCTCGTCCACCTTACAAGTTTGTTTCTTCACCATTCAATTTTGATAATTGCAATACCGCATGACTTATGTATGATAAGTTAATGATTTAATACACTTGTTTCACCAGTTTGATTATGGTACGCTGAAAAATAGTTCCTCTTAACGGCCTGGGCGGGTAATCGGTTAAAGTGGGTTTTCAAGTTCAACTGGAGGGCGCATGCGAGCCTTTATTTTATTTCGCCTCGGGCTGTTGGCGCTTAAGCCTGCCAGAGGTTTCTTTGTCTTCTTCCTGGCAGCCCTGTTGATTTTAGCGCTGGGCGCGGCGCAGCCTGCTGCCGCCAACCAGCCCCAGAGCGGCGTATTCATC
>JBGSTO010000514.1:0-10545 GCA_041736465.1 Anaerolineales bacterium | reverse complement strand
GCGGTCGGCTTTGCCGACAGCGAGCAGCGCATTGGCCTGAGCGCAAATATCGCCGACAGCCTGCTGCTGGGCGAGATGATCCAGACGGACAGTGATGCAGCGCCCGGCGCCGGCATCACCGCACGCCCCATCGTAGTAGAGAATGTAACCGCCGACCCGCGTTTCCCGGCCCTGGTCGAACACGAGTACCTTTCCTGGATGGGCGTGCCCATGATCGCCAGCGGTGAGGTGATCGGGGTGTTCGCCCTGGAGCGGCGTGAAGCCGGCTTTTTCAATCCCGAGCACGTTCAGGTGGTGATGACATTTGCGAGCCAGGCCGCGGTCGCATTCGAGAATGCGCAGCTCTATCAACAAAGCCTGAGCCGCGCCGCCGAACTGGACCAGCGCTCAAGCCGCCTGGAAATGCTCAACCGCCTTTCGATGGCGCTGAGCGAGTCGCTGGATCCGGAGCAGTTGGTGCAGCACACCCTGCAGGCGCTGTTGGACACCTTGCAGTGTTCGTCCGTGTCGGCAATCTTATTGGATAAAGATGGCCAGCCGCTGCTGGTGGCGGAAATTCCCGCCGGCGAGATCGCGCTGCCCGCCCCCCTGCCTCCGGCGCCGATCTTTGATCGCCTGCAGGAAACCCAATCGCTTTTCAACACCGAGGATATCTCCAAAGAAGCAGAACTGGCTCCCCTGAGCGAGCACATGGAGGCCCACCATACCCAGGGGCTGCTGGCGCTTTCGCTGGCAACCGGGGGGCAGCTGCACGGCGTGCTGTTCGCTCACACCGACCGAACCTACCGCTTTACGCCAGAGGAAATGGAGCTGGCAACCACCATCAGCAACCAGGCAGCAGTCGCCATTCATAATGCACGCCTGTATGCCGAGACCCGCAGCCTGAGCCAGGAGCTGGATGAGCGGGTGCGTGAACGCACCCTGCAGCTCGAGCAGGAGCACCGCCGGGCGGAGACTTTGCTGCGCATCATCACGGAGCTTTCTGCCAGCCTGGACCTGGCCCAGGTGCTGAACAGCACCCTCCAGGTGCTTAATGAGATCCTGGCTGCCGAACAGATCGATGTTCTGTTCCTGCGCCCCGGCGAAAGGGAAATGCACATCCTGGCCCGGCTGGGCGGCAGTGAATCCGACGAATCGCATACGCAGTTGGCTCGCCATGTAATCCGGCAGCGCCAATCCGTGATGATGAAGGAAACGCATCAGCATCCCCAGTGGGAGGGCGCGCCGCCGGTCCTACAGGAGTATCACAGCGCCATGGCAGTGCCGCTCATGGTCGGCGCAGAGGTGCTGGGCGCTATCCTGTGCTTCCACACTCAACCCGAGCATTTCTCCCCCAGCTTACTTGATCTCACTCAAGCCACAGCCAATCAAGTCGCAGTTTCGGTTAACAATGCTGAGCTGTACCGCCTGATTCGCGACCAGGCCGAAGACCTGGGACAGATGGTGCGCAGCCAGCAGATCGAAACCCAGCGTACCAAAGAAATCTTGGAATCGGTGGCAGACGGTGTGCTGGTTACCAACGATACAGCCACGATCACCTTGTTCAACGATTCGGCCGAATGGATGCTCAATCTGCCCCGCCAGCAAGTGGTTGGCAAACCCCTGGAAGACTTTTCCGGATTGTTCGGCAGCGCGGCGCAAGCCTGGATGGAAACCATTCGCGCCTGGTCCGAAGATCCAGACAGCTACCAGCCTGGAGAAGGCGGCGACGGGGATCGCGCCGGCGGCGGTCGCATCAGCGGCTATGCCGAGCAGATCGAGCTGGATAACGGGCGCGTCGTCTCGGTCCACCTGGCGCCTGTGCGCCTGCGCGACAACTTCCTGGGAACCGTCTCAATCTTCCGTGACATTACCCACCAGGTCGAGGTCGACCGTTTGAAATCGGAGTTTGTCGCTACAGTGAGCCACGAACTGCGCACACCCATGACCTCCATCAAAGGTTACGTCGATTTGCTGCTGATGGGCGCAGGCGGCGAGTTGACCGAACAGCAGCTGCGCTTCCTGGACATCGTAAAATCCAACACCGAGCGTCTGGCTATCCTGGTGAACGACTTGCTGGATATATCCCGCATTGAAGCAGGGCGTGTGCAGCTTTCTTTCCAGCCGCTCGACCTGGCGGAAATGGGGAGAAAGTCGGTAGCAGATCTGAAACAGCGTATGCTGCAAGAGGGCAAGCCGATGCAGGTCGAATTTCAATCGCCTGACCGCCTGCCGCGCGTGCGCGGCGATATGGAGCGGGTTTATCAGGTGCTGGAAAACCTGCTTGAAAATGCCTATTATTACACCCCAGAAAATGGTCACATCCGGTTGAAGCTGCACGTTGAAGGGAATGTTGTCCAGGCGGATATCAGCGACGACGGCATCGGTGTGCCGCCAGAAGTGCAAACCCGGGTATTCGAACGCTTCTATCGCGGCGAACACCCCTTCGTGCTGGCAACCTCCGGCACCGGACTTGGCTTGTCGATCGTACAGACGCTGGTGGAAATGCATGGGGGGCGCATTTGGCTGGAAAGCGCCGGCGTACCAGGGCTGGGCAGCGTCTTCTCGTTTAACCTGCCGGTATATGGCAGTCCGCCAGAGGAGCCATAGAATTGACCGGTTTACTTTTACCCTATGGATGTCATCCCTAAAGGAAGAGGTATGATGGCAAAAATACTTATCGCTGATGACGAAAGAGACATCCGTGACCTGGTTACTTTTACGCTGCGCTTTGCCGGTCACGAAGTCTTCCCCACCGCCAATGGAGAGGAGGCGTATCAAAAAGCGCTGGAGATCGTACCCGATTTGATCTTGATGGACGTGCGCATGCCGCGCATGACCGGTTATGAAGCCTGCCGCAGCATCAAATCGCACGATGAGCTGCGCCATATACCGGTTGTATTTCTTTCTGCTAAGGGTCAGGAATCTGAGGTGCAAACCGGCCTGGAAGCCGGTGCAGCCGAATATATCCTGAAACCCTTTGCGCCAGATCAACTCATGCAAAAGGTTGCTGCCCTGCTGGCGAAAAGATGAGCGTTTCAATCCTGCGGGATGAGGTTGTGCATTATGAAGTGCTGGGGCGCGGCCGGCCCCTGATTTTCCTGCACGACTGGGTCGGCTCCTGGCGTTATTGGATTCCCACCATGCAGGCGGCCTCCATCTCGTACCGCACCTACGCCATCGATCTGTGGGGCTTCGGCGATACCGCCAAAAATCCCGCTCGCTATTCCCTGGATGAGCAGGTCGATTTGCTGTTCCAATTCCTGGACTCGCTGGGCATCGCCCGTGTGGCGCTCATCGGTCACGGACTGGGCGCGGTGGTGGCGCTGCTCTTCGCGCGCCGCTATCCTGGCTCGGTTGACCGCATGCTGGCGATTGGTTTGCCGGTGAGCGCCGAGGTGGTGAACCCGCGCCTGCGCTCTGCGTCACCCGCCGAGCTGGCCGATTGGCTGCTGGGACGCACACCCGCGACCGAAGCTGCCTGGACCGAAGCGCCCAAAGCTGACCAGCGCGCCATCCTGACCTCTCTGGCAGGACTGCAAAATCTGGATATCTCCACCCAGGTGCGCCTGGCATCCGTCCCCCTGCTGCTCGTCCACGGACAAAACGACCCAGCCATCGAGCCGCCGCCCGACGGTCTGGCAGGCTTTCCCGATCACACCCATTTGATCCAGTTCGAGGGCTGCGGTCACTTCCCCATGCTGGATGAACCTTCGAAGTTCAACCGGCTCTTGACGGATTTCCTGACGCTGCAGTCGGGCGCCAGCCCCGCGCAATTGCAGTTGAAAGAGGAGTGGCGCAGGAGGGTGAGGTAAGGATCACCTCGACCCGTAGAAATAGATGCCCAGGGTCTTCTTAAGACAAAGAAAGGCAAGAAATTTGGTTTTCAAATTGAAAGCGAGTCACTCCTGTTTAACTAACTTAGAGATCCGAAATTGCCAAGCGCAGAAAATACACAACTAGAAGCCAGCATATTGCCACGAATAAAATACCAGATAATATCGGCCATCTTCCCCTAAAACTTTTACCTATTATTCCCGGAGACTCTCGCCGAACTATTTGAATGATACCACTCAAGCTTGCAATGCTCATGCTTATTGCACCGACAAGGCTCGAATAGAGATCTACGTTTTCGATTATTCTAGGAGCTATAATCCCACTCCATAATAATAATATGCTCAACGAAATACCTATTGGTATGAATAAGATTAGATAGATATTTCCTGTTAGCATTTTATTTTGCATGTAAGTAAGCCAGTGTTTTTTTGTACTGTGCTCAGAACTATCTACCACGGCCAAACTCCTAAAAATGGCAAATTATAGTTGACAACATTCTGCCAAAAATTATCCATGAACTTTGTTGTTGCAGATGCAGTGAGACCATATGCTGCTGCTGCACCAATAGGTCCTTCCACAGCACCCGGAATAGCAGCTAGATCACCTGCTGCAGATGCGAGAATATCTGTTATGTAAGTTTCGCCAACAACAATGGCAACTCGTAACCCCCTCTGCGTTGGACTCAGCGTGCTTGTAAATCTATCTCGGTAATACTGTCGATAACCTGCAGTTGCCGCCTCAATACCACCTGTTGGTAGATTATACCTGAGCGCTAAATAGCCTTTGCTTCCGGTGAGATTGTAAATATCAACCATGTCAACTAAATCAGTAAACGGAGAAGCGACAATTTCCCAGAATAAAATGATGTCATTAAGATCTTCTAAACCTGAAAGTGGATATGTTGTTTCTTCAGAAGCGCCTACAATTGGGAACAGATCTCGATGAATCGGAAGATCAAGCCTATCTTCATCGATTGGCATGCAGAGCACACTTATGTCTGGCCCCGCACACGCTTGACCCCTACCATGAATAGTTGGTGGCGCGGGAACAGGATTTATTGGCTTCTTTCTCCTTGGCACATTTTGACACTCTGGGTCTGCATAAGGCCCATCACACGGACTGTATCCTGAGGGATCGACATGTCTAATCGGATTATTCAGCATCGCGGCGTAGCGATCCCATGCACCTGGGTTACCCACTCCCGGGACGACCGTGTCCGCCTGCAGGAAACGTCCCGTCCATGGTCGTATCATCTTGCCCCGTAAAAATATATCCCCAGGCTGGTCTCGGCGCGTTGACCGGTGTACCTCATCGTCGTCGGCAGCGTGCTCACGTCCGGGTGGCGGTTTTCACCCCAGGCGCGGTACAACTGCGTCTCCGTGTCGCTGCCGTCGGCTTTGTAGCTCACGCTGGTCGAGCCGAGATGATCGCCAAGCAGGTAGTGCAGGTCGGAGTTTACGCGCATCGCCACGCGCAGCGACCCGACGTAGTAATAGCTGCGGGTAGTGGTGATGCCGCCTGACACCTCGACTTCGTAGTGGCTGCCGAGGTAGGCGATGATCTTTCCGGCTTCCACCGCCCGCACCCGGTTGCCATCGCCGTCATGTTAGTATGTTAAAGAGCGATCCGCAGTGACGCCTGCCGGGTTGCAGCCGGAGCGCCCATGCTCTCCGTTGCCAGGCCTAACGCTGGTAATTTTTCGCCGCCTCCCCTCTTTTCTTTCTGCTCTGGGAATGGATTAGTGGCGATAAACTCCACCAATGTTTAATCACAGCCTGGTATCCATTCTAAACACCTCGTCTGATCAAAGGTCTGCAAGATCGATAGCGGTTCCTGCCACAATGGTTGATCAAGACCGTATTGCTGAAGACTGATAATAAATTCCGCTTCTGTTTCAAATCCCAACTCAGCTTCATACGGAATTAGAATAAACCAATGCAATTCTTTTACTTGCCCACCTCCTACGTCGATTAGTCTGAAGTAGGGTGAATACACCATAATCATGCCATTCTCAACTGCTATCTTCGTAACATCTTGTATACCCCCAGAATAGAGAAAATTTGTCTTAGATGGTTCTATGTTTAGTGGAATCGTCCAACCATATTCATCCGAAATCTTAATTGCATAATAAGGTTCCAACAAAGGAAATCGCAGATAATCCCATCCGCTCCCTTTTTGGTAGAAAGACTTTTCGGTAGCGCAGGTGTTTAGGGAACATCCCATCAACAATATCATAGTGAGTAAAAAATACACTCGAATGTTTATCTTCATTTAGTTTGCCTTTACTTCATTTGTCCAATCTGCTTGGGTCTCTATATCCCTTGCTCCTAGAATACCATGCCAGATAGCTCCGGTAATCGTTGTGACAACGTTATAGCCAAAACCGCTTACTCCTGTTCTTGCTCCTGACCACCAATCTGGCCTTAAGTCTAATGTGTCACTCAACGAGTAGTTGAAATACATATCACCTGCCATAGTGACATCAACCGAAGTGCTTACATTGGCTGCCCTCACTGTCCATGTTTGACTGTGTGTAGCATCTTCAAACATATTGTTATTGCCCATTTCTCCGAACGTAAGGGGTGAAGTACCAAAATCTACACTGAATTCTTCGTTTCCATATCGAGAATCAGTCACTATTCTTTCAGCATAGCCGTTTTGTCTGTCAAGCAAGTTATTATCGTTGGCAATATCGTTTTGAGCTCCCCCGGTAATCGTCGCACTCGGCTCTTGAAAATATGCAAGCACCATCAAATCTCCCAAACTATCAGCTTGATTATTTTCATAGACATACGTCCTCCCAATGGTTTGCATCACACTGTCATAGAATTTATTCCATATAGAGCATAGTGGGCAAGGGGGTATCATATGACCGCTCGGATCAGAGTAGGAAACAGGCGCATTATTCACATATGTATACCTCGACCAGGCCTGCACCCCCTGCGCCGCCTCGTCTGGATCCAATCCAATCTTTCCACCTCCCTCACTCACCAGTCCCGCCGGTAACCTCAAGCGCAGCTCGCTGCGCTTTCCGCATCCGGTTCTCTTCCATCCGCTGACCCATTTGTCGGATTTCATTGCTCGACAGCAACACGTTCAAACCCAAAAGCAAGTGATCGTCTACAGGGCAGAAAGCCACTTACCGAGCTCTGCTCTTTCCTTCCTCCTGTCGATGGTCTTAGATGCGTAAAACTCATTGGCCTAGGGTTTTTTAATGCCGTCACATCGATAATTGTGTGCTCTGAAGCGCTTTCCGAGTCCAAGATCCAGAAATCTTGATAGCTTGTTAGTATAGACGCAGCCTGAACTACTTTTCCGTGTATGTTGTATAGCCATTCCATGGCAACTGGCTCTCAGAAAGGTAATTTGCCCAGAAGCCGAAAGCCCCTCGATAGCCATCCTCGCCCGGTGGAAAGAACCAGATTTCTTCTGTTCTCACATCTGCTGAGATTTCAACGCTACGCGTGTAATCGTTATTCTCCTCTGCGGGTAGAAGAGTTTCAATCACCATTCCGGAAGTCACATATATTACATGGACAACACATTGAGTACGACCTCGACAATCAGAAAGGTAGACATGGTCCGGTTGTCCAAAAGACTCAATAATTTCAGCAAGAACAAGATTTTGATCGCGTCCAGTGCTTAAGTCGATAAATGATATTGTCCGTCCATTTATATCTGTCATAAGCCTCCCACCATCATCTGGTGTGGGCGTATCAAAATCCCAACTCAATTCCATGTGTTCACTTTCATCGATAAAAAGTGGGCCAGAAGTAATTTGAATATCAGGCATACGAGAAAACAATTGAATAGTTTCTGTCATTGTAGTCGTCCCGGGAGTAATTCCAAGAAAGCATGGGGGTTGACACACCGGTTTTTCTAACCATTTGGTCAGCCATGCATTCCGTGGCGCGGCTGTGGGTGCGTTATACCCTTCCAATGGAACACGACAAGAAACTATTCCAAGCCAAAGAGAAAAAGCAATGAAAAGGAATGAGAGAAAATATGGAACCCCTCCGTGATATTTTTTCATATTCATAATCCTTGACAGATCATGAGTCGTAATGAAGACTACTTAGCCAGATCAATCCATAACGCAATAATAGCATTGCGTTCATCCGACACACTCCAAGGAGGCGTTAGCCCTCCTGCTTCCATTACATAAGGTCATAAAATCTTGCCTTATAATCATACAGCCCTGTGCCTTCCGCCCGCTGCCCGGTGTAGCGCAGAGACGTGGTCGTCGTCCCCCAGGCAAACCTCAGCTCGCCAAACGGTTTGAAGCGCAGCTCGCTCAACTTCGCCCCGGTGGCGCCGTCGGCGCTGATGCTGGTGCTGCCGAGATGGTCGCCCAACAGCCACTTCAAGCCCGTCGTGAGCGTGCCCGTCCCCTCCCGCATGGCGATGCGCTCCGACCCGGCGTAGTAGTACTTGACCATCGTCCCGCTGTTCTCGTTCCACTCGAAGTAGTCGCCGTTCATCACGTTCGTGCGGCTGCCGAACACTTCCATCTCCACCCAGTGATTGCCGCCATTGATCGTCGAGCCGTTGAGGTACTCGCGCACGTAGCGCACGCTCTGCGCGCTGAAGGTGTGCGTCTTGCCCGCTGACGTTTCGACGTACTCGCCCTGCACGGCGCTGTCGTCGAGCACAGTACCCGTGTTGCGCTGGGTCATGTTGCCGTTTGGATCGTAGGTGAAAGTCCAGCCGTTGCCGGTGGAAGTGACGACGCGCTTGTGTGCCCAGCCCAGGTCGACCACTTATTTCCACAGCTCATACGAAGTCTCGATACATCCACTGTAGTTGGCATCAGAATACACTTGGTAGAAATCATCCGGGCTCATTGAGGTAACCTCATCCAAGGGCCGAAATTCACTCAAAAAAAATTGACTTCGTTCTTCTAATACCGGTAGTAAATCCTGGGTATATAACCGAACCTCGTAAAGATGATGGTCGTTCATCTTGATGGAACAGATCCGTATTGGATCTTCATCATCGACAATCCCCCAATATTCGACCCCAAAGCCACGTGTATCATAGATTAGCATCAAATCGTAAGCGATATGTGAATTTGGCTCTGAACGTGGCTTGATAAGCAACTGCACTTCATTCGGTTTACCATATCGTTCGAGCAGGCTGTGGAGCGCTAACTGCCTTTCGAATGCATCGATATAATCGCTCAACCGAGAGGGATATGTCAAACTGATCGTCATATCCTGAATTGCACCATTGAGATCGGAGAAAAATTCGACGCTCAAATCACGAAATTGAAAATCACCCAAGGAGAGTGAATAGTAGGAATAATTTTTGTGAATGTGCGGGGCCTCACCCAATGTCATTGAGAGCGAGAATGCGGCTTGCATAGGGTCACTTGGTCTCACGCCCCACCAGCACGGAAAATCACAACCCCCATTCGTTGAAAACAGCTTGATCAGGTTTTTCTTAAAGGCTTCTGGAGACAGGGTTGGAACAAACATCCTGGTAGGAAATGAAGTTGGGACCAAAGGAGTCGATGTTGGCGGTGATGTGTCCGGCTCTGTCGTTACGGTGGGCGTAGCTTCGAGTTGTGGTTTTGAACTTAAGGCCGGAGTTTTCGCAGTGATAGGCGTGGCATCGAGAGGTAGCGTGATAGTTGGCAATGTCTGTAATGCATCTGGAGGTACGCTGCACCCAAATGCAATGAGCGATAAGAGGAGCGAAGTCAGCACGAGAAACTTTACAGTCGCCATCAATTCCTGCACGCAATATCTTCCGTTGTGGTATTGTTACTACAACAGAATTCGTCACCTTCCAATAATTGTTGTTCTGGCCGCAGGTCGTACGTCAAGCTGGTGGCGCAGCCGCGGGCGTCGGTCTGCCCCGTCAGATTGCTTGAGGCGTCGTAGGAATAATACCACAGCCCCATGTCGTCGTCATCCAGGCTGGTCTTGAGCCCGGCGTACGGGATCCTTTGCTCGCACCGGAAAGGCCTGCAGCAGCAAGGCCAGGATGATGAGCATGCTGATGATTCGATAGATGCGCCGGGTAGTGTTCATTTCCCCCTCCTTGTGTGCAAAAAGAAGGGTGAATTGGGTATTGAGTTGGTTCGATCGAGCGGGCTCCCTACCCCGTGCCCTTGACATCACCCCCCTCCCCTCTTATACTAACCGCACTTCAATCACGCACGGGGAGCCCGGAAGCGCCGGGCTGAGAGGAGGGCATGCCGCCCTCGACCCGCCAACCTGATCCGGATAATGCCGGCGTAGGGATTGCAGCATATCCAAAAACCTGCACCCTCCTCCGCAGCCGGAGGAGGTGTTTATTTTGGAAACGTACCAACGAGCCATCATCTTCGCCAACGGCCGGCTTGACCAGCCCGAGTTCATCTCGGGTCATCTCCGGGAGGGCGACTTGCTCATCGCCGCCGATGGCGGCGCGCGCCACATGCAGCGCCTCGATCTGCAGCCGCACGTGCTGATCGGCGATTTTGACTCGCTTTCCCCACCAGAGATAGATACCTTACAGGCCGCCGGCGTCCAGATCATCCGCCACCCGGCGCACAAAGATTACACCGACCTGGAGCTGGCGCTGCTCTACGCCGCCCGGCAAGGCGCCCGGGAAGCATTGGTCTTTGGCGCCCTGGGCGGGCGTTGGGATCAGAGCCTGGCGAACCTGCTGCTGCCGGCTGCCCCCGACCTGGAACACATCGAAATTCATCTGGTGGAAGGGCTGCAGCAGATCAGCTTGCTG
>JBGSTO010000493.1:0-1816 GCA_041736465.1 Anaerolineales bacterium | reverse complement strand
TCTTATGAAACCAGGCCATCCAAAACAGTTGTACACCATCAGCGCTTCGGATATGCGTTTAATCAATCGGTCAGCAATATTGGAATACCTGCGCACCAATTCCCCCACCTCTCGCTCGGAAATATCCAGTGTACTGGATGTCAGCCTGCCAACTGTGATGAGAGTCGTTGACGACTTACTCGCTGAAAACCTGGTCGTGAATGTGGGTGAAGGTCAATCGACCGGAGGCCGCCGAAGAGAGTTGCTGACCTATAACAAAGATGCGTATACCGTTATTGGTATCGACTTGGGCGGCACCAAGTTGTTTGGCGCCTTAGCCAATATCGGTGGAGAGATTAAACACCAGGTATCCGTAGAACAGCACGGCAGCTCTGGCGAGGAATGCTACCAGCTGGTTGTTGAAATGATCGAGCAGCTGCTGCGCTGCCAGCCCGCAAACCAACCCGTGCGCGGCATTGCGGTGGGAGCGCCTGGAATCACCCAAAACACAGAAGGCATTGTGGAATGGGCGCCCAGCCTGAACTGGCGCAATTACCCGCTCAAAAGCAAGCTTGCCGAGGTATTCAACCTGCCGGTCTATGTAGACAACGATGTTAACCTGGCGGTATTGGGTGAGCATTGGTTTGGCATGGGTAAAAATGTTCAGAACATGATCCTGATCAGTATAGGTACGGGGGTTGGTGCAGGGCTGATCCTGGATGGCATGCTCTACCGCGGGCACTCCCACTCTTCTGGCGAAATTGGCTACTTACTGCCAGGAGTGAATGCTCTTGGTAAAGCTTACGATCAATTTGGAGCTCTTGAAACCCTGGTTTCAGGTCTTGGAATTGTCGAAAATGCGCGCCGCCATCTCGCCAGCCTGAAGCCGGGGGGCAATCATTCAGACCTCACCTCCGAAGATGTATTCAAAGCTGCCCGCAATCATGAACCCTGGGCCGAGGAGACGATCAGCGAAACCGTAGATTATCTGGCACTTGCGATTGCCAACATCAATGCTTTGCTAGATCTGGAATTGGTCGTGTTGTCCGGAGGAGTAGCGCGTTCTGCAGATTTGCTCTTAGAACCCATCATTGACCGCATCAACGGCGCGATTCCCCGCACACCGCGCATTGAAATATCACGCCTGGGGCGCACTTCAGCAGTGATGGGTGCCATCGTTTTAGTCATTCACGCCATCGATGAATACCATATCGTACGTAAACTATCTTAAGCCAAGGTGACCGATATGTATCAAGATTTGCACGTGATCGATTTTCACTCGCACTTTCCAAGCCAAAAACCTTGGTTTGCTGGCATGATGCCGGATCAACGACAGGAAACCATCGCCCGCATAGGCGAACGGCGAGCCAAGATCGCGCAACAATATGCCCAGGCATATAACCGGAAGTGGCGCATGGAATGGGACTTTGAGCCAGGGGAGAGCAATCCACCGGATGATATGACCCAGGCCGACCGCTGGCATGCCGAGATCGAACGCTACGGACTGCAAGCAGTTGCTTTTGTCACCGGCGGCGGCAATGATAACCTGGCGCAGATTGTCGCTCGCCATCCGAACACTTTTATCGGCTTTGCCCATCACTACCTTTTTGCGCCTGATGCCGCGCAGGAGCTTAAGCGAGCGGTTACCGAATTAGGTTTCAAAGGCTACAAGCTGCTTGCTCCTGCGCTCGACCGGCCTATCGAGGACCGCGCGGCATATCCCGTCTGGGAGATGTGCGCCGAGCTAGATATCCCGGTGTTGATCCATTTTGGAGTCCTGGGCAGCGGAGGCGGTATCGGCTGGCATGAGAATATCAATCCCCTCAAGCTGCACAAT
>JBGSTO010000468.1:0-5197 GCA_041736465.1 Anaerolineales bacterium | reverse complement strand
ACGCCTTGGTCACGCGGCTCAACAGCGAATCCGACGAAGCCCGCTTCGCCGACTGGGCCAACCTGCTGTTCGAGCAGGCCCTGCTGGCTGAAGGCGGCCAGCTCGAGGATCCGGCGAGTTTTGTGCGGCGGTTGAATGGGTTGTTGGCGATGCTGCCGGGTTGATGAAGGTAGAAGGCCGTTCGTGTTGAGTTTTTCGAAACACGAATGGCCTTATCTGTTGTCCCGAGCGCGACTGAGCAATCAGTCGCGCTTTTTTATTGTTTTGGCCAGTCGAAAGTTGCGCGCTCATTCGAATGCTGCAATCCTAGACGCCGACCCTAAGGAGCATCGAATGGCAAAGTCGCTAGAATTCTTCGGGGCTCTTGCAAACATTGAGCATGGGCCCGAGAAGAATACCGTGTTGGAGACCTTGGCGAATGAGATCGAAGGATTCCATTTGCTCAAGCAGGTGTACAAGCCTGGGGTCGTGTATGCGTCTGTCAATTGGCGGGGCGTCCTAACGGACTCTGCATCAGTGGCTGGTGTAGCAGCGCTACTCTGGAGCATTTATATAGACAAGGTCGAGCCCCTGCTTGCAAAGGAGGAAAACCCAAAGCCGATGCTGGTAATCCAGATAATGGATTCAGACGGAAATTGCGAAAATCTTGTTATAGACGGGCGCTACTCCGATAAAGAGGTCTTTATTGGGGAGTTCAGTGAGAAGGTAGAGAGGCTAAGAATTTCAGGTGATGAAGAGAGTGACACAATGATCGATCGAATGGAGAAATCTGGTCGGTGGATAAAAATCAAATGAGTTATAACAGCTGCTTGCAGCAGATCGTCAGGCCTCACATTCTCACCGAGAGCTAAATGTCATCACCCAAGAACTCAATCGAAGCTGTTGAGAAGGCTCTCGGCGAACCTGCGTTTGTTGAGCTCCCTGAGAATGCATGGAAGATCCGCACAAATTTGATCTTGGCGTCAGTAATTTCAATAGTTATTGTCTTTGGAAAACTACACATCGAGCCAGACTCTCAGATTCTCGGCCTTAAGTTCAAGGGCCTATCGGACAGCATCCTCACGAATGGACTGATTGCCATAGTCGCCTATCTTCTGCTGCACTTTCTCTGGGCATCTCTGGATGCACTGCTGGAGTGGCGCATTCGCGTTACAGGGACACGCGTAGCGTTCGTAACCACTGCGCGCTTCGCAAGCGAGCACGGGGACTATCCAAACGACCCGCGCCAATCATCGCTTTACAACTGGTGGAAAGACGAGGCGCGCAAGATCGGTAATCTCAGCACGCACATGCAAGAGATTGAGAGCAAGTTGAACAAGTGGGAGGCTGAACTTCGAGCCAAGTTCACCGAAGGCGCTGACGCCATGAACATTACGAATGCCGTCATGTCTATATCTGGCGCGCGGGAAGAGATTGTGAAATTCAGCAGAGAAGTGAAAGCTGCTGCTGCGGCCATCGAAGCTGCTCGGATTCCTACATCTCTCAAACGATTCGATTCGTGGTACGGGCTGTTCCTTCGCAGCCAGAACCTTCGCTGGCTCATCATCGACTTTCTCGCACCTGTACTGGCCGGTTCATACGCTCTACTGCTCTTAGTATGGCGGTGAGGTCGAACCAATGGGGTCAGATCCCATTTATCGCATCTAGTCTTCCATGAGTCTCGCCCGAAACAACCTACTCCGCACTGCGTTCGACGCGTATCTGTTACAACTCAACGGAGGCGGCCTGGAACCCGCAGAGAACTACCTTCCCTATGATTTTGATGGCATTGATTCCTATCAGTGGCAGGCATTTGGTGATCAGATGGTTAAGGACGAGCTTCGAGAGATTACTAATAACCTGAATCATTGGCATGGGTCATTACGGCGATGGCAAGCATGGAACACTATCATCCAATCTTACGGCCATGACGAGGCCTGGGAACTGCGTCGGGAATTCCTTGAAGCACGTGCACACCACTGTCTGCTTGCGCCAAGTTCAATTCGCGACACACTTACCTTCGTTGCGACCAACTCAATGCATCAAGTGCGCTTGATGGCTAGCAAGGGGTATCGAGACTACCTTGAAGGCGACCCCAAGAACCCAAGCGAAAAGCCAAAGCATCTGACACGCCGACAGAAAGAGAAGCGCCTAGCCGATCTAATCTCAATCTGGCCAGATGCGCCAGAGTTCATGGTATCGCTTCGAAAGATAGATGACGAAGCCTATCGAAATCTCACTTCAGACTACCGCAATCAGAATACTCATTCCATTGGCCCAAGGCTAGGTATCGGCATAACCCGTACGGTCGTTCGCTCTGTGAAGCAAGCAACGATGATGTCAAAGCAACCCGATGGAAAATATATGCCTATCCCGGTATCCGGCAAGATGTCGGTGAGCTACGGACTGGGGGGAACTGAACCTCTCGATATGGAGAAGGCACATGCTGCAAACCTTGATCAGTATCGACATGCGAGGGAATGCTACACAAAGTATCGTGGCCTTTTGGCTGTTGGCCTAGCGTCCATGCCTCCGAGGTGATCTGAGAAATGAATGCGCCAGGACAACAAGAAATCAAAAGAACAAACTAAATGGGTCAGCTTCGAATAATTCCGATGACAGAATTCGACGCTGACCCCTTTGATTCTCGGCTCAACAGCGAATCCGACGAAGACCGCTTCGCCGACTGGGCCAACTTGCTGTTCGAGCAGGCGCTGCTAGCAGAAGGCGGTCAGCTCGACGATCCGGCGAGTTTTGTGCGGCGGTTGAATGGGTTGCTGGCGATGTTGCCGGGTTTTTTTGCGTCCAACCGCATCACGCGGTTGCGGCGGAATGGAAATACTGCGATTCTTTTCCACGGTTCGAGACGCGAACCAGTACTAGCGCAAACGCGAAACAGTGTGGAAGGTGTGTTTGCCGCCAGAGCAGCGATCCACGTATCTACTTAACGTTACCTCTAATAACTCTATGCCTATAAGCCTTCCAAAAGACGCAAAAGAATATGATTATGAGGATCAAGTTTGCTCCCTTCTGCGGGCGCATGGGTATTATCTAGAAACACGACTTGTTCTAAAAAAAGGCACCGAAGAGGTTCTTGAATTTGATGCATTAGCCACCCCTACTAATGACTATCAAAACAGAAAGGTAGTAGAAGTCAAAAGTGGAAAATGGGGTGTTTCTGACGTCTTTAAACTTTACGGCCAGGTCTTGTACACATCCGAGAATCACGCCTGGCTAATACACAAAAAAATCACTACCGAAACAAAGAAAAAGGCAATACAAGAAGTGTGTGGTAGCGTTCCTGTCACCACAATCAACATAAATATCGAAGGGGAAGCTGGGTCTGACAATATCCCGAGTGGCCTAGAAATTCCGGAAAATATCGCCAAATCCATATTTTCAACCTCATGGTGGTCAAGCTCTGCCGAGCGTATCGCTCAAAGCAAGTTCAGGGAATGGTGCAAGGGACATGCAGAGATTCCTGCGCCAGTTCAACAAGCACAAAGCTATCTTTCCGAGCTAGATGAGTGTCTTTTTAAGAAATCACCGCTTTCTCGCGTGGATGCGCTATATGACGCCTACAAGGCATACCCACAGGTAACGTCAAGTTTAATAAATCATGTTGCTGACATCTCTCAAGATGATTTAAAGACAGTTCGCCGCTCAGTATCAGATCAGCATGGACGTCCTTACTTGCAATACGTAATGGCCCAAGAGTTTCGTGCACGAATTGCAATAATAAAAAACGCTTATGACGCCCTCTTGGAGGAAGCCAACTCAGAAAGCAAAAAGGGGAACACATTTACTTGGGCAGGCTTAATCAAGACGCTCCTTCCAGATTCCTTCAATAATGGTATGGAGGCGCTTAGCAAATTCGAATACGCACAACATGTTCCATATTTCCTTCAGGTATTCATTGAAGTGTTTGGCGGGTTCTACTGCCCTACTGATGACAGAGAGTTACTCCAAATTTCGCATGCAACAGGCATACCCGCCGAGAAAATACCAGAAGCACTTGCGTTGCTTGATATGTTCTTCCCTATCTCTAAGGGATGGATACATCAAGGAGATGGCATTAATCTTTTGAAGGGTGTCCCGGCCTACTTGCGGGGCGCGGGGTGTTTTGCACGCGAGGAGCTTTACGGGAAGGGCTGGGAAAAAGACTTCCCTCAAATAAGTTGGCAAATCCCAAACTGGCACAATGCGCTGTATAAACTATTGGAGCCATCGCTAAAGGTCGAAGAATAATTATAGAAATCAAAGAGGCCAGGCTCGATACTTATGCGCATAGACGGCACACTTGCAAAATGGAACGATGATCGCGGCTTTGGATTCATCACGCCCACTCAAGGAGGGCCTGAAGTATTCGCCCACATCTCCGCCTTTCCCAAGGACGGTCAGCGGCCCAGGCTCGGCGAGCGTCTTTCGTTCGAGATCGGAATCGGCAAGGACGGGAAGCAGCAGGCCAAGAACATTGTGTGTCCCACCCGCCCAGCTGAAAAACCTTATCGCCTGAGCGAACCCGCTAAACGCTCCCACAAACCCGGACTGTTGGGGCGTCTCATTTCGCTAGCGTTCGTAGTCGCCCTGGGTGCCTACGGTTATAACGAGTACACCCACCGCGCAACGCCACAAACTGTATACGAAGTACCATCCAACGAGACGGCAGCCCCCAGTCCTTTTCTTTGCGACGGTCGAACCCATTGCTCGCAAATGACATCCTGCGCCGAGGCGGAGTTTTTCCTGAGAAACTGCCCGAACGTCAAGATGGATGGAAACAACGATGGCGAGCCGTGCGAACAACAGTGGTGCAATTAACAATTGTTATCAAGTAGCATGCAAACACTTTTCTCCCTGATCGAATCCCCTTCCACCCAGATTTCAGAAAATCAAATGAGCCAGGTTGGAATTGATTTTTGACATGAAATTATTCGAGCCCGGGCCCTTTGATTCCTGATGACTACGCGCCGCACCACAGCCTGATGCAAAGCTCACCCCTATCCCACATGCTCGACGCCATGACCTGGGTGGACTTGGCGCTATGGACTTCGGTGTTCGCCGTAATTCTCGTCGGGATCGTTTTGTTTCTACGCGCCGAAAAGCGGCAATACGACCGGCGCGGTAAAGGGCAGGGATGGCTATGGATGCGGCTGCTGGCGCTGCCGATGCTGGCGGCGACGGCGGCGGCGATCGTGGTGCCGGCACGCAGTATCGCCGG
>JBGSTO010000446.1:0-4846 GCA_041736465.1 Anaerolineales bacterium | reverse complement strand
CACCGGCACGCCGCGCTGCTCCAGACGGTAGCCGAGCGAGAAGCGCAGGGCATCGGGCAGGAAAGGCGCCAGCACCACGATCTCCTGGGCGGGTACGTCCTCGACCTGCACCAGGCGGGCGATGTCATCGGCGATATGATCCAGCATCTGGGGGTAAAAGCGAGCGGTAATGTGCCCTAAAGCAGGCGCCACCAGCCCCGGCATGGCCGGCTCCCGGACAGCCATCGCGGCGCCAGGCGAAAGCACCCGAGCCATATGTTCCGTCAGGATCTCGACTGCCGGCGATGAGACCAGGCTCTCGTGGAAGGTGAAAGTCTGGCTGCACAACGCTTGCAGCGCATAGCCGCTGGCTGCGTCTGCTCCCAAAAAGTAGCGGTAACCGGCATCCTGGTCGTAGATCAGCAGGGCAGAGCGCATTTGCGGCAGCCATTCCCTGAGCAGATCGTGGGTGACCGGCGTATCTTCTTCCACGTTATCCACGATCAGGTGGTGGTAGGTTTGCAGCAGGTAGAGGCGGCACGGCTCGTTGGGCCACAGGTAGCGGTAGAAGGTTTCCACCTGCAGCGAGAAATCCAGCAGGTTGTGATCCAGGCAGTGCCGGCGGAACAGGCTGGCGCACTGCTGCGCATTCTCGTAGACGCGCAGCTGCCCCGGCTCGCCCTGCCAGGCGCCACGCAGGCGTTCCTCGATCTCGGTGTGGGGAAAGCCCACCACGGCGGCTTTGTTCAGGTTGTCGATGATCTGGCTGTAGAGCCGGTTGCGTTCGATGACAACCGAGTCGAAATAGCCCTGGTCGAGCAGGGGCCGCACCAGGTGCGCCATGTAGTATTGGGCGGTCTCCAGGGTGAGGAAAGTGGGCGGCTCATCCGGATGGGCGAAACCGGCCTGCGCGGCAGCCACGGGCCAGAACAGCTCGACCATACGGCGCGCCAGCCCGCCCAGGGTGGCAGAGGTGACCATGCTGCCGGCAACCACGCCGGGGATCTGCAAGGCGGCCTCGTATAGCGCCGCCAGCGTGCGCTGCGGGGTGAGCAGAAGGATCTCTCCACCCGGGATGCCTTGATCCATCAGGTGCAGCATGCGCTCGACCCCGGCGGTGGTTTTGCCGCTGCCGGCGGGCCCTTCAAGAAAGATGTGGGCATCCACAGGCTGCTGGATGACCTCGAGCTGGTAGGCATGCAGACCGCTTGCGTTCATGGGTTGATTTTACCCGATGATCAGGCTTGCGGTCGTGCGAGCGTCGAACAGATTTGCAGTTCCACAAGCAGGCTGTGCGCGTATAATGAGGGTATGGCAGGCGGCAGCACGAGCAGGGCGGCCTGCAGCCAGGACAGGATGGTATGGAGAACCTGCGGACGGCGTGGTTCATTTTTCATGGAGCATTGAAGGATTTTCGCCCAAGCCAGGAGCGCGAACTGCCTGCTGGGTTGAGCTTCCAGCCCGGGCAGTCCTGCAAACACCTGATCGAGTCGCTGGGCGCGCCGCACACCGAGGTGCAGCAAGTGCTGGTGAATGGGGTAGAGGTGGATCTCAGCTACCAGGTGGGCGACGGCGACCGGGTGGAGGTGTACCCGGCGGCGAAGGGCCAGTTATGGGAAAAAGATGCTTCCCGACTGCGCTTTGTGCTCGATAACCACCTGGGCAAGCTGGCGGTATACCTGCGCATGCTGGGTTTCGACGCAATGTACCGCAACAATTTTGACGATGAGACGCTGGCGGAGATTTGCGAGCAGCAGGAGCGCATCTTGCTGACCCGCGATCGGCGACTGCTGATGCGCAGCCAGGTGCAGCGCGGCTACTGGCTGCACAGCAAGACACCGCGCCTGCAGGTGCTGGAAGTGGCGCAGCGCTACGGGCTGCAGCCGCACATACGCCCCTTCTACCGCTGCATGGGCTGCAACACGCCGCTCCAGCCGGTGGAGAAGGAAGCTGTACTGCACCGGCTGGAGCCTTTGACGCGCCAGTATTTTGACGAATTTCGCATTTGCCCGGGCTGCGACCGGGTGTATTGGAAGGGTTCGCACTACCAGCAGATGAGCAGGTTCCTGGAGGAAATCGGGAGCGAGCTAAGCAAACTGGAAGAAGGTGCGGATCAGCTCCCAGTTGACGACCAGGTCGTAGATGCCGACGCCGACCAGCAGCACCCCGCCGATGGTATTGATGAGGCGTGAGCGTATGGCAAACTGGCGCGTGATCCAGCGCTGGGCAGCGCCGGAGAGCAGGGAGATGAGCAGCAGCGGCAGGCCAAACCCAAGACCAAACCATAGGAAGACCGAAAGCTGTCCCAGCGCTTCTCCGGCGGTGAGTGAGAAGGCGAAGATGCCCACCACCAATGGACCAGAGCAGGGCAGGGCAATCGGGCCGTAGAGCAGCCCGTACAGGAAAGCGTTGGCGTAGGGGTGGGAGAAGAGCGGCGCCTGGATCTGCGGCAGGGTTTTGAAGGGGTTGATATTCAAGAGCAGCAGCACGCCCAGGGCGATGATGAGCAGGTCGGCGATGGGGATGATGAAAGAGAGGGCACGGCCGACGGATAGCGATAAGGCGGCAATGACGGCGCCCAGCGCCAGCATCATGGTCAGCACACCAGCCAGAACAAAGACTCCCAGGAAATAGCGCCCGAAGCGGCTGGTGAGATTCTGCTGCCCGCCGCTCAGGTACGCCAGGAAGCCCGGGTAGAGCGGGAGCACGCAGGGGCTGGTGGTGGCGAGCAGGCCGAGGGAAAACGAAGTAAGAATGGCATCTAGATTCATGGATGGTCTCATCACTGAAACCCCAAAGGGCTGAACTGCCAGCCCTTTGGGGTTTTCTGGATCACATATTCTCTTCGAGGAAAGGCTGCAGGGCGGCTGCCAGGTCTTCGGCGCTCTTGAGCCCGAAGGGCAGCGTGTGCACCTGACCGTGCCGGTCGATGATGAGCATGGGCGTGGAAGGCGGGTTGAGATACTGCGCCCCGTACAACTGCCCCAGCTCACGCGAGACTTCGGCGGGCGAGACGGCATACACCCAATCGAAGCTGTTCTGCTCGATGTAGCCTTTGAGCAGCTCGTTTTCTTCGTTGGGATCGATATCCAGCCCCAGGCTGACAAAATCGTCGCGCTCACCGAGGAGGTCGTGCAGCGCTTTGACCTGCTTCTGCTGGCGCAGGCAGCTCGAGCACCACACCGCCAGGGTTTCTACCAGCACCACCTTGCCCTGGTAACCGGCTATCGTGAAGCTCTCGCCGCTGCGGGCGTTCACCAGCTCGGCGCTGAACCAGGACGGGGCTTCCATCATGGCGTTGTCGCCCATAGAGTCGTCGCCCATGGCGTCGTCGCCCATAGAGTCGTCGCCCATGGTGTCATCGCCCATAGAGTCGTCGTCCATGGTGTCATCGCCCATGGAGTCGTCGCCCATGGCGTCATTGCCCATGGCGTCTTCGCCGGTCATGCTGTCCTTCTTATCCATAGCGCCGGATTCTGCGCTCATGCCAGCGTCGCTGTGAGGGTCTTCCGCCATGGAGTCTTTGTTTTCTGCCTCCACCATCTCTTCCCCGGATTGGGGTTTGTCCTGCATGGCGGTTTCCGCTTTGGGCGCAGCGGTGCAGGCGGAGAGCAGCAGGGCGGAAATGATCAGCAAACTGAATGTGAATCTCTTGAATTGCATGGTAACCTCCTGGTAGATGATTGTCGTATGGATGGATGCATCATAGCGTACAGGTCTTACATCGTTTTTGCATAAGGCTTACAAACTGCTAAAGGTTGACGCACAGTTGGTAAGAAATGCGTAAGCTTTTCTACCTGGGTTTGTAAGTTGATGGCGCTACAGTACAGGGAGACAGCATGAACCATATCAGCATCCTGATCATTGAAGACGAGCCGAGCATCGCCGAAGTGGCGAGCCTGTATTTGAAGCGCGCCGGCTACCAGGTGCAGGTCGCCGGCGACAGCATGACCGCACTGCAGGTGATGACATTGAGCATGCCGGATTTGCTGGTGCTGGATGTGATGCTGCCGGGCATCGACGGCTTCGAGGTGATGCGCTGGGTGCGGGAGCGCGGCGACACGCCCATCATCGTGCTCACCTCCCGCCGTGAAGAAGTGGATCGCATCGCGGGGCTGGAAATTGGCGCCGATGACTATATGGTCAAGCCGTTCAGCCCGCAGGAGCTGGTCAGCCGGGTGCGTGCAGTTCTGCGGCGCACCCACGGCGCTCAAGAGAATCTCGAACGCCCGCTGGTGATCGGAGACCTGGAAATCAACCCGCAAACTCGCCTGGTGACGGTCAGCGGTGCAGAGATCGTGCTGACCGTCAAGGAATTTGAGCTGCTGTGGCTGCTGGCGCGCCACCCGCGCCAGGTTTTCTCTCGCCAGCAGCTGCTGGAACGCGTGTGGGGTGCGTCGGAGTACATCGACCCCAGCACAGTGACCGTGCACGTGCGCCGATTGCGGGAAAAGATCGAGGCCAACCCCTCCGAACCGGTGCACAGCCTCACCGTGTGGGGGATTGGCTACCGCTTCGAGCCCTGAGGACGGAACATCACAACACCTGGAAGAACAGAATGACTCGACAGATTTGGCTTTCTCCTGCAGTTCGCTTCGTGCTCGGCGTGGCCCTGGTGCTGGCGCTGAGCCTGTGGGTGTTCACCCTGCTGATGCAGCCGCCGGTCAGGGAGATAGGCCTGATGGCATTGTTTCTGTCCATTACGGCCGCCCTGTCCATCCTGGCGGGCTATGCGGTCTACCGCCTGGGATGGATGGAGCGCTCGCCTGCCATCCGCTGGACTTTCCTGGGGGTGTATGCGCTGTCCAGCGCACTGACCTTCATCAACGTATGGTTTTCGGCGCGCCTGATGTTTGCGAGCAGCCAC
>JBGSTO010000396.1:0-5824 GCA_041736465.1 Anaerolineales bacterium | reverse complement strand
ATAGGTGTGCGGCAGAAGCAGCACGAGCACGTTACCGGCAGCCAATTGTTCCCCTGTCAGGCTGTCTGTCAGGGCAGCATAGCTGAGCTGATTGTCCTTTTGATCGCCGGTCTCCTGGTAGCGCAGGTATCGCCCGGTATCTGGATCGTACTCCCAGTAGTGATAGGAGACATTTGAGTATTGTATCGAGAAGCGGCTGCCAGGGCTGCCGCTGGGAGGGGTCTCCTGCTCGAAGCGCAAGCCGTTCAGGAGCGGGCGGTTGTTATCGGTGCCGCGCTCTTCAAGGTATGCAGCGATGGCGCCGGTATCGGTGTACAGGTTGTTGTAAGCTTTCGACGGGCCAATGCGGCACAGGGGCGGGCAGTTATTGCCGTGTTCGACCACCAGGTGGTTTTTCAAGTCGGGCGTGAGCAGCGGTTCCAGGACGGGATCATCGGCCCAGCCGAAGACGAAGATGCCCTGGTAGGTGCGCATAACGTGTTCATCGAACAGGCGCGCTGAGCGGATGGGGCCGACCTGCTCGGCATCCTGCCCGTAGAATACGCCGATGAAGCGAGACATGGCATCGCCGATGTAGTATTCATAGACATGGTCGGCGCGTGAGAGACCCCACTGTGGGCGCACGCCGCGTGGAAAATTGGTGACTTTGACAACGATGGGGCGGCGTTCCAGCAGTGAAGGATTGTCTACCTTCAGACCGGTGAGCGGGTTGGTGCCCGGCGAGAAATAATGGCTTCCCTGGATGTACGGCGCCGGGGTGGCTGTCGAGCGAGGCGCAGCGGTTAGCGCCTGGGGAACAGGTGGAGCTGCCTGCTGACCGGCGGCGGGATCGGGGGGAGGTTCTCGCGTTTCAGGCGGGAGAGACGCAGCCAATGCCGCAGGAGCGCCAGCAGATGCAGCCGCTTCCATACCGCCGGTTGAAGCGGATTGAGGCGTAGAGGCTATGTCTGGTGCAGCCGCAAACTGCCATCCGGTAGTAGTACAGCCGGACAGCCACAGAGCTAACACCAGCAGAACGCACAATCGTTGCATGCAGATCAGGCTCCAACCCAGATCAGTCCTGCCTGGATGATACCGCGAATTCCAGGTGCAGAAAGCCTTGACCTGCTAATAGATGTGCAAGGTTTACACCGGTGATTATGGGAAGCGCAGCTCGAACCTCCAAGCGCCATCCTCTTTCACTTGAGTCAGCGAGGCTGCTCCGAGCACCTGGTACCAGGTCGAGCCGGGCTTCAGCGCAAAGGGTGTGCCGTCTGGAAAGGTCAGCAAGATCTGCGCATCGGGGGTGGGGCGGTTCCACAGCAGCTGGTAGACAAGCCCATCGCGGTAGGCATACGCTGTTCCGCTGCCTCCCAATTGGATGTTGACGATCTCATTATTGGCTTGCCTGAGGATGAATTCGTGATTGGCAAGCAGCACCACAACGTTCTCGGCTCCCACCTGCTGGTTGGTGAGGCGATCCAGGAAGGGTGCGTAGACCTCGTTCTGGTTGTTCTGGTCTTCCTCAGCATCCTGGAAGCGCAGGTAGCGCCCACTCGCCGGATCGTAATCCCAGCGCACGTAGGCGCTGATCGAGTAGCGCGCCGATAGCTGCGTTCCAGCCGAGCCTCCCTCGGGTGGCTGGTGCGTGAACGTCGTTCCGGAAAGGTCCTGGCGGGTGTTATCGACGCCGCGCGATGCGGCGTATTTGCCAATTTCGGCAGTGTTGCCGATTAAGAAGTTGAACCCGTTTGGATCCTGGCGGCAAAGTGCCGGGCAGGTGCTGCTGCCTTCAAGGATCAGGCGGTTGCCGTAATCGGCGTTGAGCATCGGGGTCAAGATGCGCGCATCCGCGCCGCCAAAGGCAAAGATGGCTTCGTACATACGCACGATGGCGCCATCGAACAGCCGCGCCGAACGAATCGGACCAACCTGCTCGGCGTCCTGGCTGTAAAAAACGGCGGTCAGGCGGGTCAGACCGTTGTTCTGGTAGTAATCGTAGACCACGTCTGCCAGGGAGACGCCAACTACCGGTCTCTGGCCGCGGGGGAACAGCTGAATCTTGATGGCAACCGGGCGGCGATTCAAGAAAGCCGGATCGTCGACCTTCATGCCGGTGAGGGGGTTTACATCGTCGGGAAAGTCCTGCGGTCCGTAATCTTGCGGGAGCGGGGTGGGTGTCTCGCTGGGCACCAGGGTGGGCGTTGCGCTGGGTTCTGCCGTCGGTGAAGCAGTGGCAGTCGCCGCTGCGGGCTGGATGGTAGCCGTAGACAAACCTGCCTGGGTGGGCTCGGGCAGGGGGGCGGGTTCGGCAGTGCGGCAGGCTGCAAGAAGCAGCGCCAGCGTAAAGATCAATACCAGGGTTTGTTTCATGCTCAGAATATCTCCAGTGTTTCATTAGTTGCCGGTCAGGGGCTATCATACCGCGTCTGCAGGCCTTTGCCAACCGGGGTGGAGCAATTACCCCGCTTGCGTTTTGAGGGAAAACATCTATAATCGGTTTATGCAAAACGAGGCGACAGGCCTGCGCGCCAGGCTTCGAGGTTGGGACCGCCTGGTGTACGTTTCGGTGGCGCTGCTGGTGTTGGCCTGGTTGTTCAACACTCCAGCCGGATTGCTGGGCAAGGCGGATGCCGTGGGGTATGCTGTATGCCACCGGATCGATGTGCGTTCATTTCACCTTCATGATCGCCCTCTACCGCTGTGTGCTCGCTGCAGCGGTATGTACCTGGGCGCGGTTTTAGGCCTGGTTTACCAGGCTCTGGTGGCGAGAAAACGCAGCGGTCTGCCGCCCATCCCCCTGGTGATCGCTCTCGCCGGACTGGTGCTGGGCTTCGTGATTGATGGCAGCAACTCTTTCTTGAGCCTGATCCCTTTTGCACCGCACCCCTACGAGACCTTTAATTGGACGCGTTTGTTGACCGGTACGGGAATGGGCCTGGCGATCGCCGCGGCTCTATTCCCGGCCTTCAACCAGACCGTGTGGATTCTGCCGGACCCAAGGCCTGCTTTGGGGAGTTGGCGAAGCCTGGCAGTCCTGCTTCTGCTGGCATTGGGGGTGGATGCGCTGGTTCTATGGGAAAACCCTGTCGTTTTGTATCCCCTGGCACTGATCAGCGCGGCCGGTGTGCTCTTGATTCTGACCCTTACCTATTCTATGCTGTGGGCGATGGCTCTTCACCGCGAGAATCAGGCGAGCAGCCTCCGAGAGCTGGCTCTGCCATTGGCGACCGGCTTCGGCGCCGCGCTGCTGCAAATCGCGCTGCTGGACCTGGTGCGCTATTGGTTGACCGGCACCTGGCAGGGTTTCACATTGGGATGAGATCTTTGGAGATGGAATAGGAGCGTCTATGGATATGTTGACCGGCATCTTCTCGGCCTTTGGGCTTTCTGCCAGCGCTGGTTTGAATGCCTATATCCCACTGCTCGTCATCGCCTTATTAGCCCGCTTTACCGATTTGATCAAGCTCAGCGAACCCTGGAATACGCTTGAAAGCTGGTGGATTATCGGCTTGCTGCTGGTGCTTTCTCTGATAGAATTCTTCGCAGACAAGTTTCCAGCGGTCAACCATATCAATGACGCCGTCCAGTCCTTGATCCGTCCGACTGCAGGCGCAATCGTGTTCGCGGCCAGCGCGCACGTCATCACCGATATCAACCCGGTATTCTCCCTGGCGCTGGGTCTGATGGTGGCGGGGGGGGTGCACGCTGTCAAATCGCTGGCAATTCGCCCGGCTGTGACGGCGACTACTGGAGGGGCAGGAAATGTGCCTGTCAGTATATTGGAAGACGTTGTTTCCACGATCGTCTCCATACTGTCGGTGCTTGTACCAGTCTTTTTGGTTGTGCTGACCGTACTCCTGGCTGCGTGGCTGCTCAGCCGTCTCAGCAGCCGCAAACCAGAGTCGCGCAGCACTTGAGCCAATCAACGAGATGATGAGGAAATCAGACCAAAATTAAGGAGAAGGAGACCCGTTATGCAAGAAGACCTTGATTCGACCGTAGAATCCTTCGATGTAGCGCGCAAACGCAATAACAATACGCTGGTCATCGCTATCGTGGTAATTGTTGTCTTGTGCTGCTGCTGCATAGGATCCCTGGCGGTGCTGTGGTACACCGGTGATACGATCCTGGAATATTTTGGCTTCGAGGTGGGAGCGCAGCTTTTGCAGTTTATCTAATTTGCAGCCGCGGCTGCAATGTTAACCACACCAGCCCGGTAGATTGCAGTACCGGGCTGGTGTGGTGGTAAGGTAAATGCAGGAGTCTACTTCTCGATGGGGGCGTTTACCAGGTTGCCCCACTCGGTCCACGACCCATCGTAATTCTTGACATTGGGGTACCCCAACAAGAAGGTGAGCGCAAACCAGGTGTGTGAGCTGCGCTCGCCAATCCGGCAGTAGGCGATGATATCTTTGTCAGGGGTTATACCCTGGCCTTGATAAAGCTGGCGCAGTTCATCTGCGGATTTGAACGTGGAATCGGACTCGTTGGTCGCAGTTGCCCAGGGGATGTTGACTGCGCCGGGTATATGCCCGCCGCGCGTGGCGCCTTCTTGAGGATAGTTGGGCATGTGCAGCAGCTCGCCGGTGTACTCCCGCGGCGAGCGCACATCCACCAGCGGCTTTTTGGAAGCCACCTGACCAAAAACCTGGTCACGGAAGGCGCGAATGCTGTCGTCTGGATCTTTAGCTTTGTATCCGGTGGGTGAGTAAGAAGGCACATCTTTGGCGAGCGGTCGATTCTCTTTGATCCATTTCGCCCGACCGCCGTTCATGATCTTCACGTTCTCGTGCCCGTAATAGCGGAACAGCCACAATGCGTAGGTAGCAAACCAGTTGGATTTGTCGCCGTAAAAGATCACGGTGGTATCGTTGGCGATGCCCAACTGCGAGCACATTTTCTCGAACTCATTTTTGGTGATGAAATCCCGCCGCACGGGGTGCTGCAAGGTGGTGAACCAATCCACTTTGACCGCGCCGGGGATGTGGCCGGTTTCGTACAGCACATAATCTTCGTTGGATTCTACCAGGCGGATATTGGGGTCGCTCAGATGGCTGGCGACCCACTCGGTCTCTACCAGGTATTCTGGGTGGGCATAGCTATGAGCCATGAGATTTTCTCCTTTGGCGATAATATTGATGATAATTATTATAAATATGGATGTAATGCCTGTCAAGGTGCAGGAGCAGGGTGCATGAGCAGGTAGAGATGTATGGGGCGGAGCATCCATAGCGCCTGCTGGTATAATACTTGTAAGATCAACGAATGCCAGTGAGAATCGACAATGCAATTACAGATATCCCACGATCGCCGTGACGAAAACCCGGTTGCCAAAGCCCGCTGGTTTCAGTCTCTTTCAATGACTGAGCGGGCGGACTTCTTATGCGAGTTCACGGATATGATCCTGGAAATCAATCCGAAGATTATCGAGCGAAAAAATGCTCAACCGATTGCGGGACGTATTCTCGTCATTACAAAAAAATGATGTCCGGTATGTTGTAATTGGAGGAATTGCCGCAGTATTGCATGGCGTACCTCGCGCGACGTTCGACCTTGATATCCTGATCGAAGCGACACCGGAAAACGCACAAAAGCTGCTTGCAGCCTTTCTTGAATCTGGTCTTGGGACAGCGAGCCTGGTTTCTGCAGACGAGCTGCTTGCCCATGAGATCACCATCTTCCAGGATCGTGTGCGTATAGATGTGCAAACCTCAACGCCGGGTTTGATATTTTCAGACGCCTGGAGAAACCGGCAGTCGATGGAATATCAAGGCAGCCAAATCTATGTTGTTAGAAAACTGGATTTAATCGCTTCCAAACGGGCCGCCGGACGGGATGTTGA
>JBGSTO010000375.1:0-2938 GCA_041736465.1 Anaerolineales bacterium | reverse complement strand
CGCCGCAAGCCGGCGGACCCCGCAGCGCGCCCGGCAGAGGCGCCTCCCGTCTTACTCACCAGCAGCAATTATGCAATCGAGGCCCATGCTCTGGGTGTCTTGATGCGCCGTCCGGACCTGCTGTACCGGGTTGACCGCGCCCTGGGTGAACATGGATTGAGCAGCCTGTCGGCTGAGGACTTCCAGCACGTAGATCACCAGGCGGTCATCCGGCTGCTGCGACAGTCGGTGGATCAGGATGTTGCCGAACCGTTGAACTATGTGCTGAACGGGTTATCCCTGCCGATGATGGAAATTGCCGACAGTCTGCTGGCTCATACCGACCGTTTGGACCCCAGCGATGACCGCGTGCTGGCAGATGTGCTGCGCGCCATCCTGGATCTGCGCCAGCGCGCGGTGCGGCAGTCTATGGAATACCTGCGTTTTCTGATGGAAGATGCCCAGGATCAGGGCGATTTGAAGGCCACACAATACCGGCAAACTATGGTACAACATACTTTGATCATGCAACGCTTAAATAAAGCCATGGGGCAGTACACCAGTCGTGTTGTGCGTGCACATTAGAGGAAACCTGCGTTCATGAAGAAGTCGAAACAGCCACGAGAAAACGCCGCTGAAGATCGCTTTGACAATGAAGGCGAGGCAGAAGCCGAAGCTGAAAATGAAGGCGATTTCGACCTGGATATCGAACCAAACGCTGAAGTTGATTTTGAAAACGAGACCGATCTCGCAGATGTTTTACCCGAGATTGATATTGACGATCTAATTACTGGCGTGGTGGAAGAGCTCGATGTGGTAGAGGAGCCGGATGAGGTGGATATCACGGCGGAGTCCGAAGAGCTCGAGAGCCTGGCGCGAGAGGACAGCACAGACCTGCTCGAAAACCCCAACTTGATGCTCGAGTTAAGCGAAGACCCGGTGCGGCTGTATCTCAAAGAGATCGGCGGGATTGAGCTGCTTGAAACCGACCAGGAGTTTTGGCTTTCCACTCGCCTGGAAGCTGTGCGCCGGCTGGATCAATTAGGCCGCGGACATCCCCTGGCGCGGCGCAAGTCGAGCACACGCGATGCGCAAACGCCGCCCAAAGGCGTATACCGCGCCCTGTACGATGAGCTGATCACGGCATGGAAGCGCGTTTTGGAAGACACACAGCGCCTGGGGTACGATTGTCCGGATCTGGCGCTGATCTTTAGTGAAGCCCAAATGCTGCGCCAGGTTTGGAACAGCGATCACCCCTCCTACCTGCACGCCTACCTGGACAATGGTTTGTGGGGCAAGGATAAGGTCTGGGACGGGGTTGCCCGCAACGCATTTACGGTATTTCTATACCTGTACGTCATGCCAGAAGTATTGGCGCAGTACCTGATCGCTCAAATCCAGGAGAAGAACAAACTGCCTTCCGACGAGCAGTTTGCGAAGCGCCTGCCTGCGGATGAGGATCTGAAAAACGAAATAACTGCCAACCGGCTGCGGGCGAATGAAGCCCACCAGGCGATCATCCGTGCGAATTTGCGACTGGTGGTCAGCGTAGCCAAGCGGTATATCGGGCGCGGCAGCTCTTTCCTGGATTTGATCCAGGAAGGTAATATTGGCTTGCTGCGCGCTGTGTCTAAATTCGACCCCACCCGCGGCTTCAAATTCAGCACCTACGCCACCTGGTGGATCCGCCAGTCGATCAGCCGCTCCATCGCCGACCAGGCGCGCACCATCCGCATTCCAGTACATATCTTCGAATCGATCAACCGCTTGCTGCGCATCCAACGCAAGCTTACCCAACAGCTTGGGCGTGATCCTGGCAGCGAGGAGCTGGCTGTGGAGGCGGGTTATCTGGATGAAAAAGATCAGCGCGCCATCGCCCGTGCGCAGGCCGAAGGCACGCCGGTTCCGCCGGATGTGCGCCGCCGCCTGGCGCGCGCCGCCAGCAAGGTCAATCGCATTTTGCGCGCCGCCGAGGAGCCCATGTCATTGGAAAGCCCGGTCGGCAGTGAAGACAGCAGCCAGTTGGGCGATTTCATCGAAGATGAAGATGCCCTGGAGCCGATGGATGCTGCAGCCCGCGAAATGCTGCGCGAGTCGGTTAAAAACGCGTTGGCTGTGCTCTCGGATCGCGAGCGCCAGGTGCTGGAGCTGCGCTTTGGCCTGGTGGATGGCAAAGATCACACCCTGGAAGAAGTCGGCCAGTATTTCAATGTCACCCGCGAGCGCATCCGCCAGATCGAGTCCAAGGCGCTGCGCAAGCTGCGGCATCCCACCCGCAGCCGGCAGCTGCGCGATTACCTGGGGTGATGGCTGCATCGCCAGCCGCCGGTGGGACCCAGAACCGGCACCAAGAACACTCTGATCAATCTGCTACCATAAGGGTGTCAAGTTTGTGAAAATTGACACCCAGAATTGCATGTGATAAACTAGAATCCATAGGTCGAATACCCTACACACTCTTGCTGAGGACGGCCCATGCTAATTGAATACCTGCCCATCGCAATCTTAGTGGTTCTCTCTACAGGTCTGGCAGCGTTAATTATCTGGATCGGTAACACGTTTGGTCCTAGCCACCCAACCCTCCGAAAATCACTCCCATACGAATCTGGAATGAGCCCCATCGGCCCTGGCACACGCCGGATGCCGGTCAGGTTCTATTTGGTGGCGGTGCTCTTCATCCTGTTCGACATCGAAGTGGTTTTCTTTTTGCCGTGGGCTATCGTATTCCGCCAGCTAGGCCTGTTTGGCTTGATCGAAATGTTCGTTTTCATCTTTATCTTATTGGTTGGTTATGTTTATGCGTGGAAGAAAGGAGCTTTAGAATGGGAATAGAACAAAAACTCGGCAATATGGGCGCGGTTACCATGCGGTTAGAGGATGCGGTCAATTGGGGCCGCACCAATTCTATGTGGCCCATGTTGTTCGGCCTGGCTTGCTGCGCCATCGAGATGATGTCTGC
>JBGSTO010000352.1:0-15265 GCA_041736465.1 Anaerolineales bacterium | reverse complement strand
GGCGTGATGCGCCGCCCAGGCGAGCAGCCGGATATGCCGTCGCTGGAGGCCGCGCTGCCAGGCGTGAGCGCGAAGGTGAGGTTCATCGAGGCGCCGCTGCTGCAGATCGCGTCTTCACAGATCCGGGCGCGGGTAGCGGCGCGACAGCCGGTGCGCTATTACTTACCACCAGCCGTGCTGGCGGTGATCGAGGCAGAGAGGCTGTATTGATCAGCAGTGCGGTAGAAATTCTGCCGCTGGATGAGGAGCACCTGGCGGAAGCTCGCCAGATGATCCTGGAAACCCTGCACCTGGTATTTGAGGTGCAGGACAGCCTAGAAGCGCTGCGAGCACGACTGGCGCAGCGCGGCGTTCTTAAGGAACTGGACAACTTTCAGGCGCATTACTTCGAACGCAACGGCATCTTCTTGATCGCACTGGAGAACGGGCGGGTGATCGGCACGGGGGGTGTGCGCCCACTCGTTCCGGATATCTGCGAGCTGAAGCGGCTGTGGGTGCGCCCGGAGCACTGGGGCAAAGGCGTCGGGCCGCGACTGATGCAGGCGCTGCTGGATTTTGCAAGCCAATCAGGCTACCGGGTGATGCGGCTTTCGACCGATCCGGTCTATCAGAAACGGGCAGTGCGCTTTTATGCCCGCCTGGGTTTTACGCCGATCGAGTCGTACAGCGACGACCCGCACGATATTTCGATGGAGCTTGTGCTACCTGCGCCGGGGGTGTAAGGGGCGGCAAGATTATGTTATCGAACATTAACCATGCGCGGGGGTATTCATGGGGTAGAATAACGGCGCAAGCGACCGCTGAAGGAGAGCAGAATGGTGCATCGCAATTATACGATCGATTACCCGCGCAACAAACTGGTGCGCAACTTTATGCGCTTTCTGGGACGGGTGGTGCTGCCGGTGGTTTTCAAGCTGGACGTCAAGGGAGAGGAAAATTTCCCTGCGAAAGGACCGCTGCTGGTGGTCGGCAATCACGTTGCCATGATGGAAGCGGTGCTGATGACGGTGTTCACTCCGTGGCTGGTAGAGATGGTCGGCTCGGCGGACATCCCCCAGGAGGGGCTGACCGAATCGGTGCTGCGCTTTTACGGCTACATTCCGCTGCGGCGCGGGCGCACCGACCGCAAAGCCATGACCATGGCGCTGGATGTGCTGCGCCAGGGGGGCATCGTGGGCATTTTCCCCGAAGGCGGTATCTGGGAGATCGGCGCCAAGAAGCCGCAAACCGGGGTGGCATGGCTGAGCCAGCAGTCCGGCGCGCCGGTGCTGCCGCTCGGTTTCAGCGGCACACTGGGAGCGTTGGGGGCGGCATTCAAAGGCAAGCGACCGCATCTCAAAATGAGGGTGGGCAAGGTGATGCCGGCAGCCAACCCGCCGGAAAGGGCAGCGCGCAAGGAATACCTGGAAAGTTATTCGCAGGAAGTGATGCAGGCAGTCGTCGATCTGCTGCCAGCCGATGACCCATCGCGCTTGCCTGAAGTACTGGATGAGAAATTTGAGCTGCGGGTGAGCGTCTTTCGCCCGGATGGTGGGCAGGTCACGCTTCCGCAGGATCTGCAGATCCACCACCCGATCGAGCTGGCGAAGTTTCTCCACCGCCCGATCATTCTAAAAATATTCAAGAAGAACTTGCATATGCCGGTGGATGCACTTAACGGTCTGGACTCGGAGCAAAACCCAAAGAATATCTCGGATGCCATCCGCTACGTGCTGGATTACCTGGGTGGAGAGAATCCCTATCTGCTGACCTATCGGTTTGGCCCGAAAGAAGGCGATTCTATGAAGCTGGGGCTGGAAGAGCTGTACAGGCTGGCGATTTGGGCGCAGGAGCACAGCTTTCAACTTAAGGTAGTGCCGATCCGGCGTTATCTTACGCGCGACGCCAAAGAAGTGGTGCAAATCAAACAAAACGAATTTCGGGAGTGGATGTAGGATTGGATAGACCGCATATTGTACTGCTCATCCTGGATACCCACCGCCGCGACCGTTTGGGGATGTACGGACGCCCGGGAAATATCTCGCCGAACCTGGATGCTTTCGCCTCCAGGTCGGTGGTTTATGATACCGCCATATCGCCGGCGCAGTGGACGATACCGGCGCACGCCTCGATGTTTACCGGCGAATACCCGACCACGCACCTGACGCTGCAGTCCAGCGATACATTGGACGCGGCATTCCCGACGCTGGCGGAACTGCTGCGCAAAGACGGCTACCGTACGGTAGGATTCTGCAATAACCCGCTGGTAGGGGTATTGGATAACCATCTCAAGCGTGGTTTCGAGACCTTCTACAACTACGGCGGCGCGGTGCCGTCGATGCCGGCGCGCGAGATAGAAGGCGCCGTCCGCCCGCTGGCGCGCGCCTGGGAGAAGTACACCCAGCTCTTGCGACGCATTTCTTATCCGGTGCAGAACGCCGTGGCGCGCTCAGATCGCATCTTTCAGATCACCATGCACCCGCTGCTGGTGCCATTGTGGACGCGCTATGCCCATTTCAAGGGGGATACCCAGCGCTCGCTCCAGGACGTAACCCATTACTTCCACAAGCACTTGCGACCGGAGGCGCGTGGATCTGAGCAGCCGCAATTTGTTTTCATCAATTTGATGGAAACCCACCTGCCTTTCACACCGCCAGAGCCTTTCCTTTCAAGGTTTGCTCCCAGCTTCAAAGAGGAGAAGGCGGCGAGGGATTTCATGCGCGTGTACAATACCCAGGCGGCGCGCTGGCTCCTACCGATGGATGCTCCCTTCGAGCCGTTGGAATCTCAGGTATTGAGCGAGCTGTATGATGCCGAAGTGGCCTACCAGGATCACCTGTTGGGCATGCTTCTGGAAGAATTGGACCAGCCCCACCACCGTGAGAATACGCTGGTGATGGTGGCGGCAGATCATGGAGAGATGCTGGGCGAGCATCGCTTGATGGGCCACGGATTGGGCGTGTATGAGGAATTGATCCGCGTGCCGTTGGTTGTGCGCTACCCCGGGCATACGGCGGGACAGCACCTATCTGCGCCGGTATCGACTGCGCAGATCTTTCATACCTTGCTGGAAGCTTCCGGCGCGGCGAGCAGCCTGCCGGCGGAGTCCGCTTTAGTCAAGGAAATGGGCAGGTTCAGCCTGCGCCGCTGGCTGGCGCCGAATCCAGCCACGGCGATGCCTGCGCTGAGCGAATCCTACGCCCCAGTGAATGTCATTCGCATCCTGGAGAAGCAAAAATCACCGCTGCTGGAGCAGTTTGCGGTGCGCTCCACCCTCCGGGCGATCTACGACGGAAAGGGGAATAAGTACGTCCAGGGCGAGAATGGGCAGGAATGGTTTTACCGCCTGGGAGAAGACCCCGGCGAACAGCAGCCGATGCAGCCAGGCGAAGGCGTGATGCGCACCAGACGCCTGCGCTCGGCATTGGCGCTGTTCCTGGAACGCGCCCGGCAAAGACGCCCTGAGGGTTTACGGCGCGCCAACCTGGCGGTCAACGACGAACGCTTGAAGAGCAGGCTGCGCAGCCTGGGATACCTGGAATAGAGGCGTATGATAGACCCGATTCTGTATACGATCAAAATTGGCGATTTTCTACTTCCGATTCGCTGGTACGGCATCCTGGTAATGTTGGGGGTATTGGCGGCGACCTGGGTGACCGATCGCGAAGTGCGCCGCCGCGGGCGAAATCCTGAATTCATCTACGATGCCTTGATGTGGGTGCTGCCAGCAGGCATCATCGGCGCACGGCTGTGGTATGTGCTGAATGATATTGCCGGCGGCAACCCGCGCTTTCTGGAACAACCGTGGCGGATCATTAATTTGCCGGAAGGTGGGCTGCACATCTACGGGGCCATCCTGCTGGGTGGGCTGACTGCCTACCTGTTTGCCCGCCGCAAGGGAATCGATATCTGGCTGCTGTTGGATTCGGCTGCGCCGGCGATGCTGATCGGGCAGGCTGTCGCCCGCCCGGCGAACTTCATCAACCAGGAGCTGTACGGTCCGCCAACCGGGCTGCCGTGGGGCATTCCGATCAGCGGAGAGCATCGCCTGCCGCCCTGGGACGACCTGCTGCAGTTTCCGGTCGAGACCACCCGCTTCCACCCGACATTTGCTTACGAGATGGTGTGGAATCTGCTCTCGGCGGCGCTGCTGCTGTGGATCGGCAGGCGCTTCGAAAAACAGCTCAAGCCGGGAATGCTGTTTGCCGGCTGGTTGGTGCTGGCTGGATTGGGGCGGGCGCTGATCGAAAGCTTCCGGCCCGACCAACCGCTGATTCCGGGCACCGGTGTGAGCTATTCCCGGTTGGTTTCGGCGCTGATGGCGCTGGCGGGGCTGGTATGGGTGCTGGCGAGCAGTGGAAAGATCAAGCTGCCGGGTATGGCAGGCAGCCGTTAGGCGATAGATAAAATTTCCCACAATGCAACGCGGTTTGATATAATCGCTGTGCAGCCTGTCTAAGAGAGGAGAATCTGATTATGGCGTCTGCATTCGATCAAATTGCCTGGATTACCGCGGGTATCTTTTATGAGGGCGCGCCGCATGGCAGCGAAGCACCAGCGAACCTGGCGAACGGGCCGGCACTGTTGCTTTACCTGGGACTCATTTTTGTTTTGGCGTTATTAATCTTGTGGAACGCGCGCAGCTACCAGGTGCCCGAGCTGGCGCATGGTCACGCCGGGCACGAGGCACACGATGGGGCACACGACAGCCAGGCGGCTGTGCACGTTGAGCGGCTGGCGGAGGAAATCGCCGAGCCTGAGCCGCCTGCCCGAGATGATATCAAGATCATCGAAGGGATTGGGCCGAAAACCGAAGCAGTTTTTTGGGCGGCGGGCATTTTTACCTTCCAACAAATTGCCGATACTCCTGCAGAGAAGCTAAATCAAATCCTGGATGCAGCCGGTCTGCGCCTGGGTGATCCGACCAGCTGGCCCGAACAGGCGCGCCTGGCAGCGGAGGGCGACTGGGAAGGGCTGAAGCAGCTCCAGCAGCGGTTGAAGGGCGGGCGGTAGGAGCGCCTCACAGAGAGTATGTGGCTGAAATGGGCTGTGCGTGGAATGCGCCAGCCCATTTTGTTTGCTGTAATATCATCCTATAAGTACATGAAAATGGAATCTTAACGCAAGGTTTTCCTATTAGCATTAAAATGACAACAACGATGAATAGTTCTGAATCTATGCACAGGCGTGGACGTGATCGCTAAGGGTAAAGTCCTCGGCTATTACAAGATCCTGGAGCGGATGGACGCATATCCACGGCTGCAGGCGTATAAGGCGCGCGACCTGGAGCGGCAGCGCGTGGTATGCCTGCTTACGCCTTTGGATGCGGCTGCCAGGCGGCAAGACAGCATCCAGCGCATCATGACGCTGGCGACTACGCTGCAGCGGCTTGATTACCCTGGAATTGCCCAGGTTTATGATCACTTACAGGCGGAGAACCGCTACTTCCTGGTGATGGAATTCATCCCGGGCTGCAACCTGGAAAATTTGCTGCAAAGCATGCGCAAAAACCAGGGGCGGCCGCGGCTCGATGAGGCGCTGGGTTTGTTTCGCCAGGTGTTGAATGCCACGACCTATTTGAGCGATCAGGGAGTCTCGCCGCGCAGCCTTGACCCGCAGTGGATGTATTTCCGCCCCGAACCATGCCAGCAGATGCCATTCTGCAGCGTACTCACCGACCCTGGGGTTGGTTTCTTGCCAATCGGCAAGCAGGCAATAAGGAAGCACTCCCAGGATGCCAAACCATCCAGTGGGGATGCGAGCAGCCAAATTACACAACTTGGTGTATTATTATACAGGTTGGTCACCGGCAGGCTGCTCACGCCGGAGGCGGCTGATGACCCCGGGAGGCTGCTGGGTGAGCACCCGGATTTACCCGAAAATGTGGCTGCGGTACTCACACGGCTGCTTTCCCACGATCCACAAGTGCGAATGGAGGATCTCGCTGGGATTGCGGCAGAGCTGTGGGATGTGGACACCCAGGTTACCCAAATCTCCTCCAGCAGCCTGGGCAGGCCGGAAAGTTTGATGCCATATTATCTGGACAGTCTGGTAAAAGAACGGAGTGGACCCTCAGTGGCGCCAGCAGAAAACAACGAGCACGACAGAATACAGATCAACGGGCCGGGCACCGGTAAGCAGGTCGTGGCGATGAAGCGCGATGGAATGACAATTGGGCGTGTGGCTGGTAATGATATCGTACTCAATGACCTGCTCGTCTCCAGGCTGCATGCCCGCATCCAGTACGAAGACAGTTCCTACCAGGTAATCGACCTAAACAGCACAAATGGCACCTTCCTGGGGGAACAGAAACTGCTCCCGGGCGTTGCGGAGAGCTGGCGACCGGGGACCCTGCTGCGTTTGGGGGATACTGTGCTGCGGCTGCTGCCCGGTAAAAGGGAATAAGACCGGGCTAACCCGATGGCGGGTGAATGAACGACAGCGCGTGCCGGATGGCAGGCAGATAGGCATCTTCATAATCATGCCCGGCAGCGGGGATAATTTCCAAACGAGTTTCAATTCCGTTTTCTTGCAAGAGTAAAATCACCCGGCCAATTTCCTGGTGGGGGATCGATTGATCGGCCTCCCCAAGGATAAATGCGGCGCGCAGCGGGGCGGCGTCAGCGGTCTGGCGCTGCCTGTATTCCTGAATCAGCTCAGCCCATGCTTCCGGCTCGCTGGTTAAAGGCCCCCCTGGACCGATCAACAGCACCCCGCAAGCAGGGATGGCGCCTGTAAGCGTGAGCCACAAGGCTGCTTCTGCGCCCATAGAATGCCCGGCGAGCAAGACCACATCGCCGTCGATGGCGTACTTATCCTGAAGCGCCTGGAAGTGGCGCAGGATCTGGGCGCGGGTTGTCTCCGGATCGTCCCAAATGTAGGCGCCGCGCCACATTGCCTGGGATGATTCCGGGGCAGCCACCAGCCAACCTTCGAAGGCCGCTGCCTGCCAGAAAGGCAGAGAAGTTTGGGCGCGGGCGGCGTTGGCGTGCAGTCCGATCAGCAGCGGGCAGGGGTCGCTCTTCTGGGTGCAGGCTGAGCGAGGCCGGATGGTGATCAGCGGGTAGGTTTCCTGGCGGGTGATGGCTTCGTGCTGGCGGTTGCGCTCGACGAGGGCTTCGAAGTCTGGGAGTCCTTGCAGGGGCAGCAGCGAAGGGCTTTTGCGCAGCAGGGTTTCGCCATACCAGAAGCCGCCGGAAAGGGCCAACTCCAGCACGCTCAATGTGCGCGGAATATCTTCTAAGCGGGCAGCCATGCACATCTGCCAGTAAGAAAATAGATGGGTGTGCTCAGGAAAGTCTGGCGCATGGCGGTCGGCAAGCTCCAGTGCGCCGGCAAAATCGCCAGCCTGGTAGCAGTTCTGAATGGCGGTTTGGATCTGGTCGAAGGTTGATGACATCACAGTCGGATTATATCCTGTCTGCCAGAGAATGGTGCTCGGCGGCGAGCTGAGAGGGGGTGATCAGACCATCGGAAACGCCGCGCAGTGTGCAGCAGTGGCGGGCGGCTATCTGGCCGCGCAGTAAAGAATCCTCCAGGCTGAAGCCGTCCAGCACATGGCTGGCAAGAAAGCCGACCGCTAGGGAATCGCCTGCGCCGTTGGTATCCACAACCGGGAAAGGCAAGTCTGGCGGTGCGAAAATCTGCACCTGACCGTTTACTCCTAGAGCTGCACCCTGGGCGCTCATGCCGGCGACGATCACGGCACGCGGATTGAGGTGTTGAAAGTGCTGGATCAATATGCCAGGGTCGCTGAAGTTGGCGGCGGAAAAGAACAGGAAATCGGCGTAGGCAATAAAATCCAGGCGATAGGGATCGCGGGCATCCACGACATCCTGGATATCGCAGGCGATGACTGCGCCAGACTGGCGTGCGAGGGGCAGCAGGAAGCGCGCCCAATTGGGGATGTTGAAATGCGCCAACTGCACCCTGGAGAGCAGCGCCCGGCAGGCATCCAGATCGGGCGAGATGCCCATATGGCCGCGACCATCGTAAAAATTTTTGCGGCGCCCATCCGGGTAGACGATATTCACACTGCGGGCGGTGCCTTGCGGGTCAGTGAACGCCAGGCGAAGGTCGATGCCGTCGCGGGCAAAGGTCGCGCGGATGTAGTCGCCGTGGTAATCCTCCCCCAGTGCGCCGATGAAGGCGGTGCGCTTCCCCAGGGCGGCGTACCCGCGAGCGGAATAACCGCCGGCCTGACCGACGCAGTCCAGGTTTTGCGTGAAGTTGGCCTCCACAGAGAAGTCGATCTCTTTCCCATACAGATAAATATTGGTATCAACCCCGGCATTGCCGATCACGGCGACGTCAAATTCGTGCTGTGTGCTCATCGGTCTAGGGTAATTCCTGCAGCATGCGGGTGAGAGCCTGGTTCAGGGCAGCATATCCGGCGGAATTTATATGCAGCGCGTCCAGGCTGTATTCTGGCAGCACGTAGCCATCCGGACCTGCCAGGACGGCGGCGCTGTCGAGCAGGTGCAGGTTACCACCCGCCAGGGGCTGCAAGGCGGCATTCAGCGTGGTGATGTCTGCCTGTACAGACTGCCAGCCCATCAGCCGCTCCACAGGATCCAGCTCTCCCAGGGGAAAGACGGTGACCAGGATCACTTGCGCGGGCAGCTGCTGCAGCTCTTGGACAATGCGCTCCAGGTTGTGCAGGGCGCCGGCAGTGATTGCCTGGCGCTGCTCCGGAAAATACAGGCTGCTCCACAAATCGTTCACACCCACCTGCAGCACAACGATGTCGGGCTTTAACCCAGCCAGGTGAGGGGAGATGCGTCCCAGGGCCTGGGCGCTGCTTTCTCCGTTGATGCCGCGATTAACGAAAGTAAAACCTGGAACGGCTGGCGGTTCCCAGGAAGCGGCGCGCGAATCGCCGAAGAAGACTACCAGGCGGCTGTCTCGCGGTGGCTCAGGCTGCAGGGCGCCGGCAGCGTAAGCGCGCAGTCCGAGCGGGTCCAGCAGCACCTCGCGCCAGCGGCGCAGCAGGTGCAGGGAACGGCGCAGCAAGAAGACATTCGCCGCCAGGGATGCTGCCGTGAGCAGGCCCAACAGCGGCAGCAGCAGCGAGGTGCGCTTGCTCATGAGACGGCACGCTCCTGATTCAATACCAGGCGCAGCTCAATCTCGTCGCCCAACATTCTGCCGGTACGCTCAAATCCTAACGAGCGGTAAAAATCAAGCGGGCCGCCTTCGATTTCAACGCAGCTCACGCCCAGAGTAGCGGCTCTTGGCAGGCCGCGCACGAAGTCGATCAGCTGCTCGAGTGCCCTGCGCCCATAGCCAAGCCGCTGGTATTGGCTGGCAATCATCAACCGCCACAAGAAGTATTCGCCGGCTTCATCGTCTTTGTAGAGCATGACGAAGCCGACCGGAGTCTCGGCGGCGTAGATTGCGCGGAACCAGGCTTTCGGCTCGAAGTGGGCCTGGGCAATGGAGATGGCGTTGCTGGCAACCATGCGGTTTTGGGGTGGGCGTAAGGTGTCGCTCAAGGCGCAAACCTGGCGCACGGTTTCGGCGGTCACCTCGCGCAGCGAGACGCTGTCGGCTGGATAGGGGGGTGTGGGTGGGGTGTCTGTCATCGTGTCACTTCCTTGAAGTGAAATTATAGTCCAGGCGGCGCCGATTCAAGCTCGATGCGCACATCCAGCGAGCTTGCGGGTGCAAACTCGAGCAGCAGCATGGGGAAGGGCAGGTAATGCCCGGTGGGGAACTCGGTGTTGGGGTCTTCTCGGAAGCCCATAAGCTGCCGGGTGGCGTCGAAGGCATGCACCTGGTAAGGCTGCGACGACCAGAACAGCAGGGCGCTGCCGTGTTGGTAGTCGAGCCGCAGGCGATCGCCTTGCTGCTGAACGGAAAAGCGGCTGCCCCAGCCTGGAGTGAAGCGCTGCCAGCTGTCGAAGGCCAGCGGAAAGCGCAGAGCAGGCAATGCGGGCGGTCCAGCAGGATTGAGCGACGCAGAGATGCCGGCGCCGGTCAAGCGGTAGCGGGCGCTGGATGCGGTGCATTCGAATACAATCTCAGAGCTGGTGACCTGAAAGCTGCAAGGTTGGTTCATCTGCAGCGCGCCTGGGATCACATCCGGGTCTGCAAGCAGGCTGTCCTGGCTTTCAGCGAGCTGCCAGCGCCGGGACTCCGATTGCCCGATGACAAACTGCGAGCTGGGAGCCACAAGCTGGTGCGCGCCGGCGCCATCCCGGACAAATAAATACGAGAGCGTGGCAGATTGAGGTTGGAAAACAGCCAGTACAGTCGGAGAGGCCAGCAAACACTCGGGAAGCTCGTCCTCGTCCAAATCCTGGGTGCAGGTCGCGGCGCTGAACGGAGATGCCTCCCAGGCGGCGGCAAGCTGGAGCACGGCGAGCTGACTGTGATAGCGGCTGCGCAGCTCGGGCAAAGCGGGATCCGCCGGGAACAGCGGCGCGTACAGGCTGCTGCACGCCTGTTGGACCGCCAGCGCCAGGGAGCCTGGAGGGCCGCTCTCCGGGAATCTGAGCGGCTGCTGCGCACCCAGCCATGCCTGAAAATCGTGCGCAGAGGCGGGCTCGATCCACGGGCGGGAGCGAATCTCTGCTATCGCGGCACGAGCCATCTCGGGGACGCCCCAATGGCTGGAAGGCAGGCTGCCGCCCAGTACCACGGGCAGGGGGTTATCCTGCGAGGCAGACCCTGCCAACAGGCTGCGTGCTTGCAGCGACAGGCCGTGCTCATCGAGCTGCGCTTCCGGCGGCGGAAGCGCCTGCGCCAGAGACTCAATAAGCAGGTTGCTGGCGGCGGGCAGGATTTGCAAGCCGAAATCAGCAGCCGCCTGCCCGGAGGGATATGGCTGGCAGGCATTTTCCGGCGAGGGCAGTGCAGAGCCGGGCTGCCACGCGGGTAGGATCAGGAGGCGAGCGCGGTTCATCTGCTGGACCAACTGCAAACCGGCGGCGTAATCCAGGGCAGAGAGTGATGTGGGAGCGCTCAAATCCAGCAGGCTGATGGGTATGGCGTGGTTGCGGGCGGCTCGCAGCAGATTGTACAAACCGTGCCTGCCGCCCAGCGGCCCGGTGTGGGCGCCATCCCAGCGGCGCAGTGCCTGGGCGGGGGTATAGGCGGGGAAGCTGTCCCAGAACACGAGCATTAATGGCACCCTGTGCGGAGGGCGGGCGTGCAGGGCAGCCGGTGCGGACTCGTCTAACACGATGGATGCAACCGTGTCGCTGTTGGTGGAAAATACCTGCGCCCAGATACCCGCTCGAGCTGCAGGAAGCGCGCTGAGATTCAGGGAAATCTCAATTTGGTGTTTGGTGGAATGGCGCAGCACCTGCACGGCAGCCGCGGGGCGTGGGCTGAGGGCGCTATCCAGAAGGGTGATCGAACCGCCGGCTGAAATCACCAGCAGGCTGTCCCAGGGGCGCCCGGAAGGGCTGCCATTGGGGAGCAGGCTCTGCCCACCCGGGGCATGGTCAAGAGCCACCAGCCAGCCGGTAGGCTGCTCGATCTGGTAAGAGAGCAGGTCGAGGCGAATTTCGAGGCGTGCAGCGTGCCGAGATCCGGGCGTGGCGCGCAGGTACACCGCCAGAACATCCGCTTCTGGCAGGAGCGCGTCAGCCGGGTCGACCTGGCGCAGATCGGCGTACTGCCAGACCGGCTGCGCGGCAGCCTGCACGCCAGGTGCGAACGGAACAGGTTGGGGCTGGCAGGCGCTCAAGAGCAGCAGGAAGGCGCTGGCGAGCACGAGCAGACGAGCGCCTGGGCTCAACGGAAGGGAAGAAACTGTCACCGCCATACGCAGGGATTCTACCGTTTCAGCCGGATTCTCGCCACCTTTCAAGGTTGTAAGGTCACCTTGCATTGCTGAAAGTTGACAGAATGTAAATATTATGTAATTATAGTGATGACACTTGTGCCAGTGTCTGATCACAATGAGGCTCACCCCGGGCACTCCGGACCTGGGGTGAGGTCATTTAAAGCCACCTTTGCAACGAAAAAATCACATACGCGCAATGCGAATGCCTCAACAGCCAGGCAATAGTACCTATTGGGGGTATGGTCTATTTGTGACAATTGGCATAATCGGTGTATCATCGAGCACCATTGAGGAGACTGGCACATGTTCTTAACAAAAACACTGCGTTACCGCACGATTATGCCTGTAATGATCGCCGGCAGTATGCTGCTGGCTTTATGCACCCCAGGAATGGACGGTCAGGCGACCGGTTATGTGACACAGCCGCCTGCGCCGGAAATTGCGACAACCACTGCGCCGCGCCCAGACATACCTGCGGCGGCGACTCCGCTGCCGGGCGGCACCTCCCCGGCAGTTCAGACTTCGGCGCCCGGACAACCGGAGAGTCCGGGCGCTGCGCCTGAGGCGCTGGCGCCCACCCCGCAGGCACCAGCAGCCGCCAGCATCAGCGTGGATGTGCTGGCAAGCGGCAAGGCGCTTGACCGCAGGGTATTGGGAACCAACCTGCCTTCCTGGCTGAATCCGTATCGCTTTTCAGACAGCGTTTTCCGCGAACGAATTGCGGACAGCGGGTCGACGCTGGTGCGCCTCCCCGGCGGCAGCTGGAGCAACTCATATGACTGGCTGGCATGCGAAAACGGCGGCACGGGTATCGATGCGAACGCGGTATGCTGGTGGACCTGGGCATCGCGACCGTCGGATTTCATCCAAATCCTGCGCGCACTCAATCTGCCAGGCATGTGGACGGTCAACCAAAACGGCACTTCCAAAGAGGCGGCTGCGCTGGTAGCGTTTTTCAACGGCGACGCCAGCGATACGCGGGTGATCGGCGTGGATGTGCGCGGACGTGATTGGGGCACGGTGGGGGACTGGGCGCAGCTGCGCGCCGATCATGGCAGCCCGCAGCCTTACAAAATCCAATACTGGGAGATCGGCAACGAAACCTACGGTGGAAAGCCGGATACCGGGGGTTCACAGTGCTCCGAGTGGGGGTGGGAAGATGTGTGGACCTGCGATGGCACAGAATACGTCAATGGAAAAGGCACGGGCAGCAGCCGAAAAGAAGGGTTCATCGAATTTCGGAACGCGATGCGCGCCGTGGATTCTTCGATTCAGGTGGGTGCGGTCGGCGTGTGGCCCAGCGATGGCTGGAGCAACTGGGGCAACGAAGTCATCCAGGCAGCAGGAGCAGTCATGGATTTCTATGTCGTGCACCAGTACGCTTATTTCCAACCGCCGTCATCAATCAGCGAGCCCCTGGCTGAGCCGCGCAGCACCTGGAAGAATATGATCCAGGAGGTGCAGGCTTCTTTCGATACGTATGCGGGTGGACGAGAAGTGCCGCTGGCTATTACGGAATTCAATTTATTCTCGGTCCAAGAAAACGATTGGTACGATTGGATGTCGAAGGCAGTCAATATGCTCTTTATGGGGGAGACGATCGGACAGATGATGGAGAATGGGTTCTCCATTGCGAACCAGTGGAATATCTCGGCTTACAGCGTCACCAACCCGAACTGGGATACGGCGGGATATGGTCTGTTTTATTCGGAAGGGGACGTCATGCCGCGTGCGCCGCAGTACTACGCCTACAGCCTGTGGGAGCGCTTTGGAAGCACGCTGCTGCCGGTGAGCAACTCGGCTAACCCAAGCAGCGAGCTATCGGTGTATGCCGGCAAATTAGACGCCGATACGGTCACGCTAATGGCGATCAATAAAACCGGCGGCAGCATCTCTGCCAGCATTAATTTCTCGAATGCCGGTGCGGTCCTGGGAGGCTGGGTAGACAGCGCCAGGGCAAGCTCACTGGAAGCTACCACCGTGACCTATAACGGAACGACGAATGCAACCGGAGACCTGGATGCCATCGCTTCTACCGCGCTGCCAAATCCTGCCAATCCATTGAGCTACAGCTTCCCGCCATACTCGATCACTCTGCTGCGGGTCGACATCACCACGGAGAGTGTCCCGCCAACACCGACACCCACCCCGCCGCCGGATTGGTGGACTAAGGTATTCATACCACTGGTGCGGACGAGCCAGTAATCCCTACAGGCTGCGCACAGTTTGTCAGCCTTCCAGCCGGGAACACGGATGTCTCCCGGCTGGATTTTCGTTATATTTCTCTCGGGGCTGGTGAAGGGTAAGAGGGCTCAGAGCCGGAACAAGCTCAGGTCTTCGAGCTGGTTGAGCGGCACAGCCTGAGAGGAGCTGGGCTGAAGCGTGTTCTCCTGGTAGGCGACCACCGCCAGATCCTGCGGGCTGAGGGTAACATCAAAGGGGCCGTATTCCTGGAGGAATCGGCGAACCGGGGCAGCGAGGTCTTCTTTTTCCTGAGCGGGTAAGGGTTGCAGCAGTCCGAGACGCAGGTAGAGCGAATTGTCCTGCTGCTCCGGCTGTTGGTGATACTTGTGCAGGATGTTGAACGACTGCGCCAGCAGGCGCAGCTCGTCCAGCGCCTGCGTACAGGTGATGCCTTGCGCAGGCTGGTCCGAGGAAATCTGAATGGGCTAACCGGTGATCACCGGGATATCGCCGTAAATTCCGAATGAGGAATGGTAAGGGGCCCGATCGAGGCTGGCGAAGGCGGATTGCTGGGGCAGAAACCCCCCAAAGCGGATGCGAACCGGCCAGCCAGGCCATGACTCCAGCTCCTGCGTGTAGCCAGAGATATCCATCCGACGGCTTTCGCCGCGCAGCAGCTTAAAGTTGCGGTTCAGCGCGCGGGTACCAGGCACGTGCTCCAGCCCGACCAGGGTGGCGTGCAGCTGCGGCAGCGCATAGGGTTGGAACCTGCCAGGGCATTGTTCTGCCAGCAGCTGCTGGCAATTATTCAGCAGCTCGACCAGCCGGGACGGCTTGGCGCCGTAGTATGCAACCAGCGTGTGTTGAGTGTCAGGCGACAAGGCAGGCAGCGGTTACTTCCTGATAATGGGGAGATAAGTATGCTTCAGCAGCTGTGGAATCTGCGGCCCCAGCAGCACGTACCACTCTACGATCTGCGAGCGGCAGACGTTGGCGGTCTGGTTCCACTGCATGGCTAGCGAGTTATCGCCGGGTTGGGCGCTGGAAGGGTGGGTGTTGGGCAGGTTCTGACCGGCTTGAATAGCATCCCACAATGGGCGGGACAGGGTAGGGGTGAAGACGTCATTGGAAATCATATAGGCACCGGCAGGGGTGAGCGGCTTGATGTGCTCGGACCAGCCCGAAGTGGGGTTGTAGGCGCTGGCAGCACCCGTGAGGGAATCGAATGCGGATTGGCTCAGCTCTGGAAGCGTGGTGGTGAGCTGGACGTCTGCCGCCAGGTAGGTCTTGAAACCCGATCCGCCGGTG
>JBGSTO010000295.1:0-1866 GCA_041736465.1 Anaerolineales bacterium | reverse complement strand
CGCCGCCCGACCGGCGCAGTGGGCGCATCGCCCCCATCATCCTGGCAGCCTGCGCCGTGGCGGGCGTGGACGAGGTGTACACCCTGGGCGGGGCGCAAGCCATCGCCGCACTGGCATACGGCACAGAGAGCGTGCCCGCGGTGGATAAGATCTTCGGGCCCGGCAACCTGTTCGTCACCCTGGCGAAGCAGCAGGTGTACGGCGTGGTGGGCATTGACGGGCTGGCAGGCCCCACCGAGACGGTGGTCATCGCCGACGAAAGCGCCCGCCACGCCTGGGTGGCAGCCGACCTGCTGGCGCAGGCGGAGCACGACGTGCTGGCCTCCGCCATCCTGCTGACGCCCAAGCGCGAGCTGGCGCAGGCGGTGCAGGTGGAAGTGGCCCGCCAGATGGAAGACCTGTCCCGGGCGGAGGTGATCGCCGCCTCGCTCGCCAACCGCGGCGGCGCGGTGATCTGCCGCAACCTGGACGAGGCCGTGGAGCTGGCCAACCAGTACGCCCCCGAGCACCTGTGCCTGGCGGTATTCGATCCCTGGGCACTGGCGGAAAAGGTGACCGCGGCAGGCGGCATCTTCCTGGGCGAGCATTCCTTCGAGGTGCTGGGCGATTACGTCGCCGGACCCAGTCACGTCATGCCTACCGGCGGCTCGGCGCGTTTTGCCTCGCCATTGAACGCGTGGGATTTTGTGCACATCGTCAGTTTAATCGCGCTGAACGCGCACACGGCGAGCCAGATTGCACCCACCGCCGCGCTGCTGGCGCGCGCCGAAGGCCTGGACGCCCATGCCCGCGCCGCCGAGATGAGGATGGAATAATAGCCGGTACTCGTAGGGGTAAAGCATTTGCGAAAACCCCTCCGGCAGACAGAGAAAGTGCTCCACGCAAATGCTTTACCCGCCCCGGCAGGCACTGCGGAGTCGCGCAGCGGGCAAAGCATCCGGCTGGAGGGCGGCCCGTCAGGAGCGATTTGATTTTGCCGGATGCTTTGCCCCTACCAGGGAACAGACTGCACTCGCAGTAGAATGAGGAATGATGAGACAATTCGCAAGACTGCTGCGCCCGCAGCAGGATAAGAGATGATGAGCAAATTTACCGCATTGCTGCGCCCGCACCTGGCAGAAATGCCCGCCTATACCCCCATCGAGCCTTTCGAGGTGCTCTCGCGGCGGCTGGGACGCACACCGCAGCAGATCATCAAGCTGGATGCCAACGAGAACCCGTACGGCGCTTCGCCGGCGGTGCGCCAGGCGCTGGCGCAGCTCGAATTTGCCCATATCTACCCCGACCCGGAGTCGCGCCTGCTGCGCGAGGGCATCTCCGTGTTTACCGGTGTACCTATGGAGAATCTGCTGGCGGGCGCCGGCGCGGATGAGCTGATCGACCTGCTGCTGCGCGTCTTTCTGGAACCGGGCGACCGTGTGCTGGTGAGCCCGCCGACCTTCGGCATGTACGCCTTCGATACCCGCCTGAACGCCGGGCAGGTGGTCAGCGTACCGCGGCGTAAGGATTTTTCGCTCGACCTGCCCGCCATCCACCAGGCGGTGACCGCCCAGCAGCCCAAGCTGCTTTTCCTGGCAGCGCCCAATAACCCGGACGGCTCGCTGCCGGTGGCGGCGGAGATCGACGCACTGCTGGATCTGCCGTTGGTGGTGGTGCTGGATGAGGCTTATATCGAGTTCAGCGGGGAAGGTGCGCTGGGCGAGAAAGCCTCCCGCCTGGCGGAAGTCGTGCAGCGAGAGAACCTGGTGGTGCTGCGCACCTTCAGCAAGCTCGCCGGGCTGGCGGGGCTGCGCGTGGGCTACGGCAGCTTCCCCGCCTGGCTGCTGCCGGTGCTGTGGAAGGCCAAGCAGCCGTATAATGTCAACG
>JBGSTO010000282.1:0-1985 GCA_041736465.1 Anaerolineales bacterium | reverse complement strand
AGGGCTCGGTCGAAAACCTGGATGCCACTATAAGCGGCTCCGGGAATATCCTGTGCGGCGATCTGCAGGCCAACTCAGCCACTGCCCGCTTAGATGGTTCTGGGCTGATTGTGGTCAACGCCAGCGACAGCCTGACCGTGAACATCAACGGCTCGGGATCTGTCCATTACCGCGGCAGCCCGGCGAATATTAAACAAACCGTGAACGGCTCCGGCAGCATAAACCAGATCCCCTAGCGGACAGATAACAGGCGACAGTCTCAACTCCAGAATTGACAAAAGCTGGTCGCATCACGTGGGCCACGCACAAGGATCTAGATCCTTCACTGCGTTCAGGATGACAGATCAATAAAGAAGGAAGGAAACCATGAGCGAGAACCTTGACACCAACAGTACTACAAATCAAGACAGCCAACCCGAATATACTGACCGGCGCGACGCCAGGCGCAGCCGGCTCGAAAGCCGTCGGGAAGCACGCGCTTCCCGTTTTGCAGGCACCTGGGTTGGAGGTGCAGTGCTTATCGCCCTGGGCATCATCTTGATGCTGCAGAACCTGGCAATCTTCGACCTGGAGAACTGGTGGGCGTTGTTTATCTTGCTCCCGGCTGTAGGCGCTTTCGGCAATGCCTGGAATGCTTACCGGAACGCCGGCGGGTATTTCAACGCTCAAGCGCGCGGTTCGCTGGTCGGCGGCGTGCTCCTCACGATGGTCGCGTCAGTATTCCTGTTCGAATTGGACTGGACCTTGCTCGGACCGGCCATCCTCATCCTGGCAGGGATCGGCGTGCTGATCAACGCCTTGCTGCCGGCAGGGCCAAAAGCGGACATGTGAGGGCCGTAAACGAGAACTTGTGATATACTCAGGCCAACTTAGCGACAAAAAGCTGTGATGAGGACGAGTACGCGCCAAAGCGGCGGCTCCAGAGAGCGGTAGCTGCTGAAAATCCCGCCCGAGCGCTGGCGCTGAATGGACCTCGGAGCTGTGCCGGATAACGGCAGCCTGACCGGCTGCCCAGTACCCTGCGCCGGAGCTGCCGCCGTTATCCAGGCAAAGGGTATCGCCCGTCTCTCCAGACCGGGCCGCACCCGACCCGCGTGAAACTGGCTCACCAACCCCGTCGTATCACCGGCGGGGTTTTCTTTTAAGAGCTGCGCAGTTTGCAGGAGTGATTAAATATGTTCGAGGAGGTTCGCCGTGTTGATGAAGATTGAGTTAGTGTACTGCGCAGCCTGACACTACACCGACCGGGCTGTCAGTCTGGCAGCACAACTATTGAAAGCATTCGAACCGGAGATCGAGACCATGACCCTGGTGCCCTCAGATGGGGGCCGCTTCGAGGTTTCGATCAACGCCAAATTGATCTATTCCAAGCTGGCAACCCGCCGTCACGCCGAGCCGGGAGAAGTTGCCAGCCTGGTGCGTAAAACCTTACTGGAGGGCTAACCAAATGCCGCAAAAAAAAGGACGCGTTTTCTCCGGCGCCAGGCCAACCGGGCGCCAGCACCTGGGCAATTACCTGGGCGCAATCAAGAATTATGTCGCTTTGCAAGATGAGTACGAGTGCATCTACTGCATCGTCGACCTGCACGCACTGACCACGGTGGACACCACCGAAAACCTGCGCCAAAATACTTATGAGATGGCGCTGGACTGGCTGGCTGCCGGCATCCGCCCTGAAGACTCTATCATCTTCGTGCAATCGCACGTGCCGCAGGTCGCCGAGCTGCACCTGTTCCTGTCCATGGTCACACCTTTAGGCAAGCTGACCGACCTGCCCACCTTCAAGGAGAAGGTTCGCCAGCAGCCGCACAACGTCAACTATGGATTGGTGGGCTACCCGGTTCTGATGGCGGCTGATATCCTGCTCTACAAAGCGGATACCGTGCCGGTGGGCATCGATCAGGAGCCGCACATCGAGTTCGCCCGTGAGGCAGTGCGCTCCTTCAACTTCCGCTACCATACCAACGTCCTGGTGGAACCGCAGA
>JBGSTO010000255.1:0-32233 GCA_041736465.1 Anaerolineales bacterium | reverse complement strand
CAATGGATACAGGGCATCATTGATTCCGAAACGGATCGCTTGTGGATCGATCACTTCACCATCGACAGAAAGGCTCACCTTCTCCACACAGGACAATGGCAGTGACCGGTACCACAGCAGACGAGCTTGAACTTCGAAGCCGTCCTGCGTGACCTTCAGGCTGTTATCTTCAATCAGATTGATGGGAAAAGCCATAATATGTTTTATTCCTTTCGATAGTGAAGTTGATTTAAGTGGAACCAAAGAGGTGGCAGCGCACCCAATGATCCGCAGACAGATCGGTTTTTCCCGGCATAGCCTGGCGGCAGACATCCATGACTTGAGGGCAGCGCGGTGCAAATGGGCAGCCGGGCGGTGGATCGATCAAGGATGGTATCTCGCCGCGCGCCTGGACGGTTTTTGTCGCCAGGCCGGCTTCCGGATTGGGGACTGCCGAGAGCAGCAGTTTGGTGTACGGGTGGGCTGGCTGGTCCATCAATTCAGTGGATTCGGCGCATTCGACCATGTGCCCGGCATACATCACGATTGTGCGGTCACCGATGTAGCGCGCGCTGGCAAGGTCGTGAGTAATGTACAGGAAGCCGATGCCGCGTTCCTCTTTCAACTGCTCGATGAGATTCAAGACTCCCATGCGGATCGACACATCCAGCATCGAGATAGGCTCGTCGGCGAGGATAATCTCCGGCTCCACTGCCAGGGCGCGTGCCACAGCCACGCGCTGCCGCTGCCCGCCTGACAGCTGGTAGGGGTATTTCTTGGCAAACTCTTCTGCGGGATTCAGGCCAACGGAGGCCAGTAATTGGTGCACGGCTTCCATGCTCTTCTGAGCATTTTTGTGGATTTTGATTGGGCGCTCAACATGGAAACCAATGGACCGCGCCGGGTTTAAGGAACCGTACGGATCCTGGAAAATCATTTGAATAGCCCGGCGGTACTTCAAAGATGCGCCGCGCGGTTCTTCTTTCAATACATCCCGGCCTCGCAGTAAGATCTCGCCGCGAGTCGGCTCAATCAGGCGCGTGAGCAGGCGTGCAGTGGTGGACTTGCCGCTGCCCGATTCGCCGACCAGCGCGACCACCTCGCCGCGGCTGATGGTGAACGATGCGTCCGTCAGGGCATGGACACGCCTCTGTTTCAGAGCGTTGCCGATCGGAAATTGCTTGGTCAGCATGCGCGCTTCGAGAACAACCTGTTTCGGTGAAGCCCCTCCGGTTTGCTCGGGATTGGTTTTGGTTTCGATCATTGCAACCTCTTTTTCAGCACCGGTCCATGATTATGCAGTCCCACCAGGCAGCGGCATGCCATGATGGACAGCAACCCAGTGACCTGGGAGCACTTCGGTCAGCCGCGGAGCAGCTTCGATTTCTTTGTGCGAGCAGCGGGTGCAGCGCGGGTGGAATTTACAACCCTTGGGCGGGTTCACCAGGTCAGGCGGCGAGCCAGGGATGCCGGTCAGTTTTCGTTTCTTCCCTGTCAAGGATGGGAACGAGCTCAGCAGCCCCTGGGTGTAGGGATGGATCGGGGTGGTTAAGATCTCTTTCGAGGGAGCAATTTCGACGAGCTCACCGGCATACATGATTCCCATGTGATCAGAAAACTCGACCATCAAAGACACATCATGGGTAATGAACAGGATGGAAAACCCCATGGTTTCCTTGAGCTGCTGGATCTGCTGCAGGATATCCTTCTGCACTACCACATCCAGAGCGGTGGTCGGCTCATCCATAATCATCAGCGCCGGTTTCAACGCCAGGGCGATAGCAATAACCACCCGCTGGCGCATACCGCCCGACATCTGGTGAGGATAGGATTTCAGGCGCTCGGGTTCGATGCCGACGATCTCGAGCAGCTCAGCCGACCGCTGGCGTGCTTCTTTTTTACTGACTTTGTTGTGCCGGATGATCACATCGTCGATCTGCTCGCCGATGGTAATCACCGGATTGAGCGCATTCATCGCGCTCTGGAAAACCATGGATACCTTGCTCCAGCGGAAATCTTCGAGCCCAGAGTCATCCATCTTGAGCACGTTTTCGCCATCGAAAATAATCTCACCGCCGGTGATGACCGCCGGGGGCTTCAGGACTCTCAGGATGGTATGAGCGATGGTCGATTTGCCGCAGCCCGATTCGCCTGCCAATCCAAACACCTGCCCCTGTTTGATCGAGAAGGAGACGTTATTGACTGCTTTGGCAGGGCCACGCGGGGTCAGGTATTCCACATACAGGCTGCGGATGTCCAGCAGAGGCTCTTTGACTTCGGACGCCTGCCTGGAGGCTGCTTGAACGTTCGGCTCAGTGTTCATGAGGCACCACCGGTGTAGCACGCATGCGCGGCAACTTTGCTTTTCTCAAAACCGATTTGATATCCCGCTCCGCGATCAGGCGCGGGTTGGTGATTTCATCCATGCCATAATTGACCAATGCCAGACCAAAAGCGACCAGGGCAACCGCAAGGCCGGAGGGCAGGAAAGCCCACCAGGCGCCGATCATCAGGGCGCCGCCATTTTGCGCCCAGAACAGGTTGGTGCCCCAGGTGACATCCTGCGTGCTGGCAAGGCCCAGAAACGCCAGCCCCGTCGAAGCCATGATGCCGTAGATCACCGCGCCGATGAAACCGCCCACGATTATGTTGACCATGTTGGGGAGGATATGTACAAAGATGATGGACAGTTTTGGCTCCCCGCTTACCAATGCTGCAGCGACAAAATCTTTCTCACGCAAGGACATTGTCTGAGCCCGGATGATGCGCGCATTATAGGCCCAGCCGGTGAATGCCAGGGCGAAAATGATGGTTGTCGTACCCGGTTTTAAGTACGCCGATAAGAGCACCAGCAGCGGCAGACCGGGTATGACCAGGAATAAATTCATCAAGAAATTTAGAACATCATCGAGGATGCCTCGAGAATAACCGGCAATCATTCCGACGATCGTGGCGATAACTACCATTAATGCTCCCGAGCCAAAACCGATGGTCAGAGAAAGTCGACCGCCCCAAACAAGCTGCGAAAAAACATCCTTGCCCTGAGGGTTGGTTCCCATAAGAAACTCTGCAGAAGGCGGCTGGTTAATGGCGCCCATAAATTTCTTGGGGTCGCCTGGGGCAATCAGCGGTGCGAAGATGGCTGCCAGGACGAAGACCATAACAATCACAAAACCCAGCCTGGCTTTCGGGCTGCCCAGCAGTATGTAGAGGGCGCTGGTTCGGGGAAGCTTGAGCGAAAATCCTGGTTTACCGGCGGGATTCGATTTATCTTGCGGTTTACTTTCAGTCGTACTCATCCGTCGCTCTCCTTAACCTGCCCGCACACGTGGGTCAAGACGTGTATAGAGGATGTCAACCAGAAAATTTGCAGCCAGAATACCCATGGTAATCATCATGAACAGGCCTTGCATGAGGGGATAATCACGACCGTTCACGGAGTAGATCAGCATAAAGCCCAGCCCAGGATATGAAAATACCGTCTCGATCAGGATTTGACCGCTCAATACTGCGCCAAGGGCGATACCAAAACCTGTGACACCTGGCAGCAGTGCGTTGCGGGCGGCATAGTTGAACATAATGCGTATTTGTTTAAGCCCTTTCGCCTCTGCCATGGTCACGTAATCATCTGCCAGCACACCGACCATCACGTTGCGCATCCCCAGCGCCCAGCCGCCCAAACCTAACAGGACGGAGGTAGTGACGGGCAAAACCATGTGCTCAAGTACACTCTTGATGAAAGGGAGGTTGAAGCCTTGCGGCAGCCGGGTGTTATATGCATGGCTGATCGGGAATAAATCCAGCTTCACACCAAAGATGTAAAGCAAACCCAACGCCAGGAAGAATGCCGGGAACGAACCGATCAGGATCAACAAGGGTGGAGCAAGCGTGTCAACCAGCCCGCCGCGGCGCCAGGAGCCGACGATGCCGAGCAAGTTGCCCAGAACGAAGCTGATGACGAGCGATACGGACCCAAGCAGTAGAGTCCAGATCAAGCCAGTAGAGATTACTGTCGTAACGGGAGCGGGGAAATACGTATAGGAGGTGCCAAAATCACCTTGGAACAGGTGAGACAAATAGTTCACGAATTGCTGAGGCAAGGGGGCATTACTCAACCCGAGGGCTTCACGGACCTGTTGCAGGGCTTCGGGACTGAGCCTGCCGGCAGATGTTCCCAGGATAATGGTGGCCGGGTCGCCGGGCAGTAAGCGCGGTAAAAAGAAGTTGATCATTATGGCCACCACTAAGGCAGCCATGTAAAACCCTAAGCGACGCAAGATATACCGCATCATTGCCTCCAGAAGAACAAGGAAGGAATAGCCTGTTCTACAATAAAGTATACACAAGAACCTGTAGGGCTCTCTATGATGCTGTCATTAAGAGGTTTTCAAAAAAAGTGGGGGTATGCGCCTGAAGAGGCGCATACCCCGGTAGTGAGGAGTGCTTACTTCGGTTCAATCGTCAACATGACGATGATCTGCTCAGGATCCACACCACCTTGCGTGAAGGCAAGCGAGTAATTGTTCTCTTGAGTCGGCCAGCCAGTGAAGAATTCATTGTTGAAGACACCCCAGTCCAGGCCGCTCCACAACGGGATCACGGGAGCTTCATCGGCGAAGACCTGCTGCAACTGGTGGGCGATTTCAACCTGCTGGGCTTTGTCATCCGTGGATGTCATCTGGGCAAGCAGGGCATCGGCAGCCGGGCTGTCGTAGTGGGCGAAGTTTCGCATGGTGAAGGTTCCCCACGGAACAACTGTTGCGCCACCCATCATGTTCATGTACTGACCATATGGGGTTGGGCTGGTATAACCAAACCAAAAGGCAATCTCATAGTCACCCATCGGGACGCTGCCGAAGAACGCGCCAGCATCAATCATATTGGTTTCGACATTTACACCGATGTCTTTCCAGTTCTGGACCATGATCTCACCTGCCGAGATCCAATCGGTGAAACCCTGGACCATCGTAAGCTTGAAGGTCATCGGGCTGCCATCTGGCATGGTGCGGAAGCCATCCGCACCCAACTTATAACCGGCATCTTCAAGCATCTGTCCAGCTTCTTCGGCATTGTAGGTCGTCCAGTCGCCCAAGGTGCTGGGATCAGAAACCTTCCATTCCTTGTACACATCGCTAAGGCCCGTCACATCCGCAGCCTGTGCTTTTCCATTGAAAGCAACCTGAAGGATCTGGTCGCGGTTGATAGCCATGCTCATCGCCTTGCGCACGGTCACATCATCAAAGGGCGAGACGTTCGGATTGAGGTGCATCAGAACGGTCATGCCAGAAGGATTGGGGTTGTAAGAGATGTTCGGGTTGTGCGCAATGACTGCCTGGTCGATGTTAGGCATCACTGTTCCAGACCAGTCAATCTCTCCAGCAATCCAGGCGGCAGTTTGGGCCTCGTTACCAGAGTAAGCAGTGACACGGATGCTTTTAAAGGAAGGCTTGCAAGGCTGCCAGTAGTTGGGGTTCTTGTCAAGCTGGTAAACCTGCGATTGGAAATCAACGAGCTCGGTGAAGGGGCCGGTTCCAACGGGTTTCTCATTTGGCCAGGTAGCTGGGTCAGTAACATCCTTCCAGATATGCTCGGGGACGATGTCCTGGTTAGCAATGTCATAAATGCTCATGGTATCCACAGCCTTGAAGGTAAAGACAACGGTCAGGTCATCCGTGGCGGTGAAAGTATCCACTGCACCATTCAGAGCTGTCAGACCGGAGCCGTTGAGACCGGGGGTGTTCTTGAGCAGGTTGAAGGTGAATACCACATCGTTGGCGGTGAACGGATCGCCATCGGACCACTTGACGCCTTCATGCAGCTTGAAAGTCAGGGTTTTCAAGTCTTCACTCCAGGTGTAGCTATCGGCCAGCCAGGGGACTAGTTCGGACTTGATGGTGTTAAAGACCATCATCGGTTCAAAAATGCCCTTCAACGTTGGCCAGTTGGGATTATTGGCGAAGGGGTTGAAGTTGACCACGATGGCATTAATAATCACGGCATTATTCAGAACAGCATCCGATGTCGTGCAAGCGGCTTCGGTGACTTCAGTAGCTTCGGGAGCTGCCTCCTTGGTAGCTTCGGGAGCTGCAACAGCTTCAGTGGCTACTGGTTGAGATACTTCCGCCTGGGTGGCTTCGGGCGCGGGGGTCGTTGGCGCCGGAGCGCAGCCAAATAGCATAGCTGCAACCAGCAAGACCGAGAAGAACAGGTAGAACTTACGATTGAGCATTTTTTACTCCTCCAGGGAACTAGGTGGTTTGGCCAGTGCGTTGTAGGGGTGGCATTTTGTTTGCGAGCATCCTGTTCAACAATTGGCCAGTCTCGTCGGCAGGATTGATCTCGCCAGTACAGCGATTACATATTAGCATAGGGGCTATAAAGGTTCAATTCGCACAGATTCGCTTCGCGGTTCACCTGGATTCGCATTTGACCTTTATCCTCGTTAGAGGATCGAAGCCAATCCCAAAAACGATCGATCCAGCCTTCCGCAGGCAGGCCATTCTTGATCATATACTCTAATACTTATATAACTCTACGAAAAAACACCTTATCTGATCTTTTATGTGTAAAGCCATTCTTTCATCACCATTTAGTAAACGACCAGACTTCCATTCACCGTCCTTGAATTCACCCTCTTCAAGCTTCAAAATATCAACATTCATGTTTTCACCGGGTTTAGGCAAAATCTTAATCGTACTCATCATTCCGATAATATAGAAACAATTTTCTCCAACTTCATATATCATGCCGGCTGCCACCGGTTTACATGGTTGCTTTGGTGCATAAGCAATTTGAAAATCATAATTTACAAAGTTGACCAATATGCCATAGTCAGTTTCACTTTTCTTTAAGTAACTTACTAGATGAGGTGTAGAACGATATTTAAAATATAGCGGCTTAATATTTTCCATTACCCCATAGACTCTTGAAATATAAGCCTTGCTTCCTTCAATATCGAATGCTGTAGGATCTATGTTTAATGCGACCATCAACTCCATAGGCGGTTTCGAAACATCTTTTGGGTCCATGGCCAATTCTTCAATAGCAAAAGGCGAATATCCGATAGCACTATATTGGCCAAAAGCATATAGTGCATACGATGCGGTAACTGCATCCTTACGCACCTCGGGAATGAAGAGTGGGTTCCCATCTTTGGCATATTCCTCCATCACTTGCGGCACATATGAAACATAAATATCCGGTGCCAGACAAAACAATGACGGTGCCATCAGCTTCCAAATCTTATGCATTGATGCAACCGGTCCCCCACAGGGATAGGACCCTAAATACCATGGATACTGCTTTAACCAGGCATTTGTATAACACGGCAGGTTATATTCTTTTTGGGCTGCTTTTGTAATAAATTCAACCGCCTTCGCAAAATAGTAAGACATAAAATATTCGCCAGCTTCATAACCAAAACATTCTTTCCAGCTTCCTTGAGCCGAAAACGCCTTTTCTATTTCTACCGGAACGTTCTTTCTGAATTCCTTTTCAGCCGCCTCTGAATAATCCCTATTCGTTCCCAGAAGCCCGATTTCATTCTCAACCTGTATGACGATCACAGTATTTTCAAACTCATCAACTTCTTTTAGATGCGCTAAAACATGAGCCAACGCATTCGCGTCTCTATCAACGGCCGCCTGACAAAATGGGGAGATGGTATTCATTGCTTCACCATTTGCTTTTTTTGACCGAAAATACTTTGCAGGATCTTTCTTCATCCATCCCGGAACATACATGGATTCGGCATTCTTCCACAACCCAAACCATAATAAAACAAGATGTTTCTGATTCCTTCTTGCTTGATTAATTATCCCGTCCAAGAGTGTATGGTCAAATTCGCCTTCAACCTTTTCAATCTGTTCCCAATAGATAGGCAATATAACTGTATTCAGATTCAATCCTTCCGTATTCGGCCAGATATTTTTTTCCATAAATTCAAGGTTACTTGCACTTGAATTATGGATTTCTCCGGACAGTATGATAAACGGTTCATTGTGCACAAACAGGGTGTCCACACCGTGATATTTTCTAATTTCGGGTAAGTCGCTCATCAAATAATCTCCGTTTACAAATAGTTTTGGTTACTGCACTGGCACCTACGGCGCTGTGGGTTGGCAATTTGGAACATAAAAGGTGAACCGCTCAAGGCATCAATCAAAGGCATTAAAGCCAGCACAGCCACTTATAACTTATCGTAACGAATATAGATGCAATACCCAGGCGATTATCCAACCAGTTCTAAGACTTTGTCATCCGCACCGATCAGCAAGAATGGCAGGTAGGAGACGCGTAAGATATCTTCCATCTCAATCTTATGCAGGCCGGCCTTCAAACCACCCGGCTTGCGTATTGTCACCACTGCTTTTTCCCCAAACTCCCAGCGGTCCTCGTATTCTTGTTCCATCTCATGTAGGGTGTAGGTATTTCCATGCAACGTGACGCGCAGGGCCTCCCTCGGGAAACGCTCCGAGTCGACTGTTACAGCCAGGTCCTCAACCATGGATATGCCGAGACCGCGATAATAAGGCAGGCGTGCCTCGAATTGAAATCCAGTTATCTCGCCGGCCTCTACTACGTTTTGGAAACCGTCCTCGCAAATCATATATTTATCGAACATTCCTAACGCTCCTATCCCTGTTCACCGAGCAACCTGCTCAGCATCACCTGGTGGCGGCGCACCTGCTCCACACTGTCTACCTCGAAGGCATCCTGGATGTGGCGGTTGCCTTCGTACTCGCTGGAAAGATATCCACTGTACCCACCTTCAATTAGCACGGGGACCACGTCATTGTAAGGAATGCTGTATTCGGTGTAATCCTCCAGCATCTCGTTAAATTTGGCGTGAATGTGGAAGATGACCGGCATATAGTCCAGCAATTGCCGTGGGTTGACATAGGTCATGTGCAGCGTGTCATTCGCCATTGCCAGGTCAATCTCATTGGCCCCCATCATCTTGACCTCGTCTAGCAGGCTCTTTGAATCTTCGTGCCGGGCGTAAACATCGCTGATATATTGGACGATATGGGGGTGTGCGCCCCGTCGAATATAGCGATCACTGCGCACACGTGGAAAACGCTTCTCGAAGATGCCCATATCTGGGATGATCCCGAGGTGTGGGCTGCCCACCTTCTGGTAGGTTTCCAGATGGCGCTGGATCCACTCGTGCTCAAAATTAAACGGGGCATGAATTTCCAGCCCCATGCGCACGTTGTACCGCTCGGCATACGGCGCAGCTTTCGCCATAATCTCGGGTGGTGTGTTGACAATGCAGCGCATGACTGTGCAGCCCAGCCTGTTCGCATGTTTTAAGTCACGAACGACAGAGGCTAGCATCTCCTCATCTGTGAGCAGACGCCCCTTGTATTTTTTAGTATCCAGAAACATATCGTGGCAGGTAGGGGTGGTACCATACTTTCCCATCCAGCCATGCCACTGCTCATAGAAGGCGTCCGAAAGGCGGGGGAAGCCTGGCATCATTTGCTCGGCGATGCTCTCAATTCCAAACGCACCCATTTTTGCCGAAACAGCAATGCAATCTTCCAGGGTCATTTTACGAAGAAAATATTCCTCCTGATAGCTGTACAGGCTTACACCTCGCTTGATGGAGCTTGAATTTGTCATGCTCGGCCTCTCAATCATTCCCTGCGATTGGGTATCAGATAGCGTGTGAACCAGTTTGTACGACACAGCGTGCAAGGATATGGATCGAACCGCTGGAAGTACAGGTAAGGCGCAATCCAGCCGGTGAGCTTTCGACATGCGTACCTGTCATCTGCACAGCATGGGCTATGCCATTCCTCCAAATTGTCTCGCCGTTGATATGTAAACTATTGACAAGGGAAGAAAAAAATACATCCAGTACACTCGAATCGGGCAATTCGATATCCAGCCTGAAATGATCACCTTCTTGAATCCAGACCATCGGAATTTCTGTCCGTCTCGGTTGTGCCTCTTCACCAAAATTGAGAGCCTCCTGCGGTTCCATGGAGACATAAATTTGAGGGACGATGATGATATGTTTTCGGTCGGGATTGGTGAGCATAAAATTATCTTTCAATCAAGTTTTACGGGTTCAATGCGCCTCAGGAGCTGCTCAGAAAACTGCGCACGGCTTTCAAGAAGGCGGCAGGCTGCTCCCGGCGAATGTTGTGACCGGCGCCTGGAATATTGACATGCCTGGCCAAGGGCAGGCTGGCAACCAGTTTTTCTGCAGCCTGAGGGGGATATAACGCCCTTTTATCAACATCAGCCGTCAGGATCAAAAGCGGACAGATGATCTGCGATACGATTTGTTTTCCTAAATTGGCATCGATATAGGTTTCATCGAAAATTGAGAGGCTTAACTGCTGCTTGGCCTGTGCCCAGGGTTGTCGCTCGGCTTCTGGCCAGGTTGGGCTCTCCAGACGGCTCATCTCCACGATCTCCTGGATGCTTTTGCGCCTGTTCGCAGCAGCTAATTCCTTCCACGGTTTGTGTGTATCTGGGGTATCACCGCTGTTGGAAACCAACAAATCAAATGGCGGTGGGTCTTCCAGAATGATACGCCCGGGTACGTCTGGGAACAAGCCAGCAAACAGCGCAACCGTCAATGCGCCCATGGAATGCCCAAGCAAGCCGGGCCGGTGCAAACCCAGGGCATTCACCAACCCGGCCAGGTCTTTTGCCCGGTCGATGATTGTCGAATTAGCTTCTACTGCCTCAGATCTCCCATGACCACGGCTATCGTACAGGATGATCTCGAAATCATCTGCCAGCTGCTCTGCGATGGGTGAGAAACACAGGCCGTTATCCGTAATGCCGTGGGCGAACACCAGCGGAGGTCTGCCAGTAGTGGTGCGATAGATGTGCAGCTTGATCCCGTTTGCAAAGATATCCTGCTCGAATAGTTCCATTTAGCCCTCTAGAAAATGCTTGCACATCGAGTGCCAGGCAGCAACCTGCTGGAAGCCGACCGGCTCTTCGGTAAAGGCCTGCCCTTCCCACTCTGCGGAAATGGTGCCCTGATAGCCTTCCCGTTTGAGCAGGCGCATCAGGTCTCGATAGGGGATGGAAGGCTCGATGCCGTCTGCATTCACTTCATAGTATTTACCGTGGACGTGACTCGTGTAGGGCAGAATCTCGCGCCAGCTCTCGACGGGCATGTGCCCAAACATCGTCATGGTCATGTTGATCTGTCCGATTACTGCCGGATTGGCGCCAAATCGCTGGCAGGCTTCCGCCAGCGCACCAAACTTGGCCGGGATGGGGTCGTCCGTGATCCAAATTTCCTTGGCGGCATCAATGAGGTCTTCCGGCGCACCGGCGCGGCGCACATTTCTCCAATGACCTTCGGGCACGCTGGTCATCGAGGTGCTGAAGTCGGGGATAAATCCCAGCAGGGGGGATTTGAGCCGTTCGAACATGCTGCGCAGCTTGACGACCGTGGGGTTATCCACGCTGAGCGGCGAGTGCAACTCGACGGCAAGCTTAATCTGGTATTCCTCTGCTAGAGTAAGCAGATTCTCTAAAGTGAGTTCGCCGGCGGAGGGCGGTACGCGCATAAGCGGGAAGCCCAGCTTTTTGGCTGAGAAAAGCTGGCGCCTGACCGTATCATAGATCTCTTCGGCGGTCATCAGCCGGTCTCTGCGCCGCCCGATGTCGATGTTTGCACCCAGGCAGGTCGGGATCAGGCCATATTTGGCAAGCAAGTTTCGGAAATGATCGGCTTCGGCATCCGGGACATCCGGATAGCTGCGGAAACTTTGAAAACCGACCACCTCGATGCCAGGGCCAAGACCCAGCTCGGCAACTTTGGCGATCATCTCATCGAGCGTATAAAGATGCTGCTGCCATTCATTTGTGAAGCTAAACAGGGTTACCCCTAATACGGGTGCGTTGCTGCTCATGTGGTACCTCTTTCTACTGCGCGATCTGGGTCGACACGTGCCGGGTGACGTTGGTCAGGAATTTTCCTGGCCCGATATTCATATAGGGGAATCGAAGCGATATTTCTGCCTCGATGGTGTGCGATTCTCCCGGGTTCACCTTGCCTGGTTGGCGCACGTGCAGCACAGCAAAATCCTGGACAAACCAGAACTCCTCAACCTGTTCTAACAGCTCAGTGATGGAATACTGGTGATCGTTAATCTCAAAAACGATCTGGTCTGCAGGCACCTGTTCGCCATCCACTTTCACACTCAATATATCGACGCTGGACAGCGGAAGAGAGCGGTACCAGTTGAGCCGTACGTCGAAGGCGAAACCGTCATTCACGACGCGCAGGCTGTCTTCTCTGATAAGTTGTACTGAAGCTCCCATAGGGTGGATGACTCCTTTAGTGATCTGTCATCCTGAACGCAGTGAAGGATCTCCTGATTGGCTTACCAGATTCTTCGCTTCGCTCAGAATGACAAAAATAAGTGGTTCGCTTGTACCGCCAGCTATTACGAATCAAGCCGGACCGTCTGCTTCGTTTTCGCAGAATCATAGATGGCGCAGATCATTGCTTGGGTCTTTACCGCCTCTTCGGCAGTGATATCGGGCTGAATGCCCGCGGTCAGGCTTTCGTAATAATTCTTGATCTGTTTAATATGGGTGATGCCCCAGTAGGGCCTTGGGGTCTTCCAGGTAATCGGTATGGTTACAGGCGATCCGAATACGCCCCACTTCGACAGTGTTTGAAAAGCGGATTGCGAGGAGCTCTGGTTAAAGAATGCCTGGTACCTTACCTCGTCCAGCGTATCGTTGGGGTTGTTGATCACACTCAGCTCTCTGCCGTCACGGTAGGTGATCGCTGCCCGCTCGAATTCCATCAACGCCGTTCCCTTTTCGCAGTGAGTCTCGACCATCACGGGCGAATTGTAGGTATAGTTGTTGGTTGCATAGAATACCGACTGGACGCCGTTTCGAAACTTGATCAAGCCTTCTGCGGTATCTTCCGTTTCAATTGCCGGGTGGTTGCGGTTGTCGATGGACGCCTGGACGCTCACGATTTCATCGTTAACAAACCACCTGGCAAGGTCCAGCACATGGATCGCCTGGTCGATGATCAGCGAGCCGCCTTCTTTGTCCCAGGTGCCATGCCAGTCGCTGCGCAGATAGTATTCTTCTGGCTTGAACCAGGATAGGATAATCCGTTGACCAACCACCTTGCCGAGGCTGCCGCTGTCAAGAGCTTCTTTTATGGCGACCGAGGCCGAGTTGTAGCGATTCTGGCTGATTACGCCGATCGTTACGTTATTTCTCTTGCCCGCTTCGATCTCTGCTTTGGCATCTTCCAGCGTGATCGCCATCGGTTTTTCGGATAATACATGCTTGCCGGCATTCGCCGCTGCAATGACCATGGGCGCATGCAGGTAATGAGGCGTCAGCACGTGAATGACATCGATGTCCTCGCGCGTGAGCAGCTCCCGGTAGTCTTCATAAGCATCGCAATTGAACAACCGCGCCGCCGCTTCCCGGGCGGGCGGCTTGATGTCGCAGACTGCTTTGACCTCCACATTCTCAATGGTATGAAGTGGATAAGCATGAACCCCAAAGATTGCGCCACAGCCGATGATACCAACACCAAACTTCTTCATAAATCCTCCTGCAACCGGGGTGATTGCGCCGGTTCATCTGGCGCCGCCGGTTCATCTGGCGCAATCACAACCTGGCGCCCATCTGATTGCTAAAAAAGAACCAATTCACCACTGGCAGCAGACTGGTAAATGGCTTCCAAAATCCGTGTGACCGTGTAAGCCTGTTCAGGTTTCACCACCACCTCGGTATCGTGGCGGATCGCATCCAGCCAGGTTTTCATTTCCAGGGTGCCGCCGGCAAAGTCTTCCTTTGCACCGCTGCCGATAAACTGTGCGCCCATGGAATAGTTCTGAACGTAGAGCTTGCCGTTGTTCTCGCCGTTTACCCGCACGTGCAAGCTGCCTTCAGATTGAAAATCTGCCACGCGGACGGTCGGGCCTGTGGGGGGGAACATGTCTGCGCCAGCTTTCGTGCCGACGAGCATCGTCATGGCTTCGTTTGCAACGATCATGTTGATCGCCCAGGAGGCTTCCAGAACTACCGTCGCGCCGTTCTTGAATTTGACCATGCCGAAGGCGCTGTCTTCTACTTCGTATTTGTCAGGATCCCAGGCGCCCATTCCATTCGCCGGGCTGCCCATCTTGGCGATCTTGTTGTAAGTGGATCCGAGCGCAGAGACAGGCTCGTAATTGTCCATCATCCACAGGGTCAGGTCGAGGGCGTGGGTGCCCAGGTCGATCAAGGGTCCGCCGCCCTGCAGCTCCTTGTTCATGAAGACACCCCAGATCGGAACGCCTCGGCGGCGGGTGGCGAAGGCTTTACCCAGGTAAACGTCGCCCAGCTCGCCTGCATCGCACAGCCGCTTGATGAACTGGCTGTCCGAGCGGAAGCGGTTTTGGTAGCCGATGGTGAGCTTCTTACCGGTAGCTTTAGACGCATCCAGCATGGCCTTGGCTTCGGCGCCGTTGATTGCCATGGGCTTTTCGCACATGACGTGCTTTCCGCTTTGCAGGGCGGCTACGGTGATTTCGCTGTGAGAGCTGTTCGGTGTGCAGACATGCACAACATCGATATCCTCACGCGCGATCAGGTCCCGGTAGTTTTCGTAGATCTTGGCATCCGGAACACCAAACTGCTTTGCGGAGGCAACTGCCCGCTCTCGAATAATGTCGCAAAATGCCACGACCTCTACGTCTTCGTGCTGAGTCATCATAGGGAGGTGTTTGCGGTTAGCAATGAACCCACAGCCTATGATCCCGATTCTGATCTTTCCCATGCTCTCCATCCTTTCTGAAATTGAACCGTAACTCACGGTCAGGGTTTTAGATGATCCGGCAGGCAGCTATCGCATTCCGGCGGGATTTTCACCATTAGTTTATAACAAAGTGGGGAGGAAGTAACTACGCTTCGATTCGCTTTTTGTTTCGCATTCAGTTCGGGCGATTCAAATATTAGATTCGCAAACCTTTAGCCCAAACTATTTGATGCAAGCTGCGAAGGAGCAAAATCGTCAAATATGAATGCAGAAACACGTGGCCCCCGAAAAAACTGGCGAAGTGAAGCAATATCCAGGCGTAGGATTAACGCCAGTCTGTTAGTGGCTGCCAGGTTCCATATCTTGATAGTGGAATTAAACAGGCATTTGAGCCAGTGCGCCCAGAGGTGTGCCGCACGGCCGCGCCTTATTCATCTGATGGGTAGGGTTACATCTTCCAGAAACTTGACTTCAGCGCTGGGTATAGCTCTCGGTAGACACTATATGAGCTGCCATAAAGTCCCACTTGCGCTGGATCGGGCTGCTGACTGCCGGTGACCTTTATCGTCGTTGTGCATGCAGCTGGGACATCTGTCCAGGCGCCAGCACCTACCCCGGCCAGCAGGGCTGCGCCATACGCTGCGCCCTCCGTTGTATTCACCGTCACCAGTTCAGCATCCAGGACAGAGGCCAGAATTTGCCGCCATAAGGCGCTCTTAGCCCCGCCGCCCGAGGCTCGCACCTGGCGAATTTCTCCCAAGCCGGCGTTCTGGATCAGGGTGAAGCTGTCCTTCAAACCGAAGGCTACACCTTCCAGAACGGCTCGCGTCAGGTGCGCCCGAGTGTGGCGGACGGTCAGCCCGATGAAGGCGCCACGCGCCAGTGGATCTGGATGTGGGGTGCGTTCACCGCTCAGGTAGGGCAGGAACAGCAGGCCGTCGCTGCCGGTCGGGGCACCTTCAGCCTCTCTAAGCAGATCGTCAATGTTTACCTCCGGGGAGATCGTATCGCGATACCACTGCAAACTCCCTGCCGCCGAGAGCATCACGCCCATGAAGTGCCAGCGCTCCGGAACGGCATGGCAGAAGGCGTGCAGGCGGCCTTCAGGTTCGATCAGCGCCGATGGGGTGTTGGCAAAGACCACCCCACTGGTGCCAACGGTGAGGGCAACCACGCCCAGTTCGACTGCACCTACGCCGACGGCCTGGGCAGCCTGGTCGCCACCGCCGGCTACCACCAGTGTGTTTGCCTTCAGGCCGGTCGCCTGGGCGGCCTCGATGGAAAGGCGGCCAGTTATCTCCGGCCCTTCGAACAGCGGCGGCAGCCAGGCAGCCGGGATTTCCAGGGCTGCCAGCACCTCATCTGACCAGGAACGCTGGCGCAGGTCCATCAAGACTGTCCCCGAGCCGTCGGCTTTGTCCATGGCATATGAGCCAGTTAGCTTCAGGCGCACATAGTCCTTGGGCAGCAGGATATGGGCGGCGCGGGCGTAGATTTCGGGTTCATTTTCTTTCACCCACAGGATTTTCGGTGCAGTGAAACCAGTCAGGGCAACGTTGCCGGTAATCTGGATGAAGCGCTCGCGTCCGATACGCCGCTGGATTTCGTCACATTGAGCCTGGGTGCGCTGGTCGTTCCACAGGATGGCCGGGCGCAAGATACCTCCCGCTGCATCTAGCAGCACCAGGCCATGCATCTGCCCAGTCAAACCAATCCCACCGATCCGCGCCGGATCAACGCCAGACTTCTCCAGCACACCGCGAATCGACCGCTGTGCACCATGCCACCACAGGTCGGGGTGCTGCTCGCTCCACAGCGGTCGCGGTGTTTCGAAACTATAGTGCACAGAATCAACGGCGAGCACCCGGCCGGCGATGTCGATTAGCAGCGCCTTTGTTGCAGTGGTTGAAACGTCAATGCCCAGGAAGTACATGCTTCAGCGCACTCCCAACAGTAGCTCCAGCGTCAGCTGATCCAGGCGCTCGTATTGCAGCCCAGGTTTAGCGACCATGGCGCGATCGAAGGGCTGTTCCTTCAAGGCGGCGGCTTTCTCTCGGCTGTACTTGCCAAAAAAAGGAGCCATGCCGCCGTCATCGGCGTTGATTTGGCTCAGGATGGCCTGAATTTCGGGGTCGGCGTTGAAGCGGGCGGCCTTGTCTTTGAGGATCAGGTAGGTACGCATGCAGCCCCGGGCGAAATCTTTGACGCCCGCGTAATCTTCGGTGCGGTAGGCGTGGGCATCGAAGTGGCGGCTGCCACTGTATCCAACGTCTTCCAGGAACTTGACCAGATAGAAGGCAGCCCTGATGTCGCGCGAACCGAAGCGCAGGTCCTGGTCGTAACGCCCGGGATACTGGTCGTTGAGGTCAATATGAAAGAGTTTGCCCGCTTCCCAGGCCTGGGCCACGCCATGCATGAAATTGATCCCAGCCATGTGCTCATGGGCCACTTCCGGGTTGACTCCCACCATCTCCGAGTGGTCGAGTGTTTCGATGAAAGCCAGCATGTGTCCGGTCGTTGGGTTATAGATATCAGCGCGCGGCTCGTTGGGCTTGGCTTCCAGGGCGAACTTGAGGTCATATTGCTGGTCAATGGCGAACTCGCATAGAAAGTTCATTGCTTCCCGCATCCGCTTGATCGCTTCTACCGGGTTCTTGCTGGAGTCGGTTTCGGTGCCTTCGCGCCCGCCCCAAAAAACATAGATCTTCGCGCCAAATTCCACCCCCAGGTCTATGGCATGCATCGTTTTCTGCAGGGCATAGGCGCGCACCCTGGGGTTATTGCTGGTGAAGGCGCCGTCTTTGAAGATCGGATCGCTGAACAGGTTGGTGGTGGCCATCGGGACCACCAGGCCGGTATCTTCCAACGCCTTGCGGAATTCCTTCTTGATCGCTTCCGCTTCAGCAGGTGCAGCATCGATCGGGATCAGGTCGTTGTCGTGGAAGTTGACACCATACGCGCCGACTTCGCCGAGCAGGTAGACCAGCTCAGCGGGAGATTTGTGCTCTCGGACAGCAGAGCCAAACGGGTCTGCGCCGCGATTGCCAACGGTCCACAGACCGAAGGTGAATTTGTGATCAGGCTTTGGGAAATAATCAGTCATATGAAATTCCTTTATGGGTGTGTCATTCTGAGCGCAGCGATGAATCTCACTTGCCTGACATTGAAACCCTTCGCTGACCGATCCTGCGGATTGGCGCTCAGGGCGCTATCATTTTACGCGACCTGCGAAGTGCGAGGAGCTATTCAAATTGATTCAACCTGGCATCGAAATTATACTGGCTGCGCAACAACTGTCAAGATCAAAACAATAAAAAACGCCAATAATAAAGCAAAATATTGTTGATATTTCTAATTTATTGACATATTTCGGCAAATATATATAATGGAGGCTATGGTCGCAAAAACTTTCAACCAAGTAGCAATATTATGACCACTTACGAACGCCGCCAATCACTCATCAGGCTTTTACGCAAACAGCCTGATTTGCGTGTGCCTGAAATCGCTGCTGCCCTGGGTGTCTCCGAAGGGACCGTGCGAAACGACCTGAACGCATTGCAATCTGAGGAGCTTCTGACACGGTTTCACGGCGGCGCAGTATTAACCGAGCAAAAAAGCTTTCAGAATACATCATTCGCAGACCGGCATCGTGAGCACTCAAATGAAAAGGGGATCATTGGCCGGTGTGCAGCCGGGTTGGTTGCAGACGGTGATTCAATTCTGCTGGATGCCAGCAGCACTGTCTATTACCTGGCGCTGGCGCTGGAATCCCGGCGGCGGCTGCGAGTTGTGACCAACGGACTCGACGTGGCGCGGCTGCTGGCGCAAAACCCCTCCAACTCCGTCATCCTGATTGGTGGAATTCTAAATCCAGATGGGTCATCCGTAACCGGGCTGCTCAGCGAACAGGTCATTCAGGATCTACACGTCCAAAAAGCCTTTGTCTCCGCCAGCGGTTTCAGCATCGAACGCGGCCTGACCGAGGTCCATCTGGAAGAGGCTCAGCTCAAGCGCAAAGCGATCGAGTCAGCAAACCAGGTATTCGCATTGCTGGATTCGAGCAAGCTGGGGCACGAAAACCTGACCTCCTTTGCCCGCCCCGCTCAAATCTGCTGCCTGTACACTGATGTCGGCATCAGCCCGGAATGGCGAGCTCGCATCGCGCAGGCGGGGACCGCGCTCAATATCTGTGAATGACGAAAAGCCATGATGCGTGAACGAAATTATCTCGCCCTGGACCTGGGCGCCGAATCCGGGCGCGCTATCGCTGGAACGATTGCCAATGGCAAGCTGAGCCTGGCGGAGACCCACCGCTTCACCAACCGCCCGCTGAGCCTGCCAGACGGCCTGCATTGGGATGTGGACGGCCTGTGGAGCGAGGTCAAAGCAGGGATGGCTGTTTCTGCGCGTACTTTTCACCTGGAGAGCGTTGCGCTCGACACCTGGGGAGTAGATTTCGCCTTGCTGGATGGCGACAGAAGAATGCTCGGCATTCCATTTCATTACCGCGATGCCCGCACCGGCGGCATGCTGGCGGAGGCTTTCCAACGGGTGCCGCGTGAGCAGATCTTTGCCCAGACCGGCATCCAGTTCATGCAGATCAACACCCTGTACCAGCTGCTGGCGATGGTGCTTGCCGAAGATCCACGGCTCGCCGCCGCCCAATCGTTTCTCACCATCCCTGACTTGTTCAACCACTGGCTGTGCGGCAGTCTCGCCTGTGAATTCACTAACGCCACCACCACCCAGTGCTTCAACCCGGTGACTCGCAACTGGGCGCTGCCCCTGTTGGAAGCACTGGGCATCCCGACTCACATCTTCCCAGCGGTGTGCAAACCTGGAACCCTCCTGGGTAATTTGCTGCCTTCTGTTGCAGCCGAAACCGGCGCAGGCTCTATCCCGATCATTGCCCCAGCCTGTCACGACACCGGTTCCGCGGTCGTAGCAGTACCGGCAGAAAACGAAGGTTTCGCCTGGTTGAGCTCCGGCACCTGGTCGATCATGGGCGCGGAAGTGCGGCAGCCGGATGTTAGCCCGAAAGCCCTGGCCTACAACTTCACCAACGAAGGCGGCGTCTTTGGTACCTGGCGGCTTTCTAAGAACATCATGGGTCTGTGGCTGGGGCAGGAATGCAAACGCGAGTGGGGACTCTCTTACGATGAGATTACCCGCCTGGCCGCCGAAGCGCCTCCTTTCCTGGCGGTGATCGATCCGGACAACGCTGTGTTTCTGCATCCCGGCAACATGCCAGAGAAAATCCAGGCTTTCTGCCGCAGCAGTGGGCAGATTGTGCCGCAGAGCCGTGGGGAGATCGTGCGCGTGGTGCTCGAAAGCCTGGCGCTCAAATATCGCCTGACCCTCGATAGGCTGGAAGAACTGGCAGGTAAACGGCTCAATCCCATTCACATCATCGGCGGCGGGACAAAGAACCGCCTGCTTAACCAACTGACCGCCGACTGCACCGGGCGGACGGTGATCGCCGGGCCGGTTGAAGCCACTGCGATTGGCAATATTCTGATGCAGGCGATTGCCCTGGGGCATCTGGAGAGCCTGGCCGAGGCCCACGTCCTGGTGCGCAGTTCGTTTGATGTCGATGCTTTTCATCCCGCCCGGCAGAATGGCTGGGACGAAGCCTTTGCGAAATTTCTCTTAATCTTGAATACACCTCTGTCCTGATCCTGGGACAGCCTGAAAGGATTGAAAATATGTTAGAAGCTCCTTACCCCGAATTGGATGATTTGCTGCACATGATGGGCGAAGCCGGGCGCCACCTGGCCTCCATCGAGGCCTGCGAAGGCGCGGCAGGCAATATCTCCATCTGCCTGCGCTGGCCGGTAGAGCTGCGCACGCATTTCCCGGTCACCGGCGAAATAGAGCTGCCGCAGCCGGTCCCCGAGCTGGCTGGCGCGACCTTCATCGTCAGCGGCTCCGGACGGCGTTTGCGCGAGATCCTGGATGAGCCGCTAGCCAGCCTCGGCTGCCTGGTGGTTAACGAAGGCGGTGCAACGGCAAAACTCTACACCTCCCACCACCGCCGTTTCGAGCGGTTAACAAGCGAGTTCAATTCGCACCTGGCTGTGCATTACGACCAGATCTGTGCTGCCAACACCAATTTCCACGCCGTGATCCACGCCCAGCCCATACACCTGACCTACCTGAGCCACATCCCGCGCTACCAGGATGCCCAATACCTCAACACGCACCTGCTGCGCTGGCAGCCGGAGACCATTGTCAACCTGCCGGAAGGCATTGGGTTTATTCCCTTCGAAGTGCCCGGTTCGGTCAAACTGATGGCCGGCAATGTCGCCGCGCTGCGCAAACACCGCATCGTGATCTGGGCCAAGCACGGCGTCATGACTCGTTCGGATATTTCCGTCAAACGCGCCGCCGACCGGGTGGAATACGCCGAAACCGCCGCCAAGTATGAGGCTCTTAATCTGCGCGTTGGCGAAATCGGAGAGGGCTTGAGTTCAGAAGAAATTCGCGCCATCTGTACAACCTTCAATATCAAACAAGAGATTTTCTAAGATGACCCCCACCGAAATTCAAATTCAACGGGCTTACGCTCTGGCGAAAGAGCGCTACGCCGCTCTGGGTGTGGATACCGAAGCCGCCATGCAGCTCCTGGCAAAAGTCGCCATCTCCCTGCACTGCTGGCAAGGGGATGATGTGGGCGGCTTCGAGAACCCCGGGGGCGAGCTGACCGGCGGGATTGCTGCCACCGGCAATTATCCGGGCAAGGCGCGCAGCGCCGAGGAGCTGCGGCGCGACCTGGATGTGGTCTGCAGCCTGATCCCGGGCTCGCATCGCCTTAGCCTGCACGCTATCTACCTGGAAGCAGATAATAAGGTGGAGCGCAATGCGATTGAACCGCAGCATTTTTCAGTCTGGGTGGAATGGGCCAGGGCAAACAATCACGGCCTGGATTTTAACCCGACCTGCTTCTCGCACCCGCTGGCGGCGGACGGCTTCACCCTTTCGCACCGTGACCCGGCCATCCGCCAGTATTGGATCGAGCACTGCCTTGCCAGCCGCAAAATCGGCGATTATTTCGGGCGCGAGCTGGACACCAAAGCGGTGACCAACATCTGGATTCCGGATGGCTACAAAGACACCCCCGCCGACCGCACTGGCCCCCGCCAGCGGCTGCTGGAGTCGCTCGACCAGATCCTGGCCGAAAAGCTGCCTCACAACCTGGACGCCGTCGAGCCCAAGCTGTTCGGCATCGGCTCGGAGTCCTATGTTACCGGTTCGATGGAGTTTTACACCGCCTATGCCCTCAGCCGGAAAATTCTGCTGACCCTGGATAGCGGGCATTTCCATCCAACAGAGACCATCGCCGACAAGATTTCTTCCCTGCTGATCTACCTGGATGAATTGCTGCTGCATGTCAGCCGCGGCGTGCGCTGGGACAGCGACCATGTGGTGACCTTCAATGACGACCTGCAGGCCATTGCTCAAGAGATCGTGCGGGCGAATGCGCTGGAGCGGGTTCACATCGGCCTGGATTACTTCGATGCCAGCATAAACCGCCTGGCAGCCTGGACGGTGGGCGCTCGCAGCACTCTGCGGGCGTTACTGTACGCCCTGCTTGAGCCGCGCGAGATGCTTAACCGCTACGAGGCTGAAGGCGACTTCTCCAGCCGCCTGGCGCTGCAGGAAGAGCTGAAAGCCATGCCCGCCAATGCCGTCTGGGATCAGTACTGCCAGAGCAAAGCTGTGCCGGTGGGGATGACTTTCATGGAAACCATCAAGGCATACGAAAAAGATGAGCTTGCCCGGCGGGAATAACGCCATTCTTTTTATCATGTGCTTTGAGAATTTTGATCATTATCTTGGCCTGCCGAAAGGCAGGCTTTTGCTTTTAATTGAAGCACCCGGTACTATCCACTTGACCAGCCCGAGACTCCCCCATCGATGAGGACGCACTTATTAAAATGGAAATATGATGAGAATAGATGGTATGAGCACCTGAGCGGAGGCAAAGCCATGGCAAAAGAAACGCGCAATCTGATCACGTTCGTTGCAGCCACCTTCATCTGGACCTGGGCATTTTACGCCCCCATCGCCATCAGCGGCAACAGCCCGTACCAGATGCCGTGGATGATTCTGCTTATCTGTGGCGGCGCCGGGCCGTCGATCGTTGGTGTGGCGATGGCAATGCTGACCTACGATAAAGAAGGGCGACGCGATTACTGGCGGCGCTGCTTTTCGCTCAAACACATCAGCCCGCTGTGGTGGCTGGTGATCTTCCTGGTTTTTCCCGCTATCTTTCTGGCGGCTATCTCGGTAGACAGGGCGTTGGGCGGCGAGATGCCCGGCATGGAACAGCTCACCTACCTGCTCGCTAATCCTATGATGTGGCCGTTGGCGGCATTTATCAGCTTTATGTCCGGCCCGTGGTCGGAGGAATTCGGCTGGCGCGGCTACGCCCTCGATCCGCTGCTCAAACGCTTCAAGACCATCCCGGGAACGGTCGTGCTGGGCGTGATCTGGTGCGTGTGGCATTTGCCCTTGTACTTCATGCCCGCCACCTGGCACGGACAGATGGGGTTCAAGCTGGCCGGTTTCTGGACATTTCTGATTCACAACGTGGCGCTGGCGCTGGTCATGACATGGGTGTACCTGCATACGAACCGCAGCATTCTTTCGGGTATGCTGCTGCACTTCACCTCGAACTTCACCGGGCAGCTGCTCGCTCCATCCTCTGACCTTGTCGAGGTCGTGCGCACCTTCCTGATCCTGGTGGTTGGCCTGGTGGGATGCCTGCTGATCAGCCGGAAAACTCACTCCCAGGAGCATCCAGCCATTGAGAAGCCACAAGCAATATGACAGCGGTACGGGTGTAATACCAGATGGCGCTTAGCCCATCACGATCAGCACCGTATAGATACCGGTCTCCTGCGAAAGAGGAATCAGCCTATCCGGGAGCGCCTCACCATTCAAGGAAACTTGCCGCACCCCCTGGTTGATGTGCTCCGGATTCTGCACCTCGAACTTATAAGTTGCCGGTCCAAACCGGTATGTGAAGCGGAAACCAGGCCAGTCCCGAGGAATATGCGGGTCTACTTCAAGCCACGGCCCTCTTTTCTTTAAACCCAGAATCCCTTCCACGCCCAGGCGATACATCCAACTGCTGGATCCGGTATACCATGTCCAGCCGCCCTGCCCGGTGAAAGGCGGGGCGCCGTAAACGTCTGCCGCAACCACATACGGTTCTACCTGGTAGTGGGCGGCTTTCTCAGAAGTGTCGGCGTGCAAGATCGGGTTGAGCAGCTGGAAACATTCGAAACCTTCCTCGATCCGCCCCAATTCGAGAAAAGCCCAGGCAGACCACAGGGCAGCATGGGTGTACTGTCCACCGTTCTCGCGCACCCCGGGAGGATAGCCTTTGATATACCCGGGATCACGCTGTGTGTTGTCGAAGGGTGGAGTAAACAGCAGCACCAGCCGCTGACTGCGCCGCACCAGGCGCTCGGAGACTGACTGCATGGCCCGGGCAGCGCGCTGCGGGTCTCCACCGCCGGAAAGAACCCCCCAGGATTGGGCTATAGAATCGATCTGGCATTCATTGTTCTCTGAGGAGCCCAGGAGCGAGCCATCATCATAAAAAGCACGCCGGTACCATTCGCCATCCCAGGCGCTGTGTTCGATAGCCTCGGCCAGATCAGAGGCGCGCTGGCGATAGCCGGCGGCTGGCTCTTCCTGACCACGCCGCTCACAAAGGTCGGCAAAGCGGTTGAGAGTGCTGTAAAGAAACCAACCCAGCCAGGTGCTCTCGCCGCGGCCCTCAATCCCCACCCGGTTCAACCCGTCATTCCAATCCCCGCCGCCTATCAAGGGCAGGTTGTGCGGTCCAGAGGTCATCCCTTTTTCCAGCGCCCGGCGGCAGTGCTCGAATAAAGTATACGTATTGCTGGTTTCCGGGTACTGCCCATAGGATTCGATTTCCCCCGGTTTCAGCAGGGGTGCACGCCGGAAGGGCGCCTTCTCGGTCAAGACCGTGTCGTCGCCGGTAAGACGAACGTATTCGGCAGTCACATAAGGCAGCCAGAGCATGTCATCGCTGATACGGGTGCGCACACCGCGCCCGGCAGGCGAGTGCCACCAGTGCAGCACGTCGCCAGCCTCGAACTGGTGCCGGGCGGCGCGCAGCAGGTGCTCGCGGGCCAGCTGTGGAGCGACATGCAGCAGCGCCATGATGTCTTGAAGCTGGTCGCGAAATCCGTACGCTCCGCTGGATTGGTAGAAGGCGGTGCGTCCCCAGATGCGGCAGGCCAGAGTCTGGTACAGCAGCCAGCGGTTGATCAGCAGGTCAAAAGCGGGTTCGGGGGTGTGAACCTGCACCGCGCCCAGCAGGTCATTCCAGAATTGGTTGTTGGCTTCCCAGGCAGTTTGCACTTGCTGCGAACTCTGGTAATGGCGGACCAAAGCCAGGGCTGCCTCGCGGTCCTCGGCCTGGCCGAGCACGAAGTAAATTTGTTCCGAAGCGCCAGGCTGGATGTCGATATGCAGCTGCAGGGCGGCGCAGGGGTCCAGCCCCGCCTCCACGGTACCCGCCAGACCAATGCGCTTCAGAGCCGCCGGTTCCTCCAGGCTGCCCAGCCGGCCGAGGAACTCCGTCCGGTCGGCGGTCAGGCCGTGCAGGGGGTTGCTGGCTGAGACGAAGGCCACGCGTTCTGAGAACTCGCTATTATACGGGTTGCGCACCAGCAGAGCCTGAGGGTCGCTGTTGAATTCCGGGATCAAATACTGCTGAGAGTTTTCCCGACTTACCCCCAACACCCACTCAACGTAATAAGTAGCGGTGATGCGCCGCGCCCGATCCCAGGTGTTTTCCAATTGGAGCTGCAGGATTTTAAGCGGAGCATCCGGCGGGGTAAACACCCGCAGCCGCTGGCGCAGGCCGTGACTGTGATGCTCGAAGATTGTGTAACCGGCGCCGTGGCGCGCCAGATAGGGCGCCGGGGCAGGAGCAGGCTGTGGGGTGGGCGACCAGACAACAGCCGTTTCTTCATCTCGCAGATACAGAGCTTCGCGCGGCTCATTGGAAACCGGATCGTTGCTCCAGGGACTCAGCCGGTTTTCACCGCTGTTCTCAGCCCAAGAAACGCCCAGTCCGGATTCGGATGCCAGGAAACCGAAGTGCGGGTTTGCGATCACATTGACCCAGGGGGCAGGGGTAACCTGTCCGGGCGCCAGGTAGATGCAGTACTCGACTCCATCCGGGCTAAAACCGCCCAGGCCGTTGTCATACAGCAGGCCTTGCGGGCGAGGTCGAGGTGCGGTTGGCAGCGGGTCCACCTTACCGGGCAACGCCGGAGCAAAGGGCGGCAGCCGGGAGGGCTTATGCTCGAGCACCGGAGTGTGCAGAAGATACTCTGCCAGAGACCTTCGACCGCCGTCCAGCACCACCCGCGCCGCTGTTTCCAAGAGGGTCCGCTCCGCCTCTCCCATCTGGTCGGCGTGCAGCAGAAAGATGCCCCCGCGGCGGTTCAACCATCCTTCACCTTGCATGCTTGCGATCAGGCGGTAGATCTGCGAGCTGAGCTCCTGGTTATAGCTGGTGCCCTGTTTGTCCAAAAACACCAGATCGATCATGAGCTGGCGCCTGCGCCAGTAGGTATGCGCCTGGAGCAGCTCTTGGGCCAGGTTTAACTCTTGCTCATCCCCAATCTCGACCAGCAGGATGGGATAATCGCCGGAAATTGCAAAAGGCCACAGTCCTGGCTGGCCTTTCTGGTTAGCAGCCAGCCGCTCTGGGCTGGCTCGCAGAGCAGCGGATGGGAATACCAGCAAAGACAGCAGGGTTTGGAAATCCTTCAACTGGGAGTTGGAGATCTCCAGCTCGTTCAATTCCACCTCAGCCAGCACCCGGGCCTGTTCCAGAGCTGCCTGGATTGCCTCCAGAGATGAGTAGCGATCGATTATTGAGCGGGAGTTTTCCTCGGAGCGCGCTGCGGCTGTCAGGAAAGCCAACTGGAGTGTGCTGTGCGGCGGCAGGTAGACTTCCTGGCTGATCGAGAAGATCGGATCCAAAGTGTCTCCGGTTCCGGAAAGCGCGCCTGCTTCCAGAGCAGCCGGGCGCCGGTCGGTGCGGCCGCGCCCCAGGAACCGGCCGCGATCGGTTTCCAGCCTGGGCCGCACAACTGTGATTTCGCCTGGGCTGGTCACCAGTGCATGGGCCAGATAAATCCCTTGTTCCGACTTAGAACGCGGCCGGCGCCGGAACAGCAAACCATTGCCCCTTGGCAGCGGCTCGCTGGCGATGAACAGCTTATTGAACGCCGGATGGCGGATGTCAGCAGCCTGGAGAGCGAGGACTACCTCTCCATAGCTGGTCAACCGCAGGCGTCGCGGCCGGTTTCCATGGTTCGTCAGGGTTACCAGGCGAACCTCCACATCGTCATCCGGTGCGACAAAGACCTCGGTCGCTTGAGCCAGAGAATCGTGTTGGCGGCGGAACTCGGCAACGTGACTGCTGAAGAAGACTTCCTGCTCATCGCCAGCCACTAAGGTGGGCTGCAGGCTCGACGACCAGGTCGCGCAGCTTTCCTGATCCTGTATGTAGATCCAAGCTCCCCAGTCATCCAGGGTTGAATCGGGCCGCCAACGGGTGAGATCAATGCCATTCCAGGCGCTGTATCCGCCGCCTGCGGCAGTTATCAGAATGCTGTAGTGACCATTCGAGAGGTAATGCGCCCTGGGCTGCGGCGCGCGCGGATCCACCTGCCAGGGGCTGGCAGGGGAGCGAGGGCGTATCGCGCGCAATCCTGACGAACCTTCGGTATTCGGTCGCTCGACAGGGGCATCTCTCGGAATCTGCTCCAATAATAGCAGTTCTACACTTTGGATACGCACATCGCACTGGAAGCGCCGCACCATTGCATCTCCCCGCAAATAATTGACCAGCGAGATCATGATCATACCCTGGTGGTGGGCCATGTATGACTGTATGATCGCAATCTCCTGACCTACGACGAGGCGCGCCGGGGTGAAGTCGGCAGCTTCGTAATAACCATACATCCCCAGCATACCCAGCCGTTTGAGGCGCTCCATGTTTTGAAGAACCGCGTGCGGGCGCAGCGGCAGTGCAAGCAGCGAAGCGTGAGGGGTGATAACCAGGTCATCGCCCAAACCGCGTTTGTAACCCAACCCGGGCACCCCAAAAGCGCGGTACTGATAGAATTGATTTGCATCAAAGCGGTAATACCCCGATTCAGATATGCCCCAGGGGATATTTCTCTCACGCCCATATTCGATCTGGCGGTCAGCCACCACTTCCAGGGTTTGGCCGAGCAGGGTGCCTGGTACGCTGGACACCAGCAAGCGCGGCATCAGGTACTCGAACATGGTAGCGCTCCACGAGAGGAGCGCCTGCCTGCCGTCTACACGCGTAAAGGGGCGACCGAGGTGCATCCAATGGCTGTGCGGGACCTCGCCCTTGGCGATGGCTACCAGACTGGCGAGACGCGCTTCCGAGGCCAGCAGATCGTAGTAATTCAAATCCAGGCTGCCTGTGGTGACGTTATAGCCGATATGGAAGACTTGACGCTGAGAATCGAATAGGAAGGAAAAATCCATCGCCTGGAACAGCGCATTGCTTCGACGCGCAAGTTCTGTAAAACCGATCACCAGGATCTCAGCCCTCATCCCATCGGCAGTCAGCGTATCCTCCAGGCTTTGCACCCAGCGGCGGGCATCTTTCCAACCTGCACCGTCCAGGGTTTTCATAGAATCCTTGAGCTGTCTCAATGCCAGCAGGCCCGCACGATGAGCTGCAGGGATCTCGGCAAGTGACGGCTGCTCAGGAAAAGCTGCCTCCAGCGCATTCCAGGCTTCTGCCAGGTCGGGTGGCAAACTTCCATCCTGGAATGGGGCTGGTATGTTCTGAAAAGATGCGCTCCAGGGCAGGAGTAAATCAATGCAGCGCTGGATGCTGTTGAGCTGCTGCCGCGCCCCGCGGTTGTAGTACCGCAGGCGGCGCAGGTTTTCTGGCCCCAACTCCAGTGGGTAGTTTTCCACCAGCCCCACGATGAGACGGTCGAGCTCGGACCAATTCAGCCTGGAGACCTGACCATTCCCACTGCCGCCCAGGTCTGAGAGCAACGCCACCCAGCGTGCGGGCTGTTCTTTCACAGATTGGATGGCTTGAACAATAGAGCTAAGCGCATTTCTAAGCTCATGGATCGGCGGTCGGAGAGAAGGGGCGTCCAGTTCACGGAAGACAGCATCCAGCAGGTCGATGGCATCCAGCAGCCCTTCGAAGGATTCCCAGCGCAAGACCGGGTTGCCTTGGATTTCTAGGCAGCCCTGGCGCAGCGCCAACAGGCAGGCTGCCAGGTTGCCGCTGTCTACTGTAGATACGTAGCGAGGCTGCAGTGGATCCAGGCTGCGGGTATCGTACCAGTTTAAAAAGTGACCCCGGTAGCGCTCCAGCTTATCGAGCGTGTCAAAGGAGGATACCAATCGCGTGGATAGGGTCAGCACCTCCAGGTAGCCCAGGTCGTATGCCCCCAGGGCGGAAAGCAGCGCCAGGCCGATGTTGGTCGGCGAGGTGCGGTGGGCGACGATCCCTAAGGGCGACTCCTGAAAATGGTCGGGAGGCAGCCACTGATCTTCGGGGCTGATGAACTGTTCAAAGAACAGCCAGGTGCGGCGAGCCAGCCGGCGCAGCTCACTTCTCTGCCCTGCGTCCAGCTCCTCGGCGTGCTGTGGCTGAGACCGGCTGATCCATATGGCTGCTACGGGAGCCAGGAACCAGGCTGCCAACAGAGGGGCTGCCCAGGGCAGGGCGGTTGGCCGAAGCAGGGCGAGGAGGATGACGAGCACGATCGCCAGGATTGGAGAAAAGACTAACTGCAGCCAGGTCGTCAGGGCATCTCGACCAACCAGGCGGCGGGCGGCCTGGTCGCTGGTAGTCCAACGCAGCAGGCCGCGATGTGTGATGCCCAGCCGCACGAGAGTCTTTATGATTGCGTCTGCGGTAATCTGCGCCTCGTACGGCAGAAAAGTCAGGGCCAGCAGCCAGCGGAAGAGGCTGTTCTTTAGAGAAGCCTCGGACTGATACGACGGCAGACCGCTCAATCGCCGGCGCAGCGCCCCAAAGACCCCGGTTAAAACAGGAACGGTCAGCACAAGCGCTCCAGCAGTTGTCCAAACCCCTGGAGAGAGCGGCTGTAACAGCCAACCGGCCAGAAACCACAACAAAAGAGAACCGGTTATCAGACTGCGCCGCAGATTATCCAGTATCTTCCAACGGCTGATCGCCGACAGGCGCGGTGATAACAGCCACGGCAAGAGCTGCCAATCGCCGCGCGTCCAGCGGTGCAGCCGGCGGCTGTGTACCAGGTAGGTTGGCGGCATGTCTTCGATCAGGACGGTGCTGGTCACCAAGGCGGTGCGCCCGTGAACGCCCTCCAGTAGGTCGTGGCTGAGCAGGGAATTTTCTGGGATGCAGCCCTGCAGGCTGCGCTCGAAGGTGTCGACCTCGTAGGCTCCCTTGCCGACGTAACTGCCTTCTTCGAAGAGATCCTGGTAGACATCCGACACCGCCCGAGTGTAAAGATCGAGGCCGGTATCCCCTGAGAAGATACGAGTGAAGGAAGATGTGCTGCTGCTGAGTGGATTGATATCGGTGCGCGGCTGGAGAATGGTATATCCGGAAACAACTTTCTCGCCGCATTTCCCCGCACCTGCAGGTTTGAGACGGGCGCGGTTCAGGGGATGAGCCAGCACCGCGATCAGTTCTCGGGCAGCGTCGCGCGGCAGAATCGTGTCGGAATCCAGGGTGATGACGTAGCGCACGTGCTGAAGGAAAGATAGATCCCCCTCCCGGATTGGGAATGAGAGCCCGGTTTCAAGCGAGCGACTGCCCCCGGAGATATTCTGCGCTGCCTGAATTAAGCGATTTAACTCGTGCAGCTTGCCGCGCTTGCGCTCCCAGCCCATCCAGACGCCTTCAGCGGGGTTCCAGCGCCGCGCCCGGTGCAGGAGGGCGAATCGCCCTTCGGCGCCCCCCCCTTCAGCGCCACGCCCTTTGGCGCCACGCTCTTCGGCGCCACCACCCGCTACCAGCCGCCGGTATTTTTCATTCAAACCGCGAATCCCACACTGCGCCCTTTCGACCAGGTCAGTATCGCCGGGCTGGTCTTCCGCCGGGGAATCCATGTAATCGGTCACCAGGGCAAAGAAAAGCCCGGGATCGGGGTTGCGCAGGAAGTGCTGCTCCAGCTGTGCCACCAGCGAATCGACCTCATCCGGTCCAGAGAGCAAGGCCGGGATGACGACCAGGGTCGCACACTCCTCCGGAATGCCCTTGCTGAAATCCATTCGCGGCAGGCTCTCAGGCTTGAGGACCTGGGTGACCAGCCAGTTGGCCAGTTCCACTGCAATCGTCAGTGCGGGGATCAGGGCGAGAACAAAAACCAACAGGAGGCTGGCAGGCGCCCCACCGCCTAAAGCGGCAAGGGCCATAGGGATGGTCACCAATCCCAGCGAGAGACAGGCGATCGATCCCAGGTAAAGTGGGGTAGGGTGGCTGCGGATGAAGCGCTCCAACCGCCGCCGGCCTTTGGGTGTGTACCCGGCAGCCTGCTCCAGAGCCGGGCGGCCCTTATCCAGCAGATAATATCCGATATGCGCGCCGGGCTGAGAGCGAAATCCATCCCAACCGGGTGGCTGGTCTTTCAAGTCTTTATGACCATCTGGGTTATGTGACCCTTGCGAGACCGGCGCGGGATGTGGACCGAGCTGTTCTAACCCGGCGAATGCCAGGCTTACAGCAGTTTGGGCGACTACCAGCTCGTCAGTCTTCCCAAACTCGGCTATTTCTTCTACGGCGTTCCGGTAGCGGTCGCGTGTCTCGAAATCCATACCGGTGTACAGCCTGGCTGGATCCTGGCGCAGGGCAGCATCCACCAGGCTTAAGGATTCAAAGAAACGCTTCCAATCATAAACCGCCAGAGCACGCAAGCTGCGAATGCTGTTTTCTACGATGATCTGTTCGTCGAGCTGCCCAGGGGACTTCAAGCCGGGTGCAATCTCTGTAATCGCCTCCCCTGCGAGCTGCGTGAGCCGGGCAACCGTCGCCAAAAGGTATTCCAGAATCCCCAGGCGCAGCATGGTTGGCAGCGCCCATAGCTCACCCATCGTGAGCGAGAGAACTTCCTGGTAGGCTTCTACTAAGCGCTGGACACGTCCCAGGTCGAGCAAGGCATTCTCGGTTTGGATAATCTCTGCGGAAAGTTCATAGATGCGCGGGTACCCTGCTTGCAAGCGAGGGAGCTGGCGCTCATAGTGGGGCGGCAGATCTTGCTGCACTTCACGAAGCGCCTCTGCGGCAATGTAATAGTTGTCCAGCAGCCATTCAGCGGCCGGCGAGAGCTGTCCAGCTTTCGAGGTTTCCGCTTGCAAGCGACCGGCAGCTTCCTTCAATATTGAGATAAAACGGGGGAGACGCGCCGACAAGAGCACTGCCGGGCTTGGTGAGCT
>JBGSTO010000252.1:0-26395 GCA_041736465.1 Anaerolineales bacterium | reverse complement strand
CCACGGGAAGCGCCGGGTAGTTGAACCAGAGCGGGTATTATCACCCCAGGAAATCGTTGAACGGGTTTGCGATACCTTTGGCAATCCGATTGAAGCCTTTCTAAATGTTTCCAATTATGTCCCTTGATTCTGCACTAGGAAAGGGTCCACAGATTACGCAGATTTCACAGATTAATTTTTTGATTTGATAATCTGTGCCATCTGTGAAATCTGTGGAAGAATAGCTGTTCTTTCTGCGGATAATGCTTTATGCTCTATCTGCGGAAATCTGCGAAATCTGCGGACAGGCATTTTAACGTACGGATGGGCCTTTCAATCTGCGGAAGAATTTTCTACCCAATCTCATCCGGTTCGTTCGCCAGGTGCTGAGTATCGACCAGCACCTGCTCCGCCCAACGGCGCACATCGGCGACATAGTGCTCCGCCGCGTCTGTGCGCACGTCGGAGATGGTGAACGACCAGCGCACGTCTTCCACGCCGGACAGCTTCGCGCCTTTAGCGATGCTCCAGGTGCGGCGACCGCTGTCCATCCTGGCGCCGTCCCGCCGCCGGGCAGCCTGCGGGGTGAGCCCCTGGTGGAGGAACTCTACCAGCAGCCTGCGCACGGTCAGCCAGCCGCGGCGCGAATAAAGGTTGTGCTGCAGCATGTAGCAGGGCACGCTCAGGTGGTGGACGGCATAATAAGCCGGGTCGGCGACTTCGATGAGCTGGGCCTCATCGAAGCGCTCGCGACAGGATTGGTCTTCAAGGAGGGAAGCGCCGCACTGCGGGCAGGTATTTACCATTAAATAACTCGATCAATATAGGACTCTATTATAAAGCAACTGCCGCCAACACCTTCATAACCTGCGAACCTGGAAGTTTGCCTGATAAAGGATCTCCGGCAAACTGCGAATCAGCTCCAGGTTCTTAATTTTCTCTTGCGGCGGCAGCTGCTGCCAGGCGACGAGATCGGGACTCAGCTTGCGATCGATATCCTTTTCACCGGACGTATAGGTCCAGCCTTCATTCTCCCGGTCTTCCTTCCACATGGCGTGGATTTGCTGCGCCATTGGCTCGATATCGGTTGGGTCGAACGGCATTTCGACCGTGTTCCAATCCCTCAGGGTTTCGATGCCGTATCCGGCGTTGCGCAAAACTGCGGCATAACGGTAAGCCTGCCGGCGGTTGTCGCTTTTCAGGTTCTCTGGCAGGTGTTCCCAGGGCACCATGGAGGGATTGGTAGTTACGGTTTGATCTTCGAGGGACTGTTGGCGCACGTAGCTGGCATGGATCGCCTGCGCCAATATTTCGTGGGTGCCGTTGTCCAGAATTTCGCCCGTGCAGGTCGATGGCAGCAGGCCGAACGGATGCAAGCTGCGAAATGAGCCGGCAGCATGCCCCCGCTCTGCCAGCAAATGCGCCAGGCCTTTAGATTCTACGGTGCGGACGACGATGGGGATCGATTGCGATGCAAGCTGCTGGCGCAGGATCAGAGCGGCGCGCAGGCTGAGCGTATCGTTGTCGAAGCAGATATATACCGCATCGATGCGCAGTTTCACCTCGTTATCGAACAGGAAGCGACCGCTTTGAAAATCCGGCGCATCGATCTCGGTTTGGACGGCGGTGATCGTGCATGCGCGCTCGAGCTGCGGGTAGCGCAGACGTAAGCTATCTACCTTCTGCTGCGCCAGACGATCCACGACGATCATCTCAAGCGGCTGTTTTGATCCCCGAAACAGGTCCCACCAGATGCGGGCGGCATGTACAACCAGGCTTTCACCCAGGCGCCCCAGGCCAACAACGATCAGGCGCGGAAAGCTGTTTCCCTGGCGGTGTGAATCATTAAGAAATGCATGCTGCTGGCACATCAGCCAGCCGCCGCGTTCGAAAATATTGAAGATTTCCAGCTCGAAACGCCTGTCTGCGGAGGAGTGGATTTCTCTCTCCCGGAGCAGCTCCCGCAGCTGCGTATCGGCGATGTGGATGCGGCAAGCCAGATGGCCGTGCGGTTGTGCCGCCATCATCTCCTGCGCCAGAATCGCAATCTCAGCATTGACACCATCGTCACCGCATACAGCCACCAGCAGCCGGGCGCGCTGAACTGCAGCCTGCCGCAGCAGTGTCGGGTCAGCGGCGTTGCCGGTGATCACCACCGCTCCGCTGCTGCGGCAGGCGGAGAGATAAGGATTTTCGGGATCCTGCTCCAGGATGACCAGCCGCTCACCTTTGCGAAGATAATCCTGGGTTAAGTAGAATCCGGTGCGACCGAGACCACAGATTACCACGTGACCGCGGCGAAGGTGGATCGACGCCAGTCCAATCTGTGCCTGAAACAATCCCGCAACGGCCTTGATTGCCGTGGCGGCAGCCATAAAAGGCACGAACAAGCGGGCGATTTCCAGCTCCCAGGGAACCGGTTGAGGCACCGCGCCCGAATTCATCGGGACCAGCTGGAGCGTCAGGTAGAGCGCATCTAGCCCGCTGATGGTTTCTCCCAGCGCAGCGGCGTGGCGCAGGAAACCCCACACGCCCAACGCCAGGCCGATCCCCCAGAAAACGGATATGACCGCCCAGGAATTGGCACTGAGAAACTGCGCCGCAGAGCTGGTTGAGAAGCGCTTGATCACTTGTCAAGCGCTCTCAAGTTACGGTCAATGGCATCGGAAAGCTGATCCAGGATCTCTCTTCCTTGGTAATCCGGGTTGCTCTTATAAGCATCCTTGACCATGGATTTCAAGTGAGTCAGCGCAGTTATGGCTCCCTTCAGCTCATTCTTACTTGAGATCGGGTTGTTCTGGTAGTATTCCATGACTGTATTGTAGACTTTCATGACCTCGTTTATTTTACCTACCGCCTCGCCTGAACTAGCCTGTGGGCGAATTTCTTCGAGCTGTGACAGGTTGCGATCAATGGCATCGCACAGATCGCCCATTACCTTGCCCCCACGCTCAGGCTTGCGGCTGCGGCGCAGTCTCTCTGCGCGCCCTTTCAAGTCCTCAAACCGGTGCTCGTAGGAATTCAGCGCTCCCAGGCTGTCGATGGGGTGTTGTTTAATCTCCTCCATGAGGAAATTATAGGAGTCAATGGTCTCCTGAATTTCACGAAACTCCTCCATCTCCCGCTCTTGTTGGCGCTTGACCTCTTCGAATTGATCCAGATAGCCGCGGATGTTTTTTTGCAAACCTTGCGCCTGGGGGGCGATTTCGGCGTCCGCAAAGGCGCCTTTGACCGTGTCATAGGCCGACTGCAGCACCTGCATATCTTCGTCCAGGTCGTGCTGCTGTTCGGTTTGAAAGGATTCCTCGAGCTGCCGCATCTTAGCCAGGGCGAGCAGGAAGCAAGCCACACCGCAGCGATTGTTGATCTTGTGCGCTTTGGAGAATTTCTGGACAGCGACGGAATATTTTTCTTCGGTGAGGGCTTCGACGCCTTCATTGAGCTCGTCAGAGAGCAGCCACTGCAGCACTTTTTGACGCTCCTCATCCTTGATCGGGCGGGGTTTGTCACGCTTGAATAAAGCCGCCAAACCGGTTGGGCCGCCCAGCTCATAAGCCAGGCACAGGGCATGATCATACAGCGCAACCCCTTCCAATTCCTTGCGGCAGGCTTGCAAAAAGCCCAGTGCTTCACTGTTGCGACCAGCACGCAGCGATGCCCGCGCTTTAACGACAAGATGTTCGTTTTTATTCCAGCGAATCACTTCCAGGAGCTGCATTAATGGCTCGGCTTCTTCACCTTTAAACAAACCTAACGACTGGCGGACAGAAGCCTCCGCATCTTGATAGTGTTCCATCAACATCAAAATGCCGGCGCGATGGTAGTGAAATGCCGGGTTCTTCGGCTGTTGGCGCAGATGGGTTTCAGCCAAAGCCAGGGCTTCTTTGTAGCGCTTGGCATTCACCAACGATTGAATTTTCTTGGCGATTGCCTCGGTCATCGCCCGCATGCAGGCAGCCATCAAAATCATGATGACCATGAACAGGTCGGGTGTACGCGCATAACCACGCGCCGTCTCCAGCGATTCCAGGGCTGGCTCGAAGGAATCGAGCGAGAACAGGCAGTACCCCTTGAAGAAGTGCACTTCTGCAGACGTCGAGTCAAGACCTAAAGCCTGGTTCAGGAGAGCAAGCGCTTCTTTTGCTTTCCCGTTCTTGAGCAGGGCTTGGGCTTTCTCAAGGAGCTGCGCAACCTGCCGGTTGGCTTGTTGGGCTTTCAACTTGCGGATGCCATCATCCAATTTGCCCATGTCCGCATCGATCTGCAGACCATTGGCATCGACCGCCTTCACCTTCGAGGCTGCCCCAACCAGGTCAACCTTCTGAGCGCCAAATTCCTCCATCTTGGACAGGTCGATGGAGGTATCAATTTCCAGACCAGTGATCGGCATCGCTTTCGAGAGTTTCTTGGGGTCGAAAGCGATGCGGTCGCTGGAACTCTCCTGGTATTTTCGGATTTTATCTGCATCTTTCATCGCAATAAGCTCCTTGATCCATCACTCATTCCAATGGTGCGGTGAGGACGATCCAACGAGATCCTTCGCCGACCAATCCGCAAGATTGGCGTTCAGGATGATATGGACGATCATTCATCCAGACCGGGGAGTTTGCCGAGCGCGTTGGCTGCAGCGGCTTTGACAACCAGGATCTCGGATTCATGGTCGAGACCGGCTATCTTGAGTACAGATTGGCGCAAATCTACTCTGCGAAACAGCTCGCTGGTGTCTTCAGCTTCGATATCCAGATCGAGAGGAGGAAGCTGCTCGAGGCACTGCTCGGGGGTCAGGGTTTCTGCGGCTGGATTAGTTTTTGCCATAAGGTTGCTCCTTATTCTTCCTTCAAGAGCTGGTTACCGATCTCCATCATCAGAGAGGCTTCATCCTTCTCGATCTGCTGCGCCTGGCTTACCAAGAGTTGGCTGCCTTCCTGCAAATGCAAGCGCAGCTTGCGAATCTCGTCGATCGGTTTCGCCTGAGAACCGGAGGTGAGAATTTGATCGACGCGAGTGATGAGCACTTCGGTGCGGTCGCGGATATCGGTCAGAGTCGGTTCCAAACTCTGGATGCGCGAGAAGTCGTGCGATTTCTCCCAGGCCTGGATGCGCTGGTAGCGGCGCAGCTCTGAAAGCAGCTTCCGGCGCACTTCCGTACGCACGGAGGGGTTGTTGATGTAGCGATCGAGCAGCAGCAGGTAGCTCTCGACGGCATTGGCATTGGCCTCTTTGATCTTATTGCGGTTGTTGATAATCTCCAGAGCGTCCGGCTGGCGCATGCCATGCTTTTGAGCGATCTGCAGCAAATCGATACCCGTCTCGCGTTCCGTACCCTGGTAAAGGTAAAACAGCAGCAGCCCCGCTACCAGGTAAGCATCGCTGAAGGTCTCGTCCAAGCTGCGTGCGCAAGCCAGTCTCTTGAAGGTTTGCTCCAGCTTATGCGCGGCGGCCTCGTTGGCTTCCTTTCCGGGAATACTGCTCCAGGCTTGCAATACCGCTATGGCGCGTAAGAAATGGATATCGCGCAGGAAACGCACCGTGCGTTTCTTCTCCGGATCGCCGCCATTTTTATCCTGCTCCAATTCTTTGAGCTGATCGGCCAGGCTTTTAACCGTCATATTCTCAGGCCAGGGCAGTTCCAGCGCTGCTTGCGGATCCAGCTTCTGGATGGCCTTTACACACAGGCTCTCGATCTCGTCCCAGCCCTTATCTTCGATCCAGTAGGCCAGCGCCAGGCCGGTCAGGGCAGACGCCAGCATATGCGCCTCGACGCCCTGAGAGCCTTGACCGGCATCCAGCACGCGCTGGAAGTGAGCACGCGCCTCGGCTGCATTCTTGTCGAACAAAGCCTGCGTGCCCACGGTGATCTGCCGGTTGCGCAGGTCGGCAGGCACACTGCCGGCATAATCGCCCAATTGCACGACCTTTTCGAAGAGATCTTCGGCGGCGTCCACGCGGCCATCTTTCAAGGCTGCGAGCGCACGGCGGAATTTCACCTGTCCCAGCAGTTTGCGGGTATCCCGGTAGGAGAGCTGCTTATTCTTTTCCATCTCCTCCAGGATGATCTCGGCCTCCTGGTCGCTTCCCTTTTCTTTCACCAGGATATAGGCCAGGAAGTAAGAAACGGAGGCATCTTTGGAGTCTTCGCTGTGCAAGGCTTTCAGCGTACGGATGGCATCCTGAGATTGCCCCAGCTTGAAATGGCAGAAAGCAATGTAGAAGCGCGCCTCTTTGCGCAGCGGGTCGGGCAGCCGGCCTTCGACTTTCGTCAGCGCGGGCAGAGCCTGCTCGTAGTGTTTATTCTTCAGCCCGGCAACCGCTTCCTGGTAAGGTGCAAGGTTCTTGCGAGGCTGGATGACTTTGAAATACACCAGCAAGCCACCGGCGATCAAGACGGTGGGGATCAATGCCGCCAGGATAAGCATCAAGGAATTCGACTGCGGTTGGGCGGCTGGCGCAGCGGCTGTGGTGTCTTCCGGTGAGCTGCCGGCTGCGGCTTGCGTTGGAGAAACCTGTCCGGCAGCAGGCGCGCCTGTTTGGGCTGCTCCTGCTGGCTCACCACCTGCCGGGGCTGCGCCGGCAGGGCTTTCTTCCAGCCGGATCTGAGCATTGACCTGTTGCCCATCGGGCAACGAAATCACTACATCGTAGGTCCCGGCGTTCAAAGTCGAACCCCCGGGCAGGATGAGCAAGACCAACTGCTCCAGTGCATCCACCTGGGCCAGGACTGCCGTGGAGGTGAGCAGCAGCCCTACGATACAGAGTCGGATAACAAGCCAGCGAATTTTCTTTGCCATTCGATGCCCCTCCCAGTGTCTAAAATTCCGGTGAGGATAAGATTCTCGATACGGTGGTGCGCAGTTTGAACCAGCTGCCCCAGACCTTGCTGATCGTCCAGCACGTGTAAGGCGCGGCCGTAGTAGTACAGAACTTCCAGGTCGGCAGGCATCAGGTTGACTGCCAGGTACATCACTTCAGCAACTTTATGGAAATCCTGGCGATGCTGGTAGACAAGGCTTTGTTGGATGAGCAGGTTTTTAACCTGCTCCGATTTCATCGGGGCAGCCGCCAGCCAGGCGAGATCCTCCAGCAGGGCATCGCCTTCTGGGTCTTCAGATCCCGGGGAGATGGGAGGCGATGCAAGGTACATCGCCAGGCGCTTGCCCATCCGCAGGGCGCGCAGGTCAACGCTGCCCGGGCTTATTCGAAGAGCTGCATCCAGGTGCTCGAGCATCTCGGAGAACAAACCCATCGACTCGGCAATCTCCGCCGCTATCTGCCTGCCGGGTACATTGTCGCCGACCCAGGTAAATTCCCACTCCAGGATGTTCAGCGCGCCGGCGGGGTCATCCGATTGCAGCAGGCGCCTTGCCTTTGCATGCAGATTATCCGGATCGGTGGCGTGGATAGCTGCCAGGCAGGCATTCTTGAAGGCTGCCGGCGCGCGCGGCGGTCGCGCCGCAGGCACCGGGAGGATCGAGCGGTGTACCAGGCTGATCAACTGGTTGAACTCCTCCATACGCTGCAGAAATGGTTCGACTCTGGATGTCTCCAGGCTGGGGTGGAACAAATTGCCGCGCGCTTGCAGCTCCAGCAGCAGCTCCTGGTTATCAGCACCATCTGGCAGCGAAAGCTGGCACCCCAAAGACTGGCCCGCCAGGATGCCCAAAGCATAGGCATCCTGCATCCGGGTATCCGAGTAGACGCCGCGCAGGATCTCCGGGGCAAGGCACGCCAGTATACCCGGCTCACAGGCTCCCAGGTCGAAAGCGCTGTCGAACTGCAAAGGCGGGCAAGGGAGGAGCCGTAGAGAAACTTTGCCGTTCTGTTCGCCAACCAAAACGCTCTGCCCGTTCAAACCCAGGGGGTGCAGCGGGCCTTTCTGCCACAGCGGAACAAGCTCGCACAACTGGTAGATGATATGCAGCCGTTGGGTCCAGTGCAGGGGTTTGAGGTAGCCCTCCAGCAGTTCCCAGGCGTCTGGAAGCCGGTAAGCGATATAGTAATCGTCCTCCAACCATCCTTCCCCAAAGAAGGGGAGCGAAGCAGCCAGAGGTCGCTGGCGGAGCTCCGCCATCACCTGCCGGAAAGCCGCATCTACAAACTGCTGTTCGATGCGGCGCACCAAAAGCTGGCTGCCGTCGGGGGCGGCCGCCAGCCACAGCACGCCGCGATCGGTTACCGCAATCTGTTCGGTGAAATCGATTTTGTGCGCATTATCCATGTCGTGCAACCCATCTCGTCTCGCGAAAACCTGTTCTGATCATCCGCTCGCAGTCCGCGCCCAGGCCAATTGGTGATTTATAAAGCGCGCAGATACAGCTCGTTCAAATCGAAAGCGTAATCATCCAGATCCGGGTCGCCGCTCATCACCGCCTCGACGAAAGCCACGTAGGCGTTGTACAGCTTGCGGTAGTTCGGATCGCTCACCGGCAGTTGGTTGAGCTTCTTATAACTGCGCCGGAGGAGGGCCCGGTGGTTTTCGGGAGTGTTCTCAGGCGGCATGGGCAGGCTGCCGGTGGAGGGCGCAGGCTGGGCTGCCTGAGCGGGCTGAGGCGATGGGGCAGGCTGCTGTGCGGGTTGGGATGGCTGCGGGGCGGGTTGGGCGGATGCCTGCTGCCTTGGCGGGGTAGGCACGGGCACAGCGCTGCGCTGCGGCGGAGGCGGGACAGAACCAGGCCGGAAAGCCTGAGGTTCAGCAGCCTGCTCTTCGGCTTTGCCTGCCATCACATCCTGCAGGTGCTGTGCGCTCTTATCGATTACGTCGCGGGAGGCGCGCACGTTGCACTGAACTTTGGTATCCCACAAGGATTGATCGTTCAGGCAAAGCACCGTAACATTAAGCAAGCCATCCCGGTCAAGGGCGAACGTCACCTGGAACTGGTAGTAACCGCGCTCCCTCTCCTCTGGCAGGGGGATGGGCAGTTTGCCGATGAGGGTATTATCCAGCGCGTTGAGACTCTCGCCCTGGAAGATCATCACCTCGATCATGCGCGTGCGCCCGGCATTGGTAAACCCATCCTGCTCGCGCCGGGCAGGTATTACCGAGTCTTTTGCGATCAGCGGGAAGAAGTCGCCCTCATTCACCATGATGCCCAGGCTGTGGCTGGTGACGTCGTTCAAGACAATGGCCGCCGCCTGGGTGGTGGCAAGCTCGGCCTCTGCCTGGCCCTCAACCGTGCTCATATCGATAACGACCTCTTCGCCTTCGAAGGCATCTTTGGGATGGAAGCGCATGGCGACGATCGCCGCGCCGCGTGAAACCACCTCATCGGGGTCAATATCGTTGCGCACATCCTGCAGTTCCATGCCCATGTGTTCTGCCAGCATCGGGCGGATGCAGGCTACCCGGGAGGATCCACCGACCAGCAGCACCTGTTCGATTTCATTTTGAGAAATGCCATTGCTCTGGTAGGCCGACTGCATGGCTTCATCCAGGCAGTCGAGTGATTTTTGCAGCAGGTCGCCGATCAGGCCTTCGAAGGTGGAGCGAGAAAGCGGCACGTTGACACTCAACTGACCGGTCAGGTACGGCAGGCTGAGCATGGTGGAGGTGGAAGTGGACAGCTCGCGCTTGCGCAGCTCGGCTTCACGTTTAATGCGCGCCCACAAGCTGGGGTAATTGGGCTCCTGAGACAGATCGACGCGATTCTTCTCGCGGATGTAATCAACCACGTAGCCGGTGATGCGGTCGTCGAAATCGCCGCCGCCCAGCTTGGGGTCCCCGCCGGTGCCGACGACGCTGACCTCTTTGGACGTCACCGAGATGATGGAGACATCGAAGGTGCCGCCGCCCAGGTCATAAACAGCGTATATATGCTGGGAATCGTCTTTTACCTGGTCCATACCGAAGCTCACCGCGGCGGCAGTCGGCTCGTTCAAGAGCATACATAAGTTCAACCTTGCCATGGCGGCGGCGTCTGCCGTGGCGCCTTTCTGCGGCTCGCGGAAATATGCAGGCACAGTGATCACCGCGTCGTGGATCGGCTCGCCCACAAACTCTTCCGCCATGCGCTTCAATTCCATGAGAATAAAGGCCGAGATTTCCTGAGGCAGATAATTGCGGCTGCGAAAGGGCACGCTTTTGGGCACACCCGGATCATTTTTCGTTGGATCCGGCTCGCGTTCGTAGGTGCCCATCAAACGCTTGATTTCGATGACCGTATTGCCCGGATCCATGATTAGGTTGTTTTGCGCCTGCGAGCCGACAATCACCTTCCCTTCCGGGTCAAGTCCAATCACGGAAGGAACCGTCGAAAGCTGGGTCACTTTGTTTTTGACGACAATGATCTTCTTATCGTCGTGATCCCACAGGGAAACCGCCGAGTAGGTGGTCCCCAGGTCGATGCCGATCACTTTATGGTATCTCATGCTGTACCTCCTGATGATTATTTTCGAAATGCCTTTCGAAACATGGTGAACAGATTATTGCTTTTGCGAGCATTGATGGATGGAGCATGCCTGGCATACGCCAATTCCCAATCGTTAAAATGCAGGCTGCCTAGCTCGGGCGGCGGCAGCGCTTGATCGGGCGGATCCAGCGGCACCGGGTCGATGAACTCCAGACCGTGGGAATCGAGCGCGCAGCGCCACTCTTTCTCCACCCAGGGCGAGCGCATTGCGTTCAGCGACCAGAACAGGAAGAAGACATCGCTGGAAGGGATGCGATCCCACAGCTCATGCTCCCAATTCTGGCCCGAGCGCAGTGCATGGACATCGACAAAGATATTCATCCACGGAGCTGCTTTTTCCATACCCTGCACGCAGCGCAGCACAATCTCCCGGTCAGCGCTGGCGTACGAAGCAAAGGCGGTGCGGTAGTGCTTCGCCTGCGCGGCAGAGACTTGGCTTCGACCAACTGCGCGCCTACCTGCAGCTCAAAGTTGAGCCTGGCAATCTGCACCGCATTGGCATAAATCGCCGCTCGCCCCAGCCGCACACCGGGAGCAGCGTCTTGAGGGACCTGCACAGCAAAGCTGGCACTGCCGATCTCGCCTTCCCACTGTATAGTTTCTTCTGCGTCTTCTATACGCAAACCTTCGATTTTCAAATTTACAGCCAGCACCGTGCCGCGCGCCACCGGCAGCGGGCCTTTGGATTTGACCAGGATTTCCCTGCCGCCTACTGCCTGCACCGCCCGCTGAATCACCTCCTGGCGCTGCTGCTCCAGGTGCGCCCACAAATCCACAACGAAGGAGCTGCCCGCCTGCACCAGCGGCGGGGCGGTGATCGAAAAATGCACCTTATCGACTGCGCCGGGCACTTCGGGGCGAGGCTGCGGCTTGGGCCGCGCAGTGATCTCCAGGCTGGTATAAGGATCGATCTGTTTCAGGATGCGGGCGATCGTCTGCTCAAGCTGGGTGACTACTTCTCTTCCCTGCTCATCCAGGTACATGGTGGGCACGTTCTGGATATTTGCCCTTAATTGCAGCAGTTTATCCCGCGCGGATTTCAATTCCTGAACGCTGCGGAGGGGGTGCTGCTGGTAGCCCTTTACGAATGCAGTGTATTCCTCGATACTTTCATTTATTGTGTTAATCGCTTCATTCGCCCGAATGCGCAATTTGATTTCATCCAGCTCTTTGAGATTTCTTTCGATAGCGCCTTGCAAATCATCCAGCTCCGACCGGCCGCGATCGAGGTCGCTGCTGCGCAGCTTCTCGACAGTATGCCCCAGCCGGCGGAAGCGAGCGGCATACTCTTCCAGGCTGCCAGGCGAATCGATGGGATGGCGTTGGATTTCATCCACCAGATTGCGATAGGTGACGATCAGTTCCTGGATATCGCCTTCTGCCTGAACTGCCATCTCCTGCTGGCGCAGGCTCTCCTGGCTGTCTGCTCTCGATTCTCTGCTTTGGGCGGTAGGGGGCGGTGGTGCAGCATACGCCGCCGGTCTAGGCAGAGGCGGAACGGGTAGGACCGGGCGCGGGGGCAGGGGTGGCACAGAGCCGAGCTGGAAGGTCTGGGGATCCGCAGCCGCCTCTTCAGCTTTGCCTGCCATCACATCCTGCAGGTACCGGGCGCTCTTATCGATTTCGTCACGGGAGGCGCGCACGTTGCACTGAACCTTGGTATCCCACAGCGATTTGTCGTTCAGGCACAGCGCACTGACGTTGAGCAATCCATTTATGTCGAGTGCGAAGGTCACTTCGAACTGGTAGTAGCCGCGTTCGCGCTCCTCCGGCAGCGGGATGACCAGCTTGCCGATCAGAGTGTTATCGAGCGCATTGGGGCTCTCGCCCTGGAAGATCATCAACTCCATCGTGCGAGCGTGCCCGCTGTTGGTGAAGCCACCCTGAGCGCGCCGGACTGGGATCGTCGAGTCCTTCGGGATCATTGGGAAGAAGTCGCTCCCGTTGATCATGATGCCCAGGCTGTGGCTGGTGACGTCGTTCAAGACAATGGTCGCTGCCTGGGTGGTGGCAAGCTCTGCTTCCGCCTGTCCTTCGACCGTGCTCATATCGATCTCGACTTCTTCGCCCTCGAAGGCATCTTTGGGATGGAAGCGCATGGCGACGATCGCCGCGCCGCGTGAAACCACCTCGTCTGGATCGAAATCGTTGCGCACATCCTGCAGTTCCATGCCCATATGTTCTGCCAGCATCGGGCGGATGCAGGCTACCCGGGTGGAGCCGCCCACCAGCAGCACCTGCTCGATCATGTCACGTGAAATGCTGTTGCTCTGGTCGGCCGAGTCAATGGCCTGGTCCAGGCAGTCGAGCGATTTTTGCAGCAGATCGCCGATCAAGCCTTCGAAGGTGGAGCGAGAAAGCGGCACGTTGACACTCAACTGACCGGTCAGGTACGGCAGACTGAGCATGGTGGAGGTGGTAGTGGACAGCTCGCGCTTGCGCAGCTCGGCTTCGCGCTTGATGCGCGACCACAAGCTGGTGTAATTGGGCTCCCGCGACAGATCGACGCGATTCTTCTCGCGGATGTAATCGACCACGTATCCGGTGATGCGATCGTCAAAATCGCCGCCGCCCAACTTGGGGTCGCCACCGGTGCCGACGACGCTGACCTCTTCCTTGGTTACCGAGATAATGGAGACATCGAAGGTACCGCCGCCCAGGTCATAAACCGCGTAGATATGCTGCTGGTCGTCTTTGATCTGATCCATGCCAAAGCTCACCGCAGCGGCGGTCGGCTCGTTCAAGAGCATACGTGCATTCAACCTAGCTATGGCGGCGGCGTCTGCCGTGGCGCCTTTCTGCGGCTCGCGGAAGTATGCGGGCACGGTGATCACTGCGTCGTGGATCGGCTCACCCACGAACTCTTCCGCCATGCGCTTCAATTCCATCAGGATGAAGGCGGCAATTTCCTGGGGCAGGTACTCGCGCTCGCGGAAGCGCAGGCGTTTCGGCTCGCCCATGTCGTTGCGGAAGACATCTGGCTCGCGCTCGTAGGCGCCCATCCAGCGTTTAACTTCGATGAGAGTGTTGGCGGGATCCACGACCAGGTTGCTCTGGGCTTGCGCCCCGACGATCACCCTGCCTTGTGGATCCAGACTGACCACCGAGGGGATCTTCGACAGTCCGGTATTCCGGTCTTTGACAACGACAACCTTCTGCTCGACGTAATCCCAAAGGGAAACCGCCGAGTAAGTCGTTCCCAGATCGATGACGATCACTTTGTGATAACTCACCTTTACTGCTCCGCTTGCACTTCCACTTTCACGGGTGTAATCACCCTGCCGCCGGCGGTATAGCCATGCTCGAGCACGCGCACGATGCTGCGCGGCGCGGCCTGCGGGTAAGGTGAATTTCCGGGCTGCACGAGAGCCACACACTGGTGGCGCGCCGGGTCGAATGTCTCATTGCCAACATCCACGGGGATCACCTCTGCGCCCAGGCGCTCCAACAGGCGGTGCAGCGTGATCGACAGGCTGGTCACATGGCTGGTCATGATCTCCGGCGAAGCCGGCTCAGGAGCTGCGAGGAGTGAATCAATGGCGGTCAACAGCGGGCCGATTTCGCGGCACAGCTCACGCAGCACCCGGAAGCTGGTCGCCCCAGAGAATTCATCCCGCAGCAAGCTAATCTCTCGCAGCATATCAGTGCGCACTTGGTCCTGTCCATCGCGCAGGCGCCCCAACGCCGTCGCCAGATTGAGATTGTCTTCGACGATTTCGTGCGTAAGCTGGGACAGCTCTGCCAACTGCTCTTTTATGTGCGATGGGTCTTTAGGTGGATGGGTATCTTTTTTCATTTGGGATTCCTCAATCAGGTGTTTTCAGCGCAGCAGGCGATCGAGCAGCTCGTTGGGAGTTTCATCCGCTGAAAAATCGTCCCGGTATAGATCATTTACCGGCGAGAGAGCTACCTCCCGGGCTGCCAGGTGCGCTCGGAAAGCACGCAGCAAGACCGCCAGGCGATCTGCTTTGCTGGTGAAGAAGAGCATGGCAGACAGCCGCTCCTGGTAGAATCTGAGATGAGCATTTTCGGCGTCGTACTTTTCCCGATCCGCAGGCTTACCCAGCGTGGTCCCTGCGCTGGAGATCTTAAGCAGCTCTTCATTCAGCCGTTTTTTCTCTACTGGATCTCGAGTGGCGTCGATTTTATTTTGCAGCTCACCGCACAACTGACCCCGGGCTTTAACGATCAATTTACCGTCAGCATCCGGGGATACACCCAGAAGCTTGTAGAGAGAGGGCACATTCAAGTCGATCATAAACATCGCATCACCTCCCTTAGCGGTTGAACTTCTTCATCAATTCCCTTAACTGCCCGATCAGGCTCTGCGCCTGTTCCAGCTCGGTCTCCAGGCTGTGCTTTTCAGCCTGCTTGCGCGCTTTCTCCGCCGTTGCCAGGGCTTTTTCGACGGTATCGACGGCATCTTGCAGCGAAGTCTTGCCTTGCTGCACGTTGGCGATGCATTCCTGGACAGAGTGCGCCGCTTCTTCCAGCATGCGGTTGATCTCAGCAGAGATGCCGATGGTCTTCAAACGCTGCTGCGCTTCCTGAAGTGACTTCTCCAGCGGCTCGCGCTGCCGCGGCGCCAACGCTTTCTTCAAACCGGCTTTCAGCAGGTCGACTACCTTCTGCACGTCCTTCTCATCTTTGGCAAGGAACAGCAAGCGCGTGGCTGCCAGCATGTGCAGCTGCGCGGAGTGGGGATAGCTCTTCAATCGCTCTCCAGCCAGCTTCGCGCCAGCTTCCATATCTTCCTTCTGGCGCGGTTCGAAGATGTGCTCAGGAATATCGTGCAGCGCTGCGCCTTCGATCAGCTCGGCGAAGGCAGCCTGTAAATTCTCTGCATCTTCGGCTTCTTCTTTTGAGGCTGCCATGGATTCAAGTGAGGCGACTGCCAGGTTGTAGCATTCGTCGAAGCGCTTGAGCTGAAAGAGAAGCTCGCCGCGCTTGTAGCTGAGCAGCGGCTGTTCCGGCAGCCAGGCAGCCATCGCCTGCATGGCCTCCAGCTTCTTCTCTGCCGCAGCAGTGGAGGCAGCACCTTTCTGATTGCCACCGTTCTCCGGGGCGTTCATGACCATATCGAGCAGATAGGAGGTGAAGATTTTTTCCAGGCGGTCATCCTCGCCAATGTAGCCGCGAGCGATGCATACCGGCTCCAGAATTTTCCATGGCAGCGCCATCAGGTGGGCGCCAATCTTCATTCCCAGTTCCAGGTCTGCGCCTGGGGCGTTTTTCACCTGCTGCAAGAGGTGGAATAAGCCAAAACCATGCTCGATGGCCTCGTGCACCAGCTCGGTCGAGCTGGCTTTTTCGGTTTCATAGTGCGGATCACGCGCCTTCTTGGCATCGTCCTTCGCCAGGCGGACAGCCTGGTTGACTGCATCCTCCGCCAGTGCGCTGAATGCCTGGGTGCCAGCCCAATTTTTCGGCTTCAAGGCGCGCTCCAACAGGTTCAGCAGCGCATGGCTGGCTGCATCCACCATTTCGGGAGCGGCGTCCCGGCTTACGCCCAGCATGTGAACGGGGGAGCGGTACTGCAGGCGCGCGTTGAGATAGTACAGTTCCCACTCCTCCATCCAGATGGTCAGCGCGGGGCGATCCGCAATCCATTGGCTCAAAGCCTCCGGTTTCTGCTCGCGGATACGCTTCTCAGGATTCAGGTGGCTTTGGTAAGACTGCTGCACGAAGCCCTTGTGCAGGGCGATGCGATCGTTCATCTGGACGTGATGGTTGCCGGCTGCCGCAGCCAGCAAATAGCGCAGCTCCGCAGCCATGTTCCAATAGCGGGGGTAGTTCTCAACATCGCGGGTGCGGGCTGCCAGCAGGGCGAGATTGTGCGCCAGGTTGACGCGCGCCGGCGCCAGCTCCAGCGCGGCTTGCCAGAGCATGAGTGCTTCATTGTAGGCGCTGCGATTGCTGGCTTTGTTGGCATGCCCATCCAGCACCGCCAGGTGCAGCTCCTTGAAGCCATCCCGGTGGCGCAGGTCCGGGCTGATCTGCTCCAACCGGCTCAAGGCCTCCAGCGGCGCAATACCGCTCTCAGATCCTAACCGGGAGCAGAGGAAGGCGTACAGGTATTCTTCGGGAATTTGCCTGGATTGCCACATCTGGTTGATCGCTTCTACAGCCTCACCAGGAGCGGCGCACTCTGCCAGCCGGGCTGCTTCTAGAAGCAGTTTCACCGCGGCGTGATCGGGGTTGGCTTTAAATGCCGGATCTTCAAGCAGCTCTATCCCGTAGGATTTCAACGCCGGATCGAGCAGCAGTATGGCGCCCAGGGCTGCCGCTGCAGTAAGGTTCTCAGCAGCCGCATCTTTCAATGCGCCCTGGAGCTGCTCTTTGAGCGCTTTCAGATCGGGCGCAGAACGTGAGATCTGCTCGGCTGCCAGGGTCTTCCAGATGGATTTCCAGCGAATATTTTCCGGTGCAAAGCCCTTATCACCAGCCCGCGCCGAGCGGCGCAGGGGAGCGCCGGTTTTTTTACCTGGTTTCGCGGCTGAGCCGCCATCCGCGGCGCCAGCGTCCAGCTTCCCTATACTGCCATCCGTGCTGGATTTTGCAAGCTCATCCAGGGCGGCAATGGCTTCTTTGACAACCGGCAGCAGACCGCGACCGAGCGCATCCAGCAAGCTCTGGCCGATTTCCTTCTCTGCATTGCTTCCATCCATCAGCGCCAACCCCAGGTGAGCGGCTACACGCTGGTTGTCTGGCGAGAGCTGCAGCGCCTGGCGGTAATGCCTGGCAGCGCTGGAGAAATCTCCCATCAGGTGGGCGACGCGCCCCAGGTGATAGGGCAGTTTGGGGTGCAGCGGGTCGAGCAGGTAAGCTTTCTCTAAAAATTCTACCGCTTCTTCAAGATCCGTTTCCGGCTGGATCGCCAGGCGGAAATAGGCTTCCGCCAGCGCCATGCGTTTTTGCACCTGGGTTGCAGGAGCGGTTTCGATGGCATCGATGGCTTGCAGAAGTTTGCGGCGCTTTTTATCCGCTGGCTGGGTGCGAGCTGCCGGGTCGGGGGATGTCTGGCTCATACTGCCACCTCATACAGGGCTGCACGATCGTCGGAGACAGCGGCTGCTGCGCTGCCATCCTGGGAAAGCGTGAGGCGAATGCCCTGCTCCCAGGTAAACACCTCTTTGTTCGCTTCCAATAAGGCGCAGCCCCCGCTTTCCGGAGCAATCAGAATGCGTCCGGGCCGTGAGCAATACGCGAGCAGGCGGGATTTGCGAGGCAGGCTGAAAAATTTTAATTGGTGACCGGATCGATCGATACGCTTCCCATCCGAGTGATTGCAGATCAGCAGGCAGTCTTCAGATGCGAGCAGCGGGACGAGCTCATATTGGCAATCGGGGCTAAGCGCTTCGACGTCGGTCTCCTTGCCTGCCAGGGATAGGGTGTGAAGCCGGGAGGCGGCTTCGACCAGCAGGTTTGGACCGGTAAACGCCAGGCTGCCCAATCTGTCGAAAGGCGCGATCGACAGCACTTTGTGGTCTTTTTGATACAGGCCAATGCCTCCGTTGAGGCTGGCAACCGCCAGCCAGCCAGACTGTTCCATGGCGGCGATGCGATAGACGCCCTCATTGACATCCGGGAAGCGTTCGACATCCCCGTCGGGACCAACGGAAAACAGATCTTTCTTCCAGGTGCCAACAACCCAGCGCGCGCCCAGGCTGCAGGCGTCGCCGATGGTTCCATCCGCCTGCATCCAGATGGGCGCCCTGTCCGGGTAAAAAATCACCAAGCGCCCATCCCAGGCTGCGGCAAGAGCGCTGTCTGGCGCATAGCGTATAAAGCGCAGCAAGAAGCGTTCCGGCGAGCGCCAGATCACCCGGCCTTCTTCCACCAGCGATAGTGAGCCGCTGGGTTTATCCCACGCCAGCAGCCGCCATCCGGGAATGGGCCAGGCGTGGGTCAGCGGCATCTCTACCTCGAAGCGGAGGCTGACCTTTTCTTTGACCGGCGGAATTTCGGAGGGAGTTGGTGCAGGCACATCCGGAACGGATTTGACCTCGACTGTTGGCGGCGGTGAGATTTTCCGGTTGAGAAGCCGGGACAGCTCCTGAAGGGCTTGGTCGCTCAGGGGATGGCAGGTGGTGCAGCGCTGGCACACCCATTGCAGCGTCGCTGCCGGGCTGGATGCGATCGCCCAGACGCTCAGCCCACCGCAGCCGCTGCAGCGGTTCAGGCTCAACCAGGGGAAGAGGTCGAGCGCAGGTTGAGCGGGACCGGCAAGGGTGTGAAGTAAATACACATGCTGATCGGCAAGCTCCGCCGGCTGGCGAGCCGAAGCAGGCATGGGTGCAGGGGAAAGCCCCATCAAGTGCACCGGCTGCAGCCTGCCTCCATCCAGAATGGCTCCAGAAAGCTCCCACTTACCCAGTGACATGAGGTCTTCCAGCGCTGTCGACAAAGCGGTATACAGCACCTGGGCGCGCTGGGTAAACTCGGCCGCGGGAAAGCCGGTCGAGCCGGCAGCCCAACCCTGCGCGTGGGTCAGGTAATACCCCAGCAGCCCGAAGAGATCTTCCTGAGAAACCAATGTGCGCTGCCGGGCACGCAGACCGATCCAATGCTGCAGGTGGATGATCGCTTCGCCCAGCGGGTCTTTGCGGGTGCGCTTGTCTTGATAAAATCGCTCGATCGCCTGGATAACGGCATCGCCAGACCCCTCACTGCTCTCCAGGGTCAGGGCGAGCACAGCCAGCCAGGTCTCGTACATGGGACGCTCCGCGTTGAACAGCTCGGCATCGATTCTGCGAATGCTGGCTTCATTTTTGTGAGGGCTGTTGAAGTAAGCGGACAGTGCGGTGATGGAAGCAAACTGCAGCAGGGAAGCTGCCAGCTCCTGGAGGCTCTGGTGATAGGCATAGCCTTCTTCTGCAGCTGATTGCAGGGCGGCTGCCCGCTGGTGTGCCACTGCCAGCGGAAATGGGTAGCGGCTTTCCACAGGCGGCGCAGGGGAGATTTCGCCGCGTGGAATATTCAGGTGCTCCAGCCCAGCGACGATCTTTTCGACAACGCTGTCCAAATTTTCTGGAGTGACCTGGATGCCTACCGTCGCGCCCAATGCCTGGCGCCACTCTGGTTGTTTACGCTGAAATTCGGGCCAGGAGATGTTGAATAAGATAGGAAGAAAGCGCTTGTGGGTCTCGTGTCCCAATACGACTTCTGATGTTACCTGGTTGGAGATCTCTGCCTTATCAATCGATTCAGGGGAGATGATCAGCACCACTGCTGGCGCATCTTTGACCGCTTTGTGGATCTGAGCCAGGTAGGAATCTCCGATGACACAATCGCGCTCGTAATACCAGGTCGGATAGCCTGCTTTCTCCAATCCGGCTGCAATTGCAAGGGCGATGGAGCTGTTCTCATTAACGTGGCTTATGAAGATACGGGGCATGGCCAACGCTCCAGATTTACATTTCCCGGCGCAATTCCGGGATGAGTCGTTGTGGAACGTGGGGCATACACCCACGCCACTGGCAGCCCAATCCGGCGCGCCTCGGCAACAATTTCACCAGTCCCACCCTCACCTTGGGGTGGGCTGCCATCCCAGACTGCCAGGAGCACATCGCATTGGCTCAAGATAAACAAGCCAGCGCTCAAGTAGGCTTGAGTGCGGGTGGGAGCGTCGGGCAGGTGGATGACCTCGCTCGCCCTGGCAAGCAGAGTCCGAAATTCTTCCTTCGATTTCTTGCTGCGGAAATCCTGCGAGTAATCGTCCACAGCCAGCGGCAGGGGAACTACCAGCTGCGCTGCCGGGCGAGGCAGCAGCGCCTGCGCTGCCAGGCGATCGGCGCCTTCTGCCAGCGCGGAGTAGAGGTGCAGGTTCTTGCCGGGATAGGTAGCCTCGATCATGCGCAGCGCGCTCTCTATGCCCTCCACGATCGCACCCTGGTTGTTTAATTTTCGGTGCCCCGTCACACCCACGCGCACCGGTTTGGGAGACGAATCAGCGCCTGTGGCAGCGCCGAGGGCGGCGTCGTGCGCCTCGCTCGTGGAGGGGGATCCATTTTGAAGAGATACAATCGAGTACCCGGCGTAAGCCAGCAGCTCCGGGATGCTGCGCGCAAAGTCGCGGTCTTTGCTGCGGTTGTCTTCATCCAGGTCCGACCAGCGGATCAACGAGCGGTTGTGTTTCAATGCCGGGTCGTCAGCCGCCGAGTAAACCCAACCCGAGCTGAGCTTGGCATCAACATAGCGATCGTGCTCCCAACGGGCCAGGATTTCGATTTCATCACGATTGAATTCATGCACAGCTTCGCCGCTGCGCGCCGGCAGCATCATGTACCCCAGGCGAGCGAGCTTGTCGGCGATATCGCGCACGTAATCGCGATTCTGCTGCTGCATCTCCGGAGAAAGCTCGGAGAAAGGAACCAGCAGCGGCGAGGTCTTCAGCTCTTCGCTCTTTAGCGCGCCGTGCTTAAAACCGCGTTTTTCCAGCCCGGCACAATAGACCGTGTGCGCCGCCGCCGCCAATTTCTCCAGCAGCTCACCTTGCAGATCGATCTGCTGCACCAGCGCCAGGAAGCTTTTGCCGCGCACGTGCAGATCGAGCTGCTGCTCCGGCGGCAGGCAGGAGCGCTCGAAAGAACGTTTGCCGGAAAGGCGGCTCATGGCGATGATCGCTTCGATCGACCTGGCGCCATGGCGGTATTCCGGCGCTTCGAGGAAAGCGCGCAGTACGCCGCGATCGATATTCAGGCAGCCCTTACCGTCGCCCGAATCGAACAGGTGCGGGGCAGAGATGCTCAGCATGGAGCGCAGCAGGATGGCGCGCCGCACGATAAAGTAAGGGTCGGAAACGCCGGCGCCATCTGTGCCGGGTTTCAGCCGGTTGGGACCCAGGATATTCACATAGCCCTTCAGGCGGCTGATAAAATCGGGACCTTTGACCGATGAGAATAGCTGGGGATCCAGCCCTTTCCCGAATTCTTCCATGCGCACGCTGGTGCCGCCGGCAAAGACAAAGATCGACTGTCCGATCGGGTGGTTGATCTGACCGTGTTGAAACTGCCCATCTTGCATCGGAGCCAGGAAATGGCAAAGCCAGCCGAGGGGCCGGCCCTCCATCTGCGTATCGAACTCGTCCCAGAACACCAGAGGAATTTTGCCGCGCAGCACGGTATCGCGCACCTGGTGGAAGGCGGTGTGCAGGTCTTCCAGGGTCTCGAACTGGGACAGGTTGAATTCGAGCGTTTCCAACTGCCCCGGGAACAAATTGCGGGCGATTTCCTTGATGCCAAAGGATTTTCCTGAACCCGGCGAGCCAAAAACCGCGATGGAAAGCGGTTTTTTCTGCCAGGCCTGGCTGGTATATTCGGTGATCAGAGACTTCAGCGTGCGGAAGCTTTCAATCTCGCGGCGGTCGAGGGTCAGCAAGCGCCCGAAGCGGGCTAATGGGAAGCCTTTCAGGGCGGAATCGGTGCCTTCCAGTACGATATTGATCGCCAATGCGCTGAGCTGGCTGGGGCTCAAATTCTCAGCAATCTTCCACAGGCTGGAGGCAGGTTCCTCGCCGGGCACAAGCTCTCTGCGATCGTAAACCGGGCGAGGCACCCGCACTTCGAAGAAGTCGGGAGATGCGCGCTCAAACCCTTTTTGCAGCTGCTGGCAGGGAAAGACCAACTGAAAACCGGAGCCTGAGGTGGAAGGCGATTCCTGAAACCCCAGGCGGTGCAGCATCCGCATCGCCGTAAGGCCCGCCTGGACGGCTGTGGAGAATGCCGGTTTGAGCGGATTTTGCAGGCATTCACGCACCACCCCCGCGACCAGGCAGGAGAGGTGTTCGAGCACCTGCCCGGGATAGCTGGCTTCCCAGGAGCCTTCGATTTCTTTCGGATCATAGATTAATACCGCATGGTTTGAGTGTTGGGAGGGCGGATGATCGCTTTCCCAGCGTGAGAGCAGCACTGCGCCCGCCATATTGAATGAAATGACCACCTGGGCGCAGCGCGAAAGCATGTTAAATTTCGGGTTATAGGTGACCTCCCAAACGAGATCCTGGACGGTGCGCTCCCAGGATAGCTCCCGGCTGATCTGGGCTTCTGCGCTGCGCAGATCGTCGACGGTCAGGATCAAGATCAGGCGATCGGCGTGCTTCTGGAGCAGATAATCCCAAAGCGCACCCTGCGCCACGGGCCAGGTAGTCTTTAAGACAATCCAAGTTTCTGGTGAAACGCATTCAAGCACCGGCAGCCATGAGCGGGGATCATCGCGAAAACCAAGATTTGAATCCACCAGGATGATTATCCGGGGTGGGTTGGCGAGGTCTTCTTCTTTGGAAAGTTGGATTGCTTCCTGACGCAGCGTGCCTCCGAGGAACTCTTTGATGCGCCAGGCAGCAGACTCTTTATGCCTGTACTGCTCCCACAGGTGGTAGGCATGGTGAAAACGAGGATCGCCGGGGAGGATCGATTGCGTGTCCAGCCTGGGGTAATTTATTTGGATCGAAGAATACACCTGGGATAAGAGCGGGGCAGCCACCGCTTCGATGAATTTCGCCTGATGCACGGCGCCGCCCAGCAGGCACGAGAGATTGGTATGCTCTTTCCACCCCGGAGAACTGCCTTCGATTACCAGCTGCCGGGCCAGAATCCAGTTAACCAGGATATCCCCACTCACGCGGATCGCTGCGCCTGGCAGCTCGGATCCGATTTGGGATGAATTCATTTTCACCTCGCCAATGTTGTTATTTTCTTCGACAGGTGGTCGAAAGAAAAAGGGCACGTTGAATTGCCAGTAGTGCGCTTAAGTGAAAACAATCCTTATTTGATCTGTCATCCTGAACGAAGTGAAGGATCTAGATCCTTGTGCGTGGCCCACTACGTGCGACCAGCTTTTTTGATGGGTCATTCTGAGGGAGCGCAGCGACCGAAGAATCTATATCCTTCGCTCCGCTCAGGTTGACATCCCTATGGTGGCCCACTAGGTGCGACCAGCTTATCGGGGCGGGTTAAATTTAAAATGTAGGTTGAGACCTTTAGAGAAAACCATGCAGAATTTTCGCCCTCCCAGCCCTTCCCACCCCAGTTGATTCCATAAGCATCTGCTCTCCACTCGGTAGAATGCACATGGATCTTACCGGCTCCCGCAGGAGAACAATGACCTAAACCAAAAAAGCACAATACCTACCAGTAAATTACTTCATCATTATTACTATATCATAAATGGAAATTAATTCAATACACTTTACTTCACGAAAGCTTAACAAAGTGGTTAGATTGCGGCGGGTGGGCGGGCGGCAGTTCTATGGCGGCGCGCAGCAGGCAAAGCATCCGGAGAGCGGCGGTTCGCGTGAGCGGCATTTATAACACGATCATCACGTACACGGTATCGCTATCAACAACCAACACCGAGATGGTTGCCATTTGAGACTCTTTCTGGAAGATCAGCAGGATGGCGCCGGTTCCGCCTTGACCGGTGGCGAGCAATCCCCAGCCGCGGCGGGGCATTTCCAGCTTGTAATAGGTTTCGATGTCTGCGACCGAAAGCGCGGCGGTAAAAACGTAGCTGCCTTGGGTCTCTTCCCCTGCCAGGGCATCGGGGTGGATGGGAATGCCCTGCCACTCGTCAAGCGGGGTACCTGTGGGCAGCGGCAGGTGAAATCCGGAAGTGGTTTCGGTCGCAGCCGGTGGTGTAGGTGAGGGGGTAAAGGTACGGGTGGGCACAGGTGTGCTGGTTTCTGTGGGCAGCGGCGTGCTGGTGGGCAGGGGCGTTTGGGTCTCGGTGGGAACAGCGGTTGCCGGGACAGGCATGCTGCTGGGCGCAATGGCCGCAGTTGGCTCGGGTAAGGCGCTCCCAGCGCAAGCCGGCAAGAGGAGCAGCATGGCACACAGCAGCAGGTAGAAAACGAACTCGCGGGAGGGTTTGATCAGCGGATTGCTCCTAACGCTTTGAGTCTAAAGCTTGCAGGAATGCGGCGGTAGCAGCGGCGATCAGGGCTGCCTGCTCTTCCTCTGAGATGGAGGCCGGATTATCGCCTTTTTGCGCCCCGTACGAGCCGAACTGGGCGTGGTTGCCGCCGGCGATCTCGACAAACTGGGTGTCGGGAGGGAGATTCTGGCGGGAATCAGCGATGGTTTGCGGCTGGGACAGCCCATCGAGCGAGCCGAAGATCGAGATCACCTTGAGATTAATGCTTGCCAGGGCATCACTGCCGGGGTAGGAGGCCCACAGCACCAGCCCCTCAATTTCAGAGCTGCCAGCAGCGTACGAGGCAGCCGCCACGCCGCCCAGCGAATGCCCGCCGACAACCCAATGCTCGATTGTGGGGAGTTGAACTATCACACCATCCGCAGCGGCGATGTCGAAGAATGCCAGGTTGAGTGGCATCCGCACCAATGCGACCAGGTAGCCTTGCGCGGCAATCGCTCGCAGCACGGGCGCGTAGGAGCGGTAATCCACACCCCCGCCGGGGTAAAAGATGAAACCGGTGATGGCAGGGTCAGCAAGCGGCTCAAACACTACCCATCCGTCACCCAGGACGACCCGCACCTGCGCATCCGGCTGCAAGGCTGCCAGGGCATCCGAGGAGGGGCCGAGGGTGGATGAATTCCAGTAGATGGCGCCGCCCGCCAGGGCGAAAATAAGGAGGATTAGAACCAGGGATGCGATTTTTTTAAGGCGGCTCATGCTGCTCCATCAGCGACCAGTTCCAGGTGCGCTTTGAAAAACTGCACGATGTGTTCCAGCGATTGGGTCGCTTGCGGTAAGCTTAGATTCAACTGCCACACGTGCCACATGCGCGGGTAAATCTCCAACTGCGCCTCCACGCCTGCTGCTTTCGCCAGGCCCACCAGGCGCTCGGCATCCTCGCGCAAGATCTCATCTTCGCCAACGTGCACCAGCAATGGCGGCAGGCCGCGCAGATCGCCGTACACGGGCGAGATCAAAGGCTGGCGGGCATCGCTTTGCCCAACATAAGATTGCGTATAAAATTCAACGGCTTTGGCAGGCAGCAGCGGATCCTGGAAGCCTTCGCTCAGTTTTTCTTTATTGACGAGGTCTGTCACCGGCGACAGACAGGCCGCCGCAGCAGGCAGCGAGCTGCCGCTGTCGCGCAGTTTCATTAACATGGTAATGGTTAAATTACCTCCGGCCGAATCGCCGGCGACGAGGATATTTCGAGCCAGGATGCCCTGTTTCAACAACCAGAGATAAGCAGTTTCACAGTCATCCAACGCAGCAGGAAATGGATGCTGCGGGGCAAGGCGATAATCCACCATCAGGATGCGCATGTCCAGGTTTTGCGCCAGGTGCGCCGCCATGTGCAGGTGCGGGGGCGTCAATCCGAAGACGAAACCACCGCCGTGCAGATAAAGCAATACCCGCTCTGCCAGGCTGTTTTGGGGAATGATCCACTCGCAGGGCACGCCGCCGGCGGACACTGCCTGGCGAACGACACCTGCGCCCAACTGCGTGTGTGCTATGCCTTGCTTAATAAGAAAGTGCGCCAGTGGAAGCGGGATATGCTCCTGCATGAAGCGAATGATGGGCAAACCCGCTCGGATTTTGCGCTCGATGGATGAGATTGTCATTACTTACCTTTTCCACCAGATTGGCCGGCCACATGCAGGCCGCTTATGCCAGGTGTTTTACCCCTACGCGGCGGCTGGGGTGATGAGCTGATAGAAGATAGGAATGAATAACCAGCGTACCCTTGAATATTATATATGGGAAACGCTTTTATCGTACCTCCACGCATCTGGCCTGCGCGTCAACAATATCGTCCAGATGCCGGATTTCGTCGCTAATTGCGCACGGTTGAATCGGGTTGCTGGTATACTACTTCCAGGCAACCCGGTTTTGCCAGGGGCTTCTCAACCAAGAACTGGAAGCGTGAAACCATGAACATCTGGAGATTTCAGAGAGTGTTGACCCAGCGGCTGGGCGCCTGGGCAGGTGTGAGCGTGCTGGCAGGTGGATTGCTCAGCCTGCTGGGCAGCCCATTGGGGAAGGGACTCGGGGCGCAGTTCGCCGGCTGGGGGTTGGTCAACGCCGCCATCGCCCTGTTT
>JBGSTO010000251.1:0-35878 GCA_041736465.1 Anaerolineales bacterium | reverse complement strand
CTCCGTTCTGGCCCCGGCCGTCGCCGCTCGCCTCATGACCCGGATGCGTGCCCCAGCCGAAGAGAACTTGAGCGCCCGCGAGATTGAAGTGCTGCATTTGGTGGCCAAAGGAGCAAGCAACGAAGAAATCGGCAAAAGTCTGCACATCAGCACGGCAACCGTCAAAACCCACCTCATTCATATTTACGGCAAGCTGGGCGTGGATGACCGGACCGCGGCCGTGACCACAGCCATGGAGAAAGGGATCATTACGCTGGCACGCTAGGCTGCGAGCACTGGACACTACAGAGGAGGTTAGCCTTCATTGTGCCAGGGTCAGGCCGGATGATTCGAGTAGATCTCGCTAACACTGTTTCGCTTCACGGATCGTGAGGGTGGGGCAGGCACTATTCGTGATTTTCGCTTTGTTTCGTGGTTCTTTTCGTGTTCCAAACACCCTTCGCAATACTTTGAATCAACCCCCGCGTTGAAATACCCCGTTGACAGGGGCAGGGGCATCTGCTACAATGAACTCAATAATGCTTTCGATAAGTATCATTATCGAAAGCATAAAGATCGAGAAAGAGACCCCTTATGCCTGCCCCCACCTCCGCCAAAAAGCCCCCCATCGCCTCCGCCGTTGATTCTTTCCTGCAGAGTGTGGAGTTAGCACGCAGCGCCAATACGGCCCGCGCGTACCGCAACGCGCTGGAATTCTTTCTGCAAGTGCTCGCCGAGCATGGCCTCTCCCCCAGGCACGATCCGGCAGCCAACCTTTCCGAAGATGCTCTTGCCTGGTTTGCTGCCGCCCTCAAAGGCTACGCCCCGGCGACCGAGCGCCTGTACCTGACCGCCGCAACCCTGTTCTACGAATTCCTGGCAGCCGAGAACCTGGCAAAAATCAACCTGCCGCGCGTGCGCCTGCTGGTTCGCCAGCGCTCGCGGCGTCCCGGCGTGCGCCTGCCTCAGTTTCCTCGCAATGAAATTGAAATGATTGTAGAATATGCAATTAATCTTGCATCCGCTTCAGCCGATAAAGAGCCCGAGCGCCTGCGCAATCTGCGCGATCGCGCTTTCCTGCTGAGCCTGGCGGACACCGGTCTGCGTGTCAACGAGGCTTGCAGCCTGCGCCGCGGTGACGTAGATTGGAACGAAGGCCGCGCCGTGATCATCGGCAAGGGCGACAAACAGGCTGTGGTGCGCTTCTCGCGCCGCTGCCTGGCAGCGCTGCGCGACTACCTCAACGCCCGCGCCAAACTGGACGGCGTCAGCGGTCGCCCCCTGCCCTCTCTGCCCCTCTTCGCCCGCCACGATAAAGGCGCCGGCAAGAAGATCAAGACCATCACCACCACCACGGGACGCAACATCGTCGATCAGCGCGTGAGAGAAGCCCTGGGCGGCGAGGCTGCCGACGCCATCACCCCCCACTCCTTTCGCCACTACTTCGTCACCACGGTGCTGCGCGGCTCGGGCGGCAATCTCAAGCTGGCTCAGGAGCTGGCGCGCCACAAGAACATCGCCGTGACGCAGCGCTACGCTCATCTAAGCGATGATGAGCTGGATGAAGGCTATGCGGATATCTTCGATCAGCCCAAATGATACAGCGACGGGTAGCTTGAAAAGTGCCGCTGCACGGGCTCGTCCGACTCTCCCGGCGTCTGCAGCACCAGGATAAATTCTGCTTCCAGGTTGGTTGTATTGCGCCAGGTGTGCGGCAGGTGCGCTTCGAACATCAGGAAATCTCCTGCCTCAAGCTGGTAGATATCCCCATCGATAATATACTCCACTCTGCCCTGCAGGCAGTATACGAACTCATGCCCCGTGTGCACCACCTGCCGGTCGCCGCTGTGCGACTGCGGCTCCAGCGTGATGCGGAAAGGTTCCATTTCCTGCCGGCGCAGCTCTCCCCCGATACCTTCGATCTTCACGCCCTTGCTGGCTATCGTGGGGCGTGCGCCGGCCTTGACATGCAATACGGTCTGCGGCGCATCATCATCGAAGAAATAGCTCATTTTAATATTTAGCGCTGTTGCCAGGCTCTGCAGCGTGGCGACGCTGGGCGAATTCTCATCGCGCTCAATCAGGCTGATCGCATTGGGCGAGATACCTGCCCTATTCGCCAGTTCTCTTTGGGACAGGTTGCGTTCATCGCGGATCGCGCGTAACTTGGTGCCGATGGACAGGTTGGTTGCCATTGTTGGTGTTTATCTCCATGTTGGTTGCATCCTAATCATTCTATATGATTTTCCCGGTTATGGCAAAAGGCAAAACATTAATCTAACTTTCCGAACTATATACTTGACAAATGTAAATTATATTGGTATTTTTAAATCAATAAACCAACCAAATTCACAATATATTAGTTAAAATCTTCTGGCCGTGAGTAATAACGAATCCTGGCGTAACGTTGGCAAGCACGTCCGCAAGCTGCGCAGAGACAATGGACTGACCCTCAAACAGCTCGCAGTTGGATGTGACCTGTCGTCGAATGCGATCAGTTTGGTAGAGCGCGGCGAGGTCGCGCCCACGGTGATTACGCTGTGCAAGATTGCCCACGCGCTGGGCGTTCCAGCTGCCTCTTTCTTCCATGATGTATGCCCTCGGGATGTGGTTATCACCCGCGCGGGGACATTTCCCGAACAAACCCGCTCCGAGGCCGCCTTTCATGCTCTGGCCCGCTCCGGGATCACCGGGCGTCCCCTTCCGGAAAGCAGCGATCTGTGCTCGTTAGCTGCACCATTATCCCAGATGGTTCTGTGCGTAAGCGGCTCCATCGAGTACGAAGTGGATGATCACAGCTACCTGCTGTATCCAGGCGACAGCCTGAGCTTCAATGCCGAGGCGTTTCACCGCTGGCGAAATGCGGGCAGCGAAACCGGCGTTGCAGTCATGGTTTTGAATCCCAATCTATTGATTACATCCCAGGAGGATGAACAACCGTGACAAGTGTCTATTCCAGGGCTGATCAAGCCGGGCAGCCCAGAAAACCTTTCTTTCATCTCGAGCCTTCTTCTGGTGCGAACGACCGTGTGTCCAGTTTCCTGGCTGCATTTGCCGCTATCCTGGAGCACAGCAATTACCGCTTCCTGTTAGATCTGTACGCCCGGGTCACCAGTAAATGCGGTCGCTGTTCTGCGGCTTGCCAGGTTTACCAGGTAACCGGAAAACCACAGGATGTCCCTTGCTACCGCAGCAGCCTGCTGTTGGACGTCTACCGCCGCTATTTTACACCCGCGGGCGTTTGGCAATCCTGGCTTTCGTCAAATGGACAGCTTTCGGAAGCCGCCATTGACGAGATGGCTGAACAGTTCTACCGCTGCACGGCCTGCCGGCGCTGCACGCTCGAATGCCCCATGGGTCTGGATCATGGTCTGATCACTCACCTGGGTCGCTATATCCTCAGTGAAGCTGGCATCGCCCCCAAAGGGCTGGTCGTCTCCGTCCGTGAACAGCTGGAAGGCAAGACCTCCAATACCTCTGCCATCCCCCTTCCAGCCCTGCTGGACAATATTGAATTCCTGCAGGAGGAGCTGGAGGAAATGAAAGGCAAGCAGGTAGCCTTTCCGGTTGACCAACCCGGTGCTGAGTTTATCTTCTATCCTGCGGTCAGCGACTATCTCATGGAAGCAGATACCTTGATGGGCAACGCCGCCGTGCTGCAGGCTGCTGGCGTCTCCTGGACGATCGGTTCCGGCTATTTCGATGGGATCAATTACGGCCTGTTCTATAACGATTGGATTCTGGAGCGAGTGATCGGAAAGCTGGTGGCAGAGGCACGGCGCTTGCATTCCAATCAGATCCTGATCGGGGAGTGCGGGCATGCATCGCGTTCTGCCAAGCAGTTTGTGCCTGCCTTCTCCCAGAACGGCGCCATGCCGGTGGTCAGCATCCTGGAGCTTACCTGGAAGCTTATCCAGGAGAAGCGCATCGAGCTTGATCCGGTGGTAATTTCAGAGCGGGTGACCTATCACGATCCATGCAATATCGCTCGTTCGGGCTGGATTGTAGAGCAGCCGCGCCGTATCCTGAACAGTTTTGTGAAAGATTTTGTAGAGATGACCCCCAACGGAGCCCGCAATTACTGCTGCGGCGGCGGGGGTGGCCTGGTATCGCTGGATGAAACGCATGCGTACCGCATGCAGGTATCCGGCAAGGCCAAGGCGGAACAGATCCGCCTCACCGGCGCGGACATCGTCGCTACCCCGTGCGCGAACTGTAAGAAGCAGCTGCGTGAGCTGGTGGAGTACTATCAGCTCCCGGTGCAGGTCGTCGGGGTGCACGACCTGATCTTGCGCGCTATCAAACTCTAATCCTGGAGATGTTGCCTGCATGCCTGCCTGGTTGACTCTTGCTCAAAGTCCTCTTTTTCGCTTCGCCGCCGCACTGCTCGTCTTAGGTTTGCTGCGTTTGGTGCTGCTTTCTCTATGGGAGATGCGCACTGCCCTGCGCCGCGCAGGGGACCAGCGCATCCCAATCGCTCGCATTCTGCGCGAGTCTTTCACCTGGCTGATCCCGGTCACCCGCCTGCATCGTGCGCGTAAAGGCTACAGCCTGGCATCGTTCACGTTTCACCTCGGAATCCTGGCTGCCACGCCATTTCTGGGCAACCATATCGATATCTTGCAAGCCAATTTTGGAGTGGCCTGGCCTGCGCTGGTAAAACCGCTGCTGGATTTCTTAACCCTGCTTACAATTGGTTCCGGCAGCTTCCTGCTGCTGTACCGGTTGTATGCTGCCAGCTCGAGGAAGCTGAGCAGCCCGCTCGACTATTTGTTGTTGGCGTTGATCTTGAGCATTTTCGTTTCCGGCTACCTGGCTGGTCAACCCTGGAACCCCATCCCGTATAACGGCCTGATGCTGCTGCACACATTCAACGGCATCCTGCTGGTGGTGCTGGCGCCTTTCACCAAGATCGCCCACTGCGTTCTTTATCCGCTCATCCGGGTGGGCACCGAGCTTGCCTGGCATTTTCCTCCACAGGCAGGCAGCGATGTCGTCAAAGCCCTGCACGGGCCGGAAGGCAGGCGCGTATGATCGGCATCCTGCTGGACGTGACGCGCTGCACCGGCTGCAGCCAGTGCATTGAAGCCTGCACACAGGCAAACTCGCTCAAGGCGGAAGCGCGGCAGCCTCAGCAAACAGGCGACGGGCTTTCAGCCCGGCGCTGGTCATCCATCGTCCAAAGCCCGCAGGGCCAGCCGGTGCGCAAGTTCTGCCGCCACTGCCTGGAACCTGCCTGTGTCTCGGTTTGCCCGGTGGGCGCCATGTACAAAACAAAAGAAGGCCCGGTGCTGTACGACAGCAGCAAGTGCATGGGCTGCCGCTACTGCATGATGGCCTGCCCCTACGGCATCCCACGCTACGAGTGGGACTCGCCGGCTCCGCTGGTGCGCAAGTGCACCTTATGCAGCGAGCGGTTGGCTGTTGGGCAGCAGCCGGCTTGCGTCGAAGCCTGTCCGGAGCAGGCGATGGTCTTCGGCGAGCGCTCCGCACTGCTCGAGCTGGCTCACAGCCGGCTGGCGCAGGCGCCGAGCAGGTACCTGCCGAAGGTGTACGGTGAGACAGATTTTGGGGGAACCTCGGTGCTGTATATTTCCAACGAAGATCTCGATTTTCTGGCGCTGAATGGCGGCGGTGGTGATGCTCCGCTGCCGGAATTGAGCTGGAACTGGCTGAGCAAGGTGCCTGCAGTGAGCGTGGCAGCCGGCGGCTTGATGACCGGCCTGTTCTGGATTATTGGGCGGCGCATGCAGGTCGAAGAAGCGCGCGCTCGCCGCAGCGGGGCGGAGGCCTGAATGCAGAAGGCTGCTCTACTGCGTGTCAAAGATCTGCTGTGGGCACTGGTCTTTGCCGGGTTGTTTGCCTCGATCCTGCGTTTCGCTGCCGGCCTGGGAGCAGCAACCGGTTTGAACGATGCCAGTCCCTGGGGTTTGTGGATTGCCTTCAAGCTTGGGTTTGTTGCCCTATCCGGCGGCGGCTTCACCCTGGCAGCCATGGTGTATATTTTTCGCCTGGAGAGCTTCAGGCCGGTGCTGCGCCGCGCCATCCTGCTTGCCTTGCTGGGCTACGGATCTTTTATCCTCTCTCTGCTCTTCGACCTGGGTTTACCCTGGCATATTTATATGCCCATCATTAACTGGCAGCACTACTCGGTGATGTTCGAAATTGCCTGGTGCGTGTTGTTGTATTTTTCCGTGTTGGTGATGGAATTTGGGCCGGTCATCCTGGAATACCCCTGGTTTCGCCACCCTGTGTTCAGAGCTGTGTATCACTTTTTACACCGGGCGACCGTTCCCCTGGTCATCGCCGGAATTGTGCTGTCCACCCTGCACCAGTCCTCCCTGGGGTCGCTCTTCCTGATCATGCCGCAAAGAGTCCACCCACTGTGGTACAGCCCATTGATACCGGTGCTGTTCTTTATATCTGCCATTGCTGCCGGTTTGCTGGCGCTGATTGTGGAGGGCTTTATCGCCGAGCACTTATCCGGTCGCAGGCTGCGCCTGGATTTGCTGGCCCGCTTGGGCAATACCGGCGCCTTTGTGCTCTGGCTGTACCTGGGTATTCGCTTCGGCGACCTGCTCTTACGCGGCACGCTGCCTGCTGCGTTGGACGGTTCCTGGCAGAGCCAGCTCTTTGTTCTTGAAGCCTTGATCGGCGGTCTTCTGCCGGCAGTGCTGCTCCTCTCGCCGCTCGTTCGCCGCAGCCGGGCAGGTCTGCTGACCAGTGCAGCTCTGGGGATCGCGGGGGTGCTCAGCCAGCGTATGTCCCTCAGCCTGTTCACGATGTGGCGTCCTGAGCAGTCTCCTTATTTCCCTTCCGCTTACGAAATCATCATCGCCTTTGCCATCCCGGCTGCAGCCGGATTGGTTTATCTTTTGTTTATCGAGCACCTGGCTGTATTTGAGAGAACCATACCCCTGCAAACCCAGCCGGAGGATGGGCAGGTATATTTTGATCGGGTACGCCTGGCCTATCGCGAAGACAACCAATCCTGGTTAGCCCGTCGCAGCGGGATTGCAGTGGTTGTAATTGCCCTGTGTGCTGCCGCCCTGCCTCCGCACTTGGCGAGCGCAGGTCCACAGCTTTCCGAGCCGGTTGCGCCCGCACTGGGTTGGGAGCGCATGCGGATCGATGGTGATCGAAATGAGATCGGGGTTAATTTCCCGCACTTAGAGCATCAAGAACGGCTGGTGGAAGCCAACGGCGGCCGAGCAGCTGCCTGCCAGGTTTGCCACCATTTAAGTGTGCCTGGAGATGAAAGCACGGGCTGCTGGGAATGCCACCAGCAGTATGCGGTTGAAGCCTCAATCTTCGACCACAACCTGCACACACAGACCCTGGGAGGCAATCCATCCTGTGAACAGTGTCACCAGGGCGACCACCGCTCGGCGACTGCTAAGGCGTGCATAGAATGTCACGAGAGCATGCCACCCGCGCCCGGAGAATTACAGTTCAGCTACCATGCTCCGGGCTATATGGACGCCATGCATGCTGCCTGCCTGGGATGCCATCAAGAACAGGCGCCGGCCTCGGGCAACCCCGACCTGGCAGGCTGCGGCACATGCCACTTCACCGGGGAGGTCGAAACGCAGTTGGCGCATGGAAAGTTATTCGCACCCGCAATCAATAAATGACACATCAAAAAAAGGAGGCATCAATGACTACTTTAGGATTTTGCACCCATTTCTCCAATACCGATGAATGGGCTTTCGAATATGCCTTTCGCCTGGTGCAGGCGCGCGATTGGCAGCTGAATATCTGCCATTGGCTAAGCTCCCCCTTCTTACTGCGGCGTGACCTGGTGCAGGACGATCTGTTCCAGTCTGATGGTATCCAGGCTGTCACTCCCCAACTGTTGAACAAGCTGGAGCTGCAGCTGCGCGAGCACTACGATTCGAAGCTGGGCGATTTCACCAACGTTGCCTTTAAGCTGTGCGAAGGGCAGTTCCAGGTCGAGCTGGTGCGCTGCCTGCGCAGAAACCAGCTGGATTTAATTGTCATGGGCAACCAGCCAGTGGAAGAAGTTCAGGAACCGGGCGTCCAGCCTTTGGATGAATTTGCGTACAGGCTGAGCTATCCGGTGATCCTGGTGGGGCGGGACGGACCGCACAGCTTTTTGCTCAATGCGAAAGCCCTGGAGTGGCTGGAATACCTGGATATTCCCCAGGGTGACTGGGCGGTGCTGGAACCGCAGAAGGTCTGATCAGATCGGTTCTAATTTTTCCTGCACCAACCGCTCGAATTCAGCGGCGATGCTGCGGGTGAGCGCCCCGGGACTGCCCTTCCCGATAATTACTTGGTCAACCTGCACTACCGGCAGCACACCTCGGCTCGAGCTGGTGATGAACGCTTCTTGAATTTCAACGAGCTGCCAAACCCGCACCGCCTCCAGGCGCACAGGTAATCCCAATCTGTGCGCAGTCTCCAACGCGAGCGAACGGGTCACCCCCGGCAGTACGCCCTCTCCCGCCGTCCACAAAACCCCGTTCCAGATGGTGAAGAAATTGCTGCTCAAGCCTTCCATCAGTCGCCCGTCTTCGTCCACCATCACCGCCTCGTAAGCATCCAGCGGCAGAGTCTGCCGTTCCTTGCCAGCTTCCTGAATAAACCCGGTCAGCTTGGCTTCCGGCAAGCTGCGCTGCACCTGGCAGGTGACCAGCCTAACCCCTTGTGTGTACGCTCTCTCTTCCGGCGTGTGAAGCTGTTCAGCGCTGATGAAGACCCTTCCGGGTTCTACTTCCAGGTCTAATGTCAGGCGGAAGCGCAGCTCAATCTCCCCTCGCCCCTGATCTGCTATCTCGGCGATCGCCAGGCGCAGTCCCTGGCGTACATTCTCAAAGTTGACGTGGAGATTCTTCCCGCTGAGCACCGCCGAGCTTTCCAGGCGTCGCAGGTGATCGCCGAGAAGCAGTGCATCATGATGGTTGTAGGTACGAAAGGTAGTGTAGCTGCCCCCCGGTAGACAGGCGGAAATTAAATCCAGCCCGCGGCATTCATCCGGCAGCGACACCGCTTGGATGGATACCTGCCCTGGTTCTTGTTGAATCTCCCAGCACCATACCGTTAGAGCAGCATCCGCCATTTTAGCCAACGAACCCTTCTTTTATTCTGCTGCCGGTCGATAGATCAACCAGAAAAGCACCGTGCCGCTGACCATGCCGGACAGCAGCCCGTAAAATGCTCCGAGCCATGAGACGCCTGGTTGGAAGTACAGCAGGCTGGTTGCCCAGGCGAACGTGCTCGCCAGCACCCACCACCCGGCGTCTTTTATATGCCGGCGCAGCGCCAACCACTGAGTCATTCCGCAGACCGCACCGGTGATGGCGCCTGCCAGCAGGCCGAACTGGAATCCCACCAGACCCAACGCGGCAGCCGCGGCTACGCCTGCAGGGAAACCTATCCCCCACCCGGTGGCGGTAGCCGCAATCCACTGCCAGGCAGTCTCGAGATGGACGCGCAGCACCAGCCATTGGAATGCGCCCAGCGCCAGCCCGAATACCAGCCCAATGGCAATCGTGGACAGCGCTCCCGGCACGCGGTAGCTCAACCACCAGCCTGCGGCCCATCCCAGCAAAGACCCGGCGATGCTCGCCACCAGCCACCCCAACCACATCCCGCATCCCGGCGCAGCCGAAACTTCAATAGAAGCATCTTCCTTCATGATCGTCGAGTACCTTTGTGAGATAGGTTATTGGTGTTATTCTTTGAAACACAAAGTACACAAAGACTGCTCGAAGATCACAAAGATAATTTTGAAAAGCCTTTGTGGACTTTGTGTTTGCTTCGTGTTCTTTGTGTTGGTCTTTTGTTTTTTTTATGGCCGCGCCTCGATCGCCTGCTGGTAGAGCTCTTCGTATTCCTTGGCGCTGCGTTCCCAGGAGAAATTCTGCTGCATGGCAGTCTGCTGCATCTTGCGGTAGTGCTCGGGGCGGTCGTAATACGTGCTCACCGCCCAACCGCATGTGTAAAAGATCGCTCCGGGGTCGGTAGCCCAAAATTTGAAGCCTGTACCGCTGCCGTCGGCTTCGTTGTACTGGATCACGGTATCATCCAGCCCGCCGGTGGCGCGCACGATCGGCAGGGTGCCGTATTTCAACGAGTACATCTGGTTCAAGCCGCAAGGCTCATAGATCGAAGGCATCAGGAAGAAGTCGCTGCCGGCCTCGATCCAGTGGGATAACTCGTCGGAGTAGCCGATATAGCTGCCGATGCGCCCGCGGTAGCGCCCCGGCGCCGTGCCGTAGAATTGCTCCAGCGCTTTATCGCCGGAACCCAGAATGACAAGCTGCACGTGCATTGAATTAACAATTGATTCGACCACCTGCGCCAGCAGGTCCAGGCCTTTTTGCGAAGCGAAGCGGCTTACCACCCCGATGATCGGCACTCCGGGGTCTTCGTCCAGCCAGAAACGGCGCTGCAGCTCGCGTTTGCAGGTGGCTTTGCCGCGCATATTTTTGGGACTGTATTTTGCGGGGATTAAAGCGTCGATGGCTGGATCCCACTGGCTGTACTCGGCCCCGTTCAAGATGCCCGCGTAGCGCTCGCCTTTATTGTTCAGATACGGCGCCAGACCATAGCCTCCGGCGGGGGTGCGCGTCTCGCGCGCATACGTAGGGCTGACCGTGTTGACCACGTCGGAATACACGATGCCGCCTTTAAGGCAATTGAGGTTGCCGTGGTCTTCGAGCTTATCCGGCGTGAAGTTGCTCCACTGCAGCCCCAGATAGTCGAGATGCCCCGCTGGGTACACACCCTGGTAAGCGACGTTGTGAATGGTCAGCACGCTGGCGGCCTTGCCAAGCACAGGGTCATTCCAGTGCCAGATTTTTAGATATGCCGCAGCCAGGGCAGTGTGCCAGTCGTGGGCATGCACGATATCCACTGCAAAATTCAGATCCCGGCATAGCTGCAGCCCAGCGCGGGTCAGAAACCCGAAGCGGCGCGGGTTGTCCAGGTAATCGTTGAAGTTGGCGTCGTGGTACAGCCCTGAGCGTCCGAAATAGCGCTCGAATTCGATGAAATACACCGGCACGCCGTCGTTGCTGCCCACATGCACACTGCACCACTCTTGCACACCGCCCATCCACACGCCCATCAACGGTAGAGCCGGCTGCAGGTGGTAGCGGATGATATCGATGCTGCTGTACAGCGGCATGACCACGCGCACATCGTGTCCCATCTTGCGCAGTACTTTGGGAAGCGCGCCAACCACGTCCGCCAGGCCGCCGGTCTTGGCATACGGCACGCATTCAGATGCAATCATCAGGATATTCATCGTTTCCTCCCGGGCTGCTGGTTGTTTGGGATTGTATTATACTGTCGGTATGGAACAATTTCGCCGTCTGTTTGCTTTCGTCAGGCCATATCGCTTCAGGCTGTACATCGCATTTCTTGCCATCATTGTGGGCAGCCTGCTCGGTCTGGCTGGTCCATACACACTGCAGTTCCTGATCGATGCGGTTTTCAAGGAAAACAACGCTGCGCTGCTCAATCAAATCACCTTGATTTTGATCGCCATCTTCGCCGCCCAGAGTTTTTTCTATTTCATCCGCTCCTATCTGCTGACCTTTGTAGGCGAGCGAGTGATGGCAGACCTGCGTCTCAGGCTGTTCGAGCACCTGCAGGGCCTGTCTTTGAGCTTTTTCAATGAGCGCCGCACCGGAGAGCTGGTCAGCCGGGTTACCAACGATGTTTCTACCGTGCGCGCCCTGGTGACCAGCGATATCTCGACCGCCATATCGCAGGTGCTTACCTTTTTCGGCGCACTGGTGTTGATCGTCATCACCAACTGGCGCCTGACGCTGTTCATGATCCTGCTGATCCCGGCGGTAATGGCAATCGCCATGCTGGTTGGCAGGCGCCTGCGCGCCCTGTCCTCGCGCGTGCAAGACCAGCTCGCCAATGCTACGACCGTTCTCGAGGAGTCGCTGTCCGGCGTGCGGGTGGTGCAGTCTTTCACCCGCGAAGACTACGAAAAATCCCGCTTCCGGGAGAGCATCGAGAAAACATTTTCCCTGGCGATGCAGCGCTTGCGTATTTCGGCGCTCTTTGGTCCGGTGGTATCCTTCCTGGGATTTGCCGCCGTAGTTGCGGTGTTTTGGTTTGGCGGCAGGGAAGTGCTTTCGGGAAACCTGACTGCCGGGCAGTTGTTTATGTTCCTGGTGCTCACTCTGACGATCGCCGGTTCGATTGGACAGTTCAGCGGCTTATGGACCGGCTTGCAGGAAGCCCTGGGCGCCACCCGGCGTTTGTTCGAGATCCTGGATACGGAAACCGACATCACCGAAGCGCCGGACGCAGTCGCGCTGCCGCGCGTTCAAGGGCACATCAAGATCGAAGCGCTCAACTTTGCCTATCTCGACCATCCCGAAGATCTGATCTTGCAGGATATCAATTTGGAAATCCAACCCGGCGAGGTGCTGGCGCTGGTAGGACCGAGCGGCGCCGGAAAGACCACCCTGGTCAACTTGATTCCACGCTTCTTCGACCCTGATCAGGGCAGTATTCGCATCGATGGCTACGATCTGCGTCAGGTGCAGGTGCGCAGTTTACGAGAACAGATTGGTCTGGTGCCGCAGGAAACCCTGCTTTTCGGAGGCACAGTACGGGAAAATCTGCTGTACGGGCGGCTGGAAGCCAGCGAAGAAGAGCTGGTTGCTGCTGCCCGCTCTGCAAACGCTCACGATTTCATCATGGATCTGCCCAACGGCTATGACACCATTGTTGGCGAGCGCGGTGTTAAGCTCAGCGGCGGACAGCGCCAGCGCCTGGCAATTGCCCGCGCCCTGCTGAAAGATCCACGCATCTTGCTGCTGGATGAGGCCACATCTTCGCTTGACAGTGATAGTGAAGGGCAGGTGCAGCAGGCGCTGCAGTACCTGATGCAGGGGCGTACCAGCATCGTCATCGCTCATCGACTGTCTACCATCCAAAATGCCGACCGGATTGCCGTGCTGGATGACGGTCGCCTGGTAGAAGCCGGTACTCACCAGGAGCTGCTGGCAGCCGGCGGTCTGTACGCCCACCTCTACCGCAGGCAGTTCAAGCTGGATGGGGATGAGGGCACCAGCACCGAGTCCGAGATGCCCGTCACTGACCAAACCCAAAGACCCACCCGGCGAAGTGGGGGTTTGCTCTCTCGCCTGACCGGCTCCTAGGGTGTGGGCGTGGCTGTTCCCGGTATGCTGCCCCCGACATCTGCCAGCAGCACCCAACCGATCAATGCGCCGCCATCCAATTTCCGGTACTCGATCAGGATGCATTCCCTGCTGAAGGCATCGAAGCGCCGCTCTGTCGGTAGAAATCGAAGTATCGAGCCTGCCGGGATCCTGCCTACCGCCGTATATCCTTCATAGCAGTCGTTGCGAGCGAATAGATCGCGCTGCGCAAAGCCATTCAGCGGCGTTGGAGTCAGGGAAGGCAAGGGGGTGATTGTTGCTGTCTGCGTTTGCGTGGCTGTCGCCGTTGGCGTCCGTGTCAGCGTTGCGGTGGCAGTGGGCGTGGGGGTTGCCGTGGGCGTCAGCGAAACCAGGTAGGCCCGCACTCGTCCCACCCCCCACCACCCGATCAGGATGAGCACTGCTACCGCAAGCAGCGCTATGCCGGCGCGAATCGCCGCCAACGTCAGCTGGTAGCGGGTCAGGGAGCGTTTCAACCGGGCGACGCCAGGGTCGTATGGGTAGCGCTCGCGCACCTCGGTGCTCAGGCGCGCTGCTTCCGCCGGCCAGCTGCGCTGGTTTTCGAAGGCGCGCTGGGCTTGCTGTAAATCCGAATCCATTTTCCGGATCTCACGCTGCAAGCGCTCGATGTCGCGCTGCAGACGGTCCAGGCTTTCATCCAATCCTTCCAGGTTGCGGATCTGTTCCAGCATACCTCCTGCCTGGCGCACAATATATTGCGCTTCCTCCAGCGTGCTGGCGCGTTCGGCCTGGTTTTTCAACCCGCGCACCTGCTCTTTCAAAGGCTCCACCACGCGTGGGATGGAGGCATCCAGGCGTTCCTTCAATCTTTTGAAGGCCGGGTTGTCGCCATGTTCGGAAATTAAATTATCGATCTCAGACTTGGCCTGCGAGGCTGCCGGCGGATCGATCAGGGTCTGGCTCAACAGCTCATTCAGCCGGCGCGCGGCTTCCTTCACCCGGCGAAGTTCCTGCGCTTTCTCGGTATACTTCGGCAGCCCGGTTGCACGCCCGGCTGAGTCTACCCTCTCGATAGCTTCATCGATGGATCCCTGCTGAAACAGCGCCAATCCTTCCTGGTAAACGTTCTGGGCGTCGATGTTCTCCAGCAGTTTCTGCGAAAATTCCTGCCCCTCTTGCCAGCGCAAGATGCCTAAATCCCGTAAAATGGCCTGTGCCTTTTCCAGCAATGCCAGGGCGTCTTCGTAGCGTCCAACACGTGCAGCAGACTGCGCTTTCCCGTAAGAGGAAGCGGCGTCTGCCGGCAGGGCTACTGCGGGGATATAGCCGGTGCGCAGATAGTTTTCAGCCTCCGTGCGGTGCTGGCGCGCCCGTTCCCAATTAGGCTCCATCTGCAGCACCCGGTCGAACAAATTAATCGCATCGGCATAACGCCCGCTGTAAAACAATCTTTCGGCGGCTTCCATCTGCTGCTCGGCTGCCGGGTTCCTTTGCCTTGGCTCCTGCGCTGCTTTTTTCTTCTCAGCTTCCTTCGATCCCGGCGTTTCTGCAGCGATCGTCTGTGTTTGGCTTTCATCTCCCTCGCCGGGAATCGCCTCGCCAGACTCGAGCCTCTGGATGCGCTCGTCCAGGTCGCGCTGCAGTTTCTGCACCCGCGAACGGTTCTCCGGCGATAAAGATCCATACTCCGGAGAATTAAGAAAATCTTCCAGCTCGATCACCAGATCACGAACTTTGTTGATCTGCTGCTCCACAGGCTGCTTGCGCAGCAGGTTGAATTGCTGTTCTAGTTGTTCGATATTGACCATTCGGTTAAACCTCGACCATGGGCGCTCAAGTTTAATGTGCTCGATCTGTGGCGGCCTGGTCTGGCATCTGGCGGTACATGTCTAATAAATCCTGGCGTAGATCCCGTACAGTAGAGTAGTTTTCTGCCAGGGCTTCGGAGAGGATCTCCTTCAAGCGGTTCGGCAGCCGTTCATCATCATAGGTCCAATTGGTGGCATATTGGTGCGCTGCCTGTTCGATATCCTCCGGACGGTTTGGCCCCAGGGGCAGCGCTCCCGGAGCTGGTCTGCCGGTGAAGATGTGATGCAGTGCCCGAGCGGAAAACTGCACCAGGTCGGATGATCGCTCTGCCGGCGATACTCCCTCCGGAAAACGCCGAGCGATGTTCCAATCGATCATCACGACGCCATTCTGAGTCTGGTCCCAATAATAATGCAGAATTTTGTGATCCCGGTACACAATATTGCGATCATGCGCCGCCTGCAGCAGGTCGCAGATTTGACTCGAAAGCATCAACGCCTGGCGTAGGTGTAGGAACCGCCCATTTGTTCGCCCGGCGTCACAGAAATTCATCAAGTTCGCTTTGTCATCCATGAGCTGCAGGGCGATATATGGCAGCCAGCCTTCGGCGCTTTTGCCTTCCAGCAGCGGAACGTAATTCTGTACCTGATCGATGCCAAAGCGCATCACCAAACCGCTCAAATGTCCTGCACCCATCGCCAGATTCTCTGCCGGCAGATCCTGGCCCTCGTCCAGCATCACGAAGCCGCACTCCAGCATCGCATTCACACCCGGCACATCGCGCATCACACTTAAGATCTGTACTTCTTCCCGGAATAAGGGCAGGGCATAATCACGCTTGTCAGGGCGCATAATTTTGATTGCACATCTGGCACGTGCTGGGGCAGTCAGGTTGAGTTGGAAGACGCGCGCCGATGAGCCGCGTGCTTCTGCTACCCAAGTATCCAGGGGCATTCCCAGCAGAAACTCTCCGTCAGCATTGAGCACGCCTTCCAATCTTCCGGTGAGTGTGGGTTCCACCACGGGTGTCACGGGTCTATCCGCATTCATCTCCCCGGAGAGGGGCAGCGAGATCGTATCGACGGCGTGGTACTGGCTCAGCCAGGGCATCTCTACCAGCACGTCCGGGTGCGCGATCATCAGGTCTGCCGGACGCGAACCTTTGCGCAGCGCCCGCAGCGTCTCCAGAGAGGTGTCCAGCCACGATGCAGGGCCGACCCGGTTGCGCAGTTTCCGTCCTGAAAACTCCATCTCGGTAAAATAGTCGCCTGGGTTGGCGTCTTGAGCCGGACCCTCTTGCAGCTTCACCAACCAGTTGGGCGTTGCACGTATCGCCGCATCCGCTCCTACCAGTCGCATGCGATCCGGATCCCATACCAGCACTCGCCGCAGCCCGCGGCGCGCCGTATCGAAGTCTTTGCGCGCCCAGGCATCCAGCACGATTTGGATATGCGCTCTAGCCTGCAGAAGTGCTTTATCCAGCGGCTCCAATGCGCCGCTCACCAGCCGCTCAATGGTGGCCCTGATCGGTTCCAGATCGTTGTAGGGCAGGTCGGCATTGGGAGGCATCGGCTCAGGCTGCTGCCATTTCTTGATCACATCCTCCTGCAGGATCTGTAAAGCCGCCTCATGGCTCAGGATGGGCGCCGGGTTTTCCTGGGCATCGCTTTCACGGTTGGGCGCAGATGGCGGAATCGGCGGAGCGCTTTGCAGGGTGTAGAACAAGCGGTTCACCATGACGAATGGCCTGGTTGGTGAATTTTCGTCCCCGGTCAGCGCATGGCGCACCATCTGGCTGATCTCTTCCCACCAGGGATTTTGCACACCGTCTTGCAAGCCGGTCAACAGCTCCCACAATGTTTCCCCCCATTCATCCATCAGGGCGCTCGAGACAGCTTTCCACAAGCTCTCATCTGACAGAGACAGCTCTGACTTACTGGAAGTCATGATCTTTGCCAGCAGATCCCATTTTTGCCTGTCTTCGCCGGGAAATGTCCCAAAATCCTGGCACAGCTGCAAGAAAGCCTGCGTATCCTGGCTCTCGGCCAGGTCTTGCGCCACCTTCACTCGCAGCCGGGCTGCGCTGCTCCAATCTGGCAGGCTGCCATACTTGAGTATTTCGGTCTGCAGCTTCGCCAGGCTGTGAAGATCCGCCAATCCGGGTGTTGCCTGGTAGCAGATCTCCTGCTCCTGCGCCTGTAATTTCTGCAGCTCTAGCAGCTCCTCCCCGTGCACCGCATGAATACGGTTAGCCAGCGAGAGCATCACGTCTTCGGAGCTTTCACCCGGCGCCAGGGCTTCAGGCCACTCCAGCTGCGTGTGCAGCGCCGGGCATTCATCCAGCAAGAAGCGCCCAAAGTGCTCGATAAATTGGCGGTTGTCGTCGTACTGCGAAGCGCGCCGGTCTTCGCTGATCCCGTCTTGCCCCAGGAACTTCCCATTGCCCCAATCAATTACTGTGACAGAAGCGGAAAAAGGCTCCCAAAAAATATGGTCGGATTTAATATCATTCCAGATGATACCCTGGTATTGATCCGCCTCGCTGCTTAATACAGAGACATGAATGCGCGCCAGTAATGTCTGCAGCGCAGCCAGGATGCGGAGAACCAGCACATCGGGGATCGAACCGCAGTTGTTCAGTGCTGCCAGCCAATGTGAGGCGCGCGGTTCCAAACCAGAAGCACTGATTTCTTGTGCTTGCAGACCATACCGGGCGGCCTTTGCCAGAGTCTGCAGGTCGATCCCAGGCGCCTTTTCGATGATGATGAACAACCGGTCGGCGTTGCCGGCGCTCTCCTGGCTTTGATCCAGCAGTGCCGGGGTACGCACCTGCGCGCTTCTTAGCAGCGGCTGCAGGCTCTCCAATGCCCTCAGCACCCGGCCTTCGGTTCTGATCTGGGTAGCCTGTCGCAGTACATCGGTAGCAAAGGCGCTCCTGGCAGGTCGTTTCATAACTGCCGCTTTCTTGTCCAGCAGCGACTCAACCAGAAATACCTCGCCTGCATCCCCTTCCCCCATTTTCTCCAGCAAACGCCAGCGGTATTTTTGACCGGAGGCAAATTCTCCAATGCTCATTGTGTAATCAGTATGTTTCGTATCTCGGGGGCTGAACCAGGGTAAGGGAGTGTTTGTTTGATTGTGCCAATTATAACCATTTCTTTGAAAGGGCGGGGTGAACAATCCAATCCTCTGCGCAGATACAAAAGTGTATGGTCTTCCCCGGCATTACAAAACGCCATGCGAGTGTAATTTATCATTGTATGTGTTATCATTGCGCCTGGAGGGAAGCATCCCGCTATGATCAGCCTTCAGCGCCTGGCATTCAAAAACATATTCCGGAGTCCTTTTCGCAGCCTGGTCGTCATTCTCAGCGCTGCGCTGGTTGCTGCGGCGGTGTTTGCCATGATCATGCTGCTGCGCGGCGCTGAAGCCGGTTTGCGCGCCAGCCTGGCGCGCCTGGGTGCAGATTTTATCATCATTCCCTTTGGCGGGCTGACCAGCCGCGTCGATATGAAAACTGTACGCATCATGACGCCGCCCATCACCAACTGGATGCCCCTGGATACGATCGCGCGCATCCAGGAGGTGCCAGGGGTTGCGGCTGTTTCGCCTCAGTTGTATATCCTGACCGAAGATGGTGGGCCACACACTGAGCGCATCTATCTGGTAGCCTTCGACCCGCAAAGCGATTTCACCATCCATCCCTGGGTTGCATCCGATTGGGACGGAATGTTGGAGGATGGCGAGGCTCTGGTGGGCAGCGCTGTGAGTGTGCCCGCATCGGGGCAAATTGCTGTCATGGGATACAGCTTGCAGGTGGTGGGCAGCCTGGAACGCACCGAAAATATTGCCGACCAATCCGTCTTGGTTTCTTTCCGCACTGCGCGACAGCTGGTAGAAGAGACCGGTTACGACCTGGGTTACGAAAGCCGCTTCATCGATATGCGCATCTCTGCCATTATGGTGCGCGTGGATACCCGCAGCAGTGTGCGCGATGTCTACCTGCGCATCCTGGAGGATGTCGATCGTGTTCGCCCGCTGAGTACCACGGATATGTTCCAATCAGAGCGCGAGCAGCTCGTTGGTTTGCTGCGCAGCGCCATCAGTCTGCTGGTGGTCATTATTCTACTGTCTATCGCTTTCGTTTCCCTGGTATATACCATCGCAGTCAACGAGCGCACCCGCGAGATCGGTGTGCTGCGCGCCCTTGGCTTTCCTCGCAATACGATCATCCAGAACCTGGTGTTCGAAGGATCGATTCTAGCCATGCTCGGCGGTGTGTTGGGTTTCATCCTGGCGGGTGGGCTGTTCTACATGCTTCGAGATTATCTGTTCCAAAATATGGATATCTTGATCGAACCGCCAGGACTTGTACTGCTCGTTGGCCTCTTCCTGAGTGGGATGCTGCTGGCGCTGCTGGGCGTAACCTTCGCCACCCTGCTACCAGCCTTCCGCATCACCCGCATGGAAGCAGCCCACATCATTCAGGAATAGCTTAATGGTTTGTGCTTAGTGGATAAAGGGTGCATCGATGAGCATACTGCGTTTGATCCTCAGGAATATGGAAGGGGCAGCCTTTCGCAATTGGGCGATTTTTTTGGTTGCTGCCCTGATGTCAGGTTTCGCAATTGCTGTTACTGTGCTGATTGGCGGAGCGCGCTCCAGCATAGACCTGGCGCGGGAACGCTTAGGCGCAGATATCGTCGTCATTCCCCGCGGCACCGAAACCCGGCTGGAAGATGCCTTCTTGATGGGCGCGACGGTCAATATGTGGATGTCGGACGTTATCCTCGAGAAAGTGCTGCAGGTACCCGGCGTGCAGGCTGCTACATCGCAGCGCTACCTGGCGACATTGAAAGGTGTGTTGTGCTGCGCCGTCCCCGACATGCTGCTCATCGCCTTCGACCCTGAAACCGATTTCACCATTCAGCCCTGGCTGGAAAACCGCGGCAGCAGCGGTCTGGAACTGGGACAGGCGGTTGGAGGCAGTTTTGTCTTTGAGCCGGCTGGCACGGACAACATTCTGGTATACGGTTTCCCGGTTGATTTAGTAGATAATCTTGAACCAACCGGCACCGGCATCGACGCCAGCTTGTTCTTCACCTATGAAACCGCCGATGAAATCGCCAGGGTGTCGGTTACTCAGGCAGTCGATCTGCTCGAGATCCCGCCGCGCAGCATATCATCGGTTCTCGTGCGCGTGGACACTCAGGAAGATCCCGAGAAAGTAGCCGAGGTCATTCGCCAGGCGGTGCCGGGTGTAGAGGTGGTCGTCAGCGCCAACCTGTTCCAAACTCACCGCTCGCGTATGAACGGCTTACTCAACACGGTGTCTCTGCTGATCGCTCTTGCCTGGCTGCTGGCGGTTGGTCTGATCGCACTCGTATTCTCAATGGTCATTACGGCCCGTAAGCGCGAGATTGGCGTCATGCGCGCCCTGGGGGCAAATCGCCCTACCATCCTGACCACCCTGCTGAGCGAAGGCCTGCTGTTGGCGCTGTTTGGCGGTATGGCAGGCATCGGTCTCTCGCTGCTGTTGATCTACTTCTTCCAGGATAATCTGATCGCCTGGATGGGAGTGCCGTTCCTCTTCCCGCAGTCATACGCCCTGGTTGGCCTGGTGCTGGAAGGCCTGTTAGCCGCATTAGTGACCGTGACACCGGCGATCCTTATCCCTACCCTGAGAATCACCTATATGGACCCGGTTCTATCAATGAGGTAAGATGGCATGATTTCCCTGCGACATGTGAGCAGAACCTTCCAGCTAAAAGACCGTGTTGTCGAGGCCGTTAAAGATATCAGCCTGGAGGTTGCAAAAGGCGAGTATGTAATTATCTCGGGGCGCTCCGGGTGCGGTAAGTCCACCTTACTCAACCTGGTCGCCGGCATGGTGCGGCCCTCCTCCGGCGAGGTGATCCTGGGTGATGTGGAAGTCTGGAAGCTGCCAGATAAGAAGCAAGCTGAATTTCGCAATCAAAAAATCGGCTTCGTCTTCCAGTTCAACAGCCTGCTCCCAACCTTGACCGTTCTCGAGAATGTGCTGCTGCCAACCATCTTCGGAGGCAGCGACCAGCGCCAGGCTTCACATGCGCGCGCCATCAAGCTGTTGGAAGAATTCGGATTGGTGGATAAAATCAACGATCATCCCAACCAGCTCTCGGGCGGACAGCAGCAGCGTGCGGTGATCGCCCGGGCTTTGATCAACCAACCGGAAGTCTTGCTGGCGGACGAACCCACCAGCAACCTGGATGTGCGCACCGAAGCTGAGATCATGGATTTGATCAAGACGCTGCACAGCCGCACCGGCTTGACCATCTTGATGGTTACCCACGAACCTGAGTTGATTGATTTTGGCACACGCTCCGTCTTTATGGACGAAGGGCGAATCGTGCCTCATCTTTAACTGGCGCAAACTTACTCGGGGTTTTGTTCGCCCTCTACTTCGGCGCCGTGCGGCTCAGGCTCAGCGGCGCCGGTTTTTTGTTTGCCATTGCCAGATAGTCTTAAGCGCTTCTTGAGCATATCTCGAAACCGGCCGACAAAGGCGTTTACCTTCTCTGGCACGATCGGCTTTGGCGGCGGCGGGGAAAGTTCTTCCGGTAAGAAAGGCGTCCTGGCGGAGATCTTGCGGTACAAATAGCGCACGATGGTCAGGATCGAAGCAATCGTGGGTGAAGCCAGCAGCGCACCCAGGATGCCAAAGGCGGTTGCGCCGATCAGAACACCCGTTAGGACCACCATCGGATGCAGTTCAACCGCCTGCCCCAGGACGCGCGGCACAACAATATAATTTTCAAGCTGCTGCACCAGAAAATAAAACAGCACCACGATTACGGCAAATGTCACGTTGTTCACGGGTAAAAAATACGAGCCTTGCAGCAGGGCCACAATTACCGCCGGGATGGTTGCCAAAATAGGCCCGACGCTGGGGATGATCTCCAGCAGTCCGGCAATCACGCCCAGTGCGAATGCCCCCGGCAAACCGATTGCTGCACCACCGATCCACACGATCGCCCCGATCAAGAGCATCAGGCTGAGCTGGCCGCGAAAGAATGCATCCCAGGTGTGTTCGATCTTGCCCAGGAGCATCACGATCTCGGGCCGGCTGTCAGTGGGCACGTTATCGATAATCATGCGGTACAACCGCCCGCCATCCAGGCTCAGGTAGATCCCGGCAACAAATAAATAGATAATCGACAGCGATACCGAGAATACCGTGCCCAGCACGTCGACGGCAATGCCAAAGCTGAAATTGAAGGCTGAATTAATGGAATTGATGATCACCGATAATGGCGGCAGGCTTGGAGCGATCACAGGACCGCTGTCTTGCAGTCCCACTAAAAGGGGTGTTACAAAGCTGTCCAGGTCGATGTGAAATCCGAGGATGTTGAACCCCACCCCTTGCAGCCCTACCAGCGTATCTCTCAGCCACTGGTAGAAGTTGTTCACAAGCTGCTGGTAATCAAGCGTAGCCAGAAACTCGACGGCAGTGATCACCGTGGGTGTAAGCACCAGCGGCGCCGCGCCGATGATAATCAATGCCAGCAGATAGACCACAGGCACTGCCACCGCCTTGGGGATTCGCAGGCGTGCCGTGCAAAACCGCACCGCTGGACGAATCAAAAAGGACAGCAGCGCCGCCAGGATGAACAGCGGTATAACCTGCCTGCTGAGGTAAAGCAGGTACAGGAAAAACAAGATCAGCCCTACTCCAACGATGTAGCGTGTCGTCCGGCTCCACTCAGCGCTCATAGTGCTCCTGACTTGTGTGCTGCTCGCTCGCCCGTATACAGTATACGCATAAATCGACCTTTGGTTGTTTGTTGTTTTAGGTGTGTTAATCTTTGTATTGTTTCATCGGTGATGGATTATGGCTACACGCATTAATCAATTACCCGCATGAACATGCCTTTTTCCGCCCTGTTATCCCGACGACCTGTGCTCGACAGGCGCTTCGATCTCCAGGCTGACCGGGCAATGATCCGATCCCATCACTTCCTCGTGTACGCCCACCTCCCTGACACGCTCAACCAAATCTGCACTGATCAGGAAATAATCCAGCCGCCAGCCGACATTCCTGCTGCGCGCATTCATCCGGTAAGTCCACCAGGTATACTGCACCCGCTCCGGGTAGCGCAGCCTGTAGATATCCACAAACCCGTTCTCCAGGTAGCGATCGACCCATGCCCGTTCTACAGGCATGAAGCCCGATGTATTGGCGTTTTCTTTGGGGTGGCGCAGATCGATCTCTCGGTGCGAGGTATTGAAGTCGCCGGTCAGGATGATCTTTTCTCCCTGGGCATGCAGCCGGTTGCAGATCTCAAGCAGCCGGGCGTAGAAGTCCAGTTTATAACCCAGCCTTTCATGTCCGCGCTGCCCGTTAGGAAAGTAGATATTGAACAGCAGCAGGTCAGCATGCCGGCTGGCGATCACCCGGCCTTCTTCGTCGAAGCGCGGATCGCCAAGCCCCAGGCGCACCTCCCGCGGATCTTGCAGACAGAAAGTCGCCACTCCGCTGTACCCGGGGCGATTTGCCGGGTTCCAGTAATCCCGGTATCCGTTTCTCAACAGCCGCATTTGATCATCAGAGAGCTGCTCCGGGCGCGCTTTGATTTCCTGCAGCAGGTACACATCTGGCTTCTGCGCCAGAACCCAATCCAATGCGCTCTTTCCCAGCAGTGCTCTCAATCCATTGACGTTCCAGGAGATAATTTTCATTGAGTTTTATTTTATGCTAAAATCTGTATCACTGCCAGAAAGAATTACAGGAGATTTCCCCTACCCCATGAAGAACATTATCCAATCCCTGAAGGGAACGCGTGACTTCTACCCCGAGGACATGGCTATACGCAATTGGCTGTATCGCAGCTTGCGCCGGGTTTCCGAATCCTTCGGTTATCAGGAATACGAAGGCCCGTTTCTCGAAGCTATTGACCTGTACGCCGCCAAATCAGGCGAAGAGCTGGTCAAAGAGCAGTCCTTCGTGTTTCCGGATCGCGGCGGCGATCTGATCACCCTGCGCCCGGAGCTTACCCCCACACTGGCGCGCATGGTCGCTCAGCGCCAGCGCCAGCTGGCTTATCCGCTGCGTTGGTGGTCCTTCGGCCCATTCTGGCGCTATGAGCGCCCTCAGAAAGGCCGCACGCGGGAGTTCTTCCAATGGAATATTGACCTGATCGGCGTGGAAACACCGGAGGCCGATGCCGAGCTGATCGCCGTGGCGGCAGAATTCTTTCGCTCGCTGGGGGTGCTGCCCGGTCAGATCCACATTCTGGTTAACAACCGCCGCCTGATGGACAACGAGTTCACCGCCTTGAATATCCCCTCGCAGGCGCGGCCTGGCGTGCTGCGCCTGGTAGATCGCCGCGATAAGATGAGCCCGCAGGACTGGCAGACTTACGCCCTTGAGCTGGGGCTGGACGCCTCACAATTTGAAGGCCTGCAGCGCCTGCTCGCCGACGACCAGCTCTGGCAAAAATCTCCTGAGCTGGTGCGCACCTTCGCCGCACTGGAAGCGCTGGGAGTTCGCGAGTATGTGCGCTACGCCCCGCACGTCATCCGCGGCCTGGATTACTACACCGGCACCGTCTTCGAAGCCTGGGATCAGCAAGGAGAGTTCAGGGCAGTCTTAGGCGGCGGGCGCTATGACAACCTGGTCGGCGAGGTCGGCGGAGACCAGCTGCCCGGGGTGGGTTTCGCCATGGGCGACGTGGTCGCCACCCTGGTGCTCAAGAAATATGGCGTGGTTCCAGATCCCGGCACGCTTTCTCCCGCTCCTATCCTGGTCACCGTCTTCGACGAGAGCACTTTGCTGGAGTCTTTCAAGCTTGCCGCCGAGCTGCGCCAGGCCGGGCTGCCGGCAGCCTGCTACCCTGAGGCCGCCAAGCTGGGGCGTCAATTGAAATTCGCCGACCGTATCGGGGCAAAGCTCGCCGTCGTGCTCGGCCCCGACGAAATCACTGCCGGCAAAGTGGCAGTCAAGGACCTGCGCCTGGGCCAGCAAGCCATCGTCGACCGCCCCACCGCAGTCTCGCACCTGCGCCAATTGCTTGCGAGTGATCCGGCTTCATGATAGAATAGCGTCGCTATGGTGCCAGTGGCTCAATGGCACAGCACCTGGTTGTGGTTTCAAGTGTCAAACATGGTGCCTATGGTGTAGCGGCAACACAGCTGACTGTGGATCAGCTATCACGGGTTCGAATCCCGTTAGGCACCCTGAACTCAAAGTGCGCTTGGCCTGTACCTGATTTACGGTACGGGCCTTTCTTTTTATCACCTGGGGATTCAGCTTCTCCTGAACGCTTGACGAAATTCGACTTCTCCACTAAAATATTATTTAGTTTATCCTAATTATCTAATTAGATGGCTTAACAATTCGCTTATCTGATGTGTCATTCTGAGCGAAGCGAAGAATCTCACCCGGCTGGTATGGAGGCCCCTGTGGCGGCTCACCAGGTGCGATCAACGTATAGCATTATTGTTTTCACGGAGGCAGTATGAAGAAACAGGTATCCAGGCGTGACTTTCTCAAGGCGGGCGGGCTCACCCTGCTCGGAACCGCCGGCGCAGCCGCGCTGAGCTATCCAGTCATATCCGCAACCGCCCGCTCGCTGGCGCAGACTGGCCACAACCACGCAGACGCCATGCCGATGGCAGTCGGCGAGGTAGATCACCAGCGCAACGGCTTCGACCCGTCGCAAGTATTGACGGACTTCGACTACGGGAAAGTGTCTACCCTAGAAAACGGGCGCACCTTGCGCGAATACGACATCTACGTGGTCAACAAGAACATCGAGATCGTGCCCGGAATAGATTTTCCAGCCTGGACCTATAACGGGCGCATCCCCGGTCCCACCCTGCGCTGCACAGAAGGCGACCTGCTCCGCATCCGTTTTCGCAACGGCAGCAGCCACCCGCACTCGCTGCACTTCCACGGAATCCATACCAGTGCAATGGACGGCGTACCCGGCACGCCGGGGGTAATCGATCCGGGCCAGACCTTCACCTACGAATTCGACGCCGAACCCTTCGGCCTGCATCTATACCACTGCCACGCTGCTCCCCTGGCGCGCCACATCGCCAAAGGTCTGTACGGAGCTTTTATTATCGACCCACCCGGGGGACGTCCGCCCGTCGATCGTGAATTCGTCATGGTCATGAGCGGCTTCGATGTAGATTTTGATGATGGCAATGATTTCTACGCCGTGAACGCCATCCCTTTCCACTACCAGCAGCACCCCATCCAGATCAAGGTTGGTGAAAAGGTGCGGGTGTATTTGGTCAATATCCTCGAATTCGACCTGATCAACAGTTTTCACCTGCACGCCAATTTCTTCAACTATTACCCCACCGGCACCAGCCTGACTCCCAGCGAATACACCGACAACATCATGCAGACCCAGGCGCAGCGCGGTATTTTGGAGTTCTCCTACAAATACCCCGGGCTGTATATGTTTCACGCGCATAACACCGAATTCGCCGAGCTGGGTTGGACGGGGAATTTCGAGGTGCTGCCATGAGGAGCGAGAATATGAGTAAAAATAGCGCATCACCAACGCTTCAGCGCCGTCCGAACCTGACGACTGCCGTGCTGCTCGTGCTGCCGCTCATCGTGCTGGGCGGTGTGATCTGGCTGTTTCTCACCACCGGCGGCGGTTTGCGCCTCACACCACCCGCGCCGGTCGAAGCCCTGACCTTTGAGCGCACGATCTTAAAACCAGGGAGCATCGAGGCCGTGGTGCGAAACTCCGGGCCGGAAACATTGCAAGTCGCCCAGATCATCATCAATGACGCCGTCTGGCCGTTCACCATCTCTCCCGGTGCGCAAATCCCCCGCTTGAACACCGCCATCATTCATCTCGATTATGCCTGGTCTGCCGGCGAAGCCTACAGGCTGCGCGTGTTTACAACCAATGCAATTCCCTTCGATGTCGATATTCCTGTGGCTTTTGTCACTCCGGAACCGGATGGGCGCACCTTCTTCAGCTTTACCCTGATTGGTTTATACGTTGGCGTGATTCCGGTTTATTTGGGATTGTTCTGGTTCCCCGCACTGCGCCAGCTCGGGCGGCGCGCCATGGTATTTCTCTTGGCGCTCACTGCCGGGCTGCTGCTGTTCCTTGGACTGGATACTCTGGTTGAAGCGCTGGAGCAGGCTGCCGCTGTGCCAGGTTCTTTTCAGGGCATCGGATTGGTTGGCATCGGCGCGGTGGGTACGTTCTTTCTGTTGGATGCTATCACCAGGCGCCAGTCAGGTAAAGGGCGCAGCGAGGCATCGCAAAGATTGTGGCTGGCATACATGATCGCAATCGGGATTGGTCTGCACAACCTCGGTGAAGGGCTGGCGATTGGCGCTGCCTTCAACGTGGGCGAGATCGCCCTGGGCGCCTTCCTGGTGGTGGGTTTTATCATTCAGAACATCACCGAAGGGTTGGGGATCATCGCCCCGGTGCTGCGAGACCGGCCCGGTATCGGCAGGCTGGCATTGATGGGCTTGATTGGCGGCGCGCCGGCGATTTTTGGCGCCTGGATCGGTGGATTTTCGCCCTCACCTACCCTGGCTGTGCTGTTTCTGGCGATTGGCACGGGAGCTGTGTTCGAGGTGGTTTACGAAATTGCCAAGCTGATCCAAAAGGACACCACCAGAGAGGCAATGCCCGGCACCGTATTTGCCGGGATCGTCGCCGGGATGCTTATGCTTTGGGTGACCGGCTTGCTGATAAAATGAGGCCGGTTCTCCCTAAGCGCCCTTGCCCTGCCCCATCAGTCTCTCGATGGTCTTGACTCCATCCTCAAATTTATCACCCAGGTACATCCCTGGCACGTGCAGCCGCCATTCGGGCTGTTCGACGAAAACCCGCCCGGCATACGCAATGACCGGGTGGTTGTTCTCCGCCGCTTGAGGTAAGAATTTCGGCCAACCTGCCAGGGTGGTGGCTGTATTTTCTGACATGGCTACCATCACCACCACATTGGGTCGAATCTCGTTGACGAATAACGCCAGGTCTTCCAGAGGCAGCGACTGCCCCAGGTAAGCAATCGGCCATCGCCGCCGCCGCAGTAGAGCGCCGATGATCAGCAAGCCGCCCTCATGCCACTCGTCCGGTGCGCAAGCCAGCACAACCGGAGGCACTGCCATAGGCGGCGGCCCGCTTAACATCCAGGTCATCAATCGCTGGCGCAGGTAGTTTGTCGCCAGGTGCTCTGTGGCAACGTTAATCTCGTTGGATTCCCACAAATCACCGGTGCGTGAAATCACCGGCCCGATCACCTGCAGGATCAGATCCTCAGGGTTGGCGATCATCAGCGCTTCCCCTATGGTTTCATCTGCTCTGGAAAAGTTTCGATGAATCAAGGCATCCAGCAGTCTGTCCTGGTAGACCTGCATGAATTGGCGCTTTTCTACGTAATGCCCATTATAGTAGGGCTGGACAGGCTCCAAGGCGCTCTCTGCTTCCACACCGACAGCCGGCGCAAGCAGCAGGTGCCCAGTTTGCTCCTGGTGTTTCAGGGCATTGATCGACTGGGCGGTCTGCATGCCCTCATCGATGCGCGCCTTCACCCAGCGCAGGCGCAGCACATCCCGCTCGGAATACAACCGGTGCCCTCCTGCGGTGCGTTGGGATTCGGGAAACTCGTAACGCCGCTCCCAGGCGCGCAATGTTGCCATGGAGATCCCGGTCATCCTGGCAACTACGCCAATATTGTACAGGGGTTCATCATTCCCGAATTCAACGTCTGGTAATGGACTCATTGTTCACGCCTCGTTTGTCTGACAAGTGTTCATGTTTGCAATATTATACAGAATATACGCAAGGTTGTCAAGATATTTACAAACATATCTCTACAATATATTGACAAGAAGGCTTCCAGCACGTATAATCAGTTCCGCCGGTCAATTACGGTCATATTTTAGAAAAAAATAGGGCTGAATTCAGGCAGGAAGCTGCCGAATTGCCCAGAAGAATGGAGACAGTTATGCGCATTATTATCACCGGGGGAACCGGTTTTATCGGTCAGGCGCTTACCAGCCAGTTAGCTGCGGCAGGTCACGAAGTGATCATCCTCACCCGCACCCCTGGCAGCGGGCAGCCGCGCCCTTCCAATGTCCGGCTGGTTGGCTGGGATGGGCGCAGCGCCGAAGGTTGGGGGCATCTTGCCGATGGAGCCGGCGCAATTGTCAACCTTGCCGGCGAAAGTTTGCGCGGCGAGACCATCCCGGCGATGATGTTCACCGACCGCTGGACGGCGGAGAAGAAACGCCGCATCCTGGAGAGCCGCTCGAATGCCGGCAAGGCTGTCGTGGAGGCAGTTTCGTCCGCCTCTAAAAAGCCCGGCGTGGTCATCCAGTCGTCGGCAGTCGGCATCTATGGGCCGCGCCAGTCGGAAATAGTCACCGAAGAGTCATCCTATGGCAGCGATTTCCTGGCTGAGGTCTGCCAGAAATGGGAAGCTGCGACACTGCCGGTCGAAAGGCTCGGTGTGCGCCGCGCGATCATCCGCACCGGTATCGTACTGAGCATGGACGGCGGCACACTGCCGCTCCAGCTCCTTCCGTTCAAATTGTTCGCCGGCGGGCCAATCGGCTCGGGACAGCAGTACCACTCCTGGATCCACCATGCAGACGAAGTCGCCGCCATCCGCTTCTTGATCGAGAACGATAAAGCCTCCGGCGCGTTCAACCTTACCGCGCCGCAGCCGTTGAGCAACGCCGATTTTGGACGCACGATCGCCAGGGTGCTGTCGCGGCCTTATTTCATGCCCGCTCCGGGTATTGCATTCAAGCTGGCATTTGGCGAGACAGCCAGCGTGCTGCTCACCGGTCAAAATGTCATCCCCGCACGCCTGCAGGCGCTGGGTTACGACTTCAAATTCAGCCAGCTCGAACCTGCTCTGCGCGACCTCTTGAAATCTTCGTAGCTGCTGGCTAAACGGATGAAATACAAACGCGAGTTTCCCATAAACGCCTCTGTAGAGGCCGTGGCTGCTTTCCACAGCCGGTCAGGCAATATGTCTGTCATCACACCCCCGCCGATCGTCGTGCGCATGCAGCAGGCGCCCGAACAGCTCTCGGATGGTTCGACGATGGCATTTACCTTGTGGATGGGGCCTGTCCCGGTGCGTTGGGTATCCAGGATCGAAGCTGTCACACCAAATGGCTTCATCGACCGCCAGCTTCAAGGGCCGTTCAAAACCTGGGTGCACCAGCATCGCTACACCTCGCTTGCGAACGGCGAAACGCTGGTTGCCGATGAAATCCAGGCTGAGATCAAGCCGCACTTATGGTGGGGTTTGATTGGGCTAGCAATGTGGGCAGGCATGCCGCTGCTGTTCGCATTTCGAGCGCTGAAAACACGGCGTATGCTCCAACCAAAAGGCGCCGCCAGATAATGAAATCGGTGATCGTCATCGGCGCCGGGGTCGGCGGGCTGACCAGTGCCGCAGTATTGGCGCGTGCCGGGCTGGACGTTACCGTGCTGGAAGCACACGTCTATCCGGGCGGCTGCGCCGGCACCTTCTACCACCAGGGCTACCGCTTTGACGCAGGGGCAACCCTCGCCGGAGGCTTCTACCCTGGCGGTCCGATGGATATGGTCGCCCGAGCTACTGGAATCGCGTCCTGGCCCATCGAAACTCCGGAGACAGCCATGCTCGTCCACCTGCCAGACGGGCAGCAGGTTTCCCGCTTTACGGATCAGCGCCGTTGGGAAGAACATAAGCGGGTATTCGGAGCTGAAAGCGAAGCCTTTTTTCACTGGCAGGAAGATACCGCCGATGCACTGTGGAGCCTTGCCCTGCGCCTGCCGCCCTGGCCTCCCCATGGTCTCTCCCAGGCACTCTCCCTGCTCGGGCACGGCTCGGGCTGGATCCTGAAGGATGCCCCACCGCTAGCAGCACTCCCCGGTCTGCTGGCAGACGCCTTCCGACCGGTTGCCTACCACCTGCGAGGCGCCTCGCCAAGCCTGCGCCAGTTCATCGACGCCCAGCTGCTCATCTCGGCGCAAGCCACCAGCCAGCATGTTTATGCCCTGTACGGTGCCGCCGCACTTGATTTGCCCCGGCGCGGCGTGGCTCATCTCCACGGCGGCATGGGTGCGGTCAGCGATCTGCTCGTGCAGGCGGTGCGCCAACACGGCGGGCAGGTGCGTCTTCGCCAGGAAGTGACCCGCCTGGAGCAGCTCGCCAATGGCGAGTGGCAGGTGCATACCCGCCGGGGAGACGTTTATTCCGCCGCTGTGGTGATCGCAAACCTGCCCCAGGATAATATCTCCCGCCTGTTGGGAAAACCAACCTCGCAAGAACCGCCCGCACCTGCCCGCGGCTGGGGCGCCTTTATGGTATACATAGGGCTAGATGGCGCGGGCTTATCTCCAGATGCGCCCTTACACCACCAGGTCCTCCAGGCAGCGCCAGCGGCGAAAGAGACGCCGGTGGCAGAAGGCAACACCCTATTCATGTCGCTCAGTCTTCCTGAAGATGCCAGCCGCGCTCCATCTGGTCACCGCGCCCTGACCATCAGCACCCACACCGATCTGCGCCCCTGGTGGCAGCTCTACAACCACGATTCGCCGGCTTACGAGCAGCGCCGTCAGGATTACCTGGAGCATATCCTCACCGGCGCCGAGCGGGTGATCCCGGATTTGCGCCAGCGCGCTGCCTTGATCCTGCCTGGCACACCGGTTACCTTCGAGCGCTTCACCCGCCGCAAATGGGGCTGGGTTGGCGGCTACCCGCAAACCAGCCTTTTCACTGCCCGGCAGCCGCGCCTCGCCAGGAATCTGTGGATGGTCGGCGACTCGGTCTTTCCGGGACAGAGCATGCCGGCGGTAGCCCTGGGTGGGCTGCGTATTGCCCGTTCGGTCTTGTCGGCTCTCCCGGGCAGGGTCGCCACTTCTCTGCCTGGCGCAGTCAAGACGCATCCGCCTACCGGGTTGGATTAAGCACGCGGGATACAGGAGCAATTTACAATGAAAATCGGGATTGTCGGCAGTGGTCTGGTTGGAGCAACGGCAGCCTACGCCATGGTGATGCGCGGCGTTGGCAGGCATATCGTACTGGTCGACCTTAATCAAGAGAGAGCCAGCGCAGAGGCAGACGACATCCAACATGCCGTTCCCTTTGCTCATCCGCTTGAAGTATCATATGGCGACTACTCGGCTCTCTCCGGCGCCCAGGTGGTGATCATTGCCGCCGGCGTCAGCCAGCGGCCTGGGGAGACGCGTCTGCAGCTCCTGGAGCGCAACGCCCGGGTGTTCGCCCAGGTCGTTCCCCAGATCCTGTCCTATGCTCCGGATGCCATTCTATTGGTAGCCAGCAATCCGGTGGATATCATGACCCATCTTACCGCCCACTACGCAGCTCAGCACGGTGTGCCCTCCAGCCGCGTCATCGGTTCCGGCACAACACTGGATACAGCTCGCTTCCGTTCCCTGCTGGCCCGCCAGCTTGGCGTAGACTCCCAGCATGTGCACGCATATGTCCTGGGAGAGCATGGCGACTCCGAGGTGCTTACCTGGTCGCTGGCCTCTGTCGGTGGTATCCCCCTGGATCAGTTTTGTAAGCTGCGCAATCTCTCCGTTTGCGAAGAAGATCGCCAGGTAATAGACCACAAGGTGCGCAATGCCGCTTACCACATCATCCAGGGTAAAGGCTCGACCTACTATGGAATCGGCAGCGCCCTGGCGCGTATCACCGAAGTCATCTTGCGCGATCAGCGCGCCATCCTGACCGTCTGCACTCCGGTCACAGATGTGTTCGGCATGCACGATGTAACCATTTCCCTGCCTCATCTGGTGGGTGGTCAGGGAATCCTCACTACGCTGCAGCCCCCACTGAACGACGAGGAAAGCCAGGCTTTACAAGCCAGCGCCCAGCTCATCCACGACATCATCGTCGAGCTTAACACTCATATCTCATAATTCATCTCGCAGCTGGAGCTGCGCCCAATCATGATCCCAGACCAGATCACACTCGGCAGCACAGATATCACTCTATCACCCTTGGGCGTAGGCGCATGGGCGTGGGGCGACCGCTTTTTTTGGGGCTACGGCAGGGAATACGGGCTGCAGGATGCAGTCGCCGCCTTCGAAGCCAGCCTCGAAGCAGGCATTCAATTGATCGATACTGCCGAGGTTTACGGCATGGGAGCTTCCGAGCGCCTGACAGGGCAGTTTATCCGCCAGTCGGGCAAGAGTGTCGTCCTTGCCACCAAGTTCTTTCCGTACCCCTGGCGCGTCAATCGCAGCCAGCTGATTGGCGCCTTGCGCGGCAGCCTGAAACGACTTGGCGTGCAGCAAGTTGACCTGTACCAAATCCACGTGCCCAATTCTCTCGCGCTGCTCGAAACTTGGGCGAACGCCCTGGCAGATGCCGTGCTCAGGGGGTTAACTCGGGCAGTGGGCGTCTCGAACTACAACCAGGAGCAAATGCTGCGCACCCAAACGGTGCTGCTCAAGCGTGGCGTGACCCTGGCTTCCAACCAGGTCATCTACAGCCTGCTCGATCGGGATGTTGAGAAGAACGGTCTTCTGGAAGCCTGCCGCCAGAACAACATCACCTTGATCGCCTACAGCCCGCTCGCCCAGGGATTGCTCACCGGCAAATACGGTCCCAATCACCCACCCGGAGGGGTTCGTGGGCGCAAGTTTTCATCGCGCTGGCTCAACCGCCTGCCGCCGCTGATTCGCCTGCTGCGCGAGATCGGTCACGCCCGCGGCGATAAGACTCCCTCGCAAGTTGCCCTCAACTGGGTGATGAGCAAAGGCGCCGTGCCCATTCCCGGCGCCAAGAACTACCGCCAGGCGCAGGAAAATGCCGGCGCGCTGGGCTGGTCGCTCAGCCAGGACGAGATCGACGCCCTGGATGCAGCCACCGCCAATTTGAACGAAAGGAAAGAAAGCTAACCGTGAATATCGCCATCTGGTGGCTGCGCCGCGATCTGAGGCTGTTCGATAACCAGGCCTTACAGGCTGCATTGAAATCTGCAGCCCAGGTGCTGCCCGTATTCATTCTCGATCCGCATCTGCTGAGCTCCCCCTATGCCAGCACCCGCCGGCTGACCTATTTGCTGGATGGGCTGCGCAGCCTGGACGAGGACTTAAGGCGCCGCGGCAGCCGGGTAGTTTTCCTGCAGGGCGCGCCGCTGCAGGCGCTCACCACCCTGGTGCAGCAAACCGGCGCCCAGGCGATCTTTGCCGAGGCAGACCACTCCCCATACGCTCGCCAGAGAGACGGGCAAATTGCAGCCAGCCTGCCGCTGCAACTGGTTGGCAGCCCGGCGGTCATCCCGCCTGGGTTGGTGCTCAAAACCAACGGTCAGCCGTATACAGTCTTCACCCCCTTCAGCCGTGCCTGGAAAAGCCTGCCGGGTATTTCCAGCCTGCAGCCCATCCCCGCTCCGGAGCATATTCCAACGCCGCAGTTTCCACCTGGCGACCCGCTTCCACCCGCGCCTCCTGCTGCGATTGAACCTGCCTTCACCGCCGGCGAAGCTTCAGCACAGCACAGGCTGCACGCCTTTGTCGCCGGGTTGGAAGCGCCGCTGTACACCTACGCAGAAGCCCGCAACCGGATGGACCTGGATGGCACTTCAGGCCTCTCCCCCTACCTGCGCCTGGGTATGCTCAGCCCGCGGCAGGCTGCTGCCGCCGCCTGGGGCGCCTTGCGCAGCGCTGGCGATCCAAACGCCGCCAAAAGCGCTGAAACCTGGCTGAACGAGCTGATCTGGCGGGAGTTCTACATTCATATTTTGCATCACTTCCCGCAGGTGCTGAGACGCAATTTCCGCCACATGCACATAGACTGGCAGAACAACACCCAGGATCTGACCGCCTGGCAGCACGGGCAAACCGGCTACCCGGTGGTAGATGCCGCCATGCGCCAGCTTGCAGCCACTGGCTGGATGCACAACCGGGCGCGCATGATCGTGGCATCTTTTCTTACCAAAGACCTGCTGGTGGACTGGCGGCTGGGGGAGCGCTGGTTCATGCAGTATCTGCTGGATGGTGACCCGGCAGCGAACAACGGTGGCTGGCAGTGGACCGTCGGCACCGGCACGGACGCTGCCCCGTATTTCCGCATCTTCAATCCGGTGCTGCAGAGTGCGCGCTTTGATCCGCAGGGCGTGTACCTGCGGCGTTGGCTCCCCGAGCTGCAGCCTGTGCCGGATGAATACATCCACGAACCTTGGAAAATGCCGCAGAGCCTGCAGAACCACCTGGGCGTGCGCATCGGTCGCACCTACCCTGCTCCGATCATTGACCATCACTTTGCCCGCCAGCGGGTATTGGAAGCCTATCACACCCAACCTGCCGGAAGCGGCGAGTATGCCCATGGATAACAACGACTTTTTACGCTTCGAGAATCTGACCAAGTGCTTCATGGAAGGAGGCCGCAGCCGTCTGGTGCTAAACGGCGCCGATGCTGCTGTTCGCCGCGGCGAGCTGGTAGCCATCATCGGCAAAAGCGGCAGCGGTAAGAGCACCTTGCTCAACCTGATCAGCGGGATCGACCAGGCCGATTCCGGACAAATCTTCCTCGACGGGCAAGAGCTAACCCGCATGGATGACCACCAGCGCACGCTCTTCCGCCGTCAGAAAATTGGCTTCATCTTCCAGTTCTTCAACCTGCTGCCTACCCTGCGAGTGATCGAAAATGTAACCCTGCCGCTGGAATTGAACGGCGTGGACAGCCGCCAGGCGAGGCGCCGCGCCGAAGAGCTGCTGCAGGCTGTCGGTCTGCACGACCGCCTGAACACGTTCCCAGACCGGCTTTCCGGCGGCGAGCAGCAGCGCGTCGCCAACGCCCGCGCCCTGGTGCACGACCCCATACTGGTGCTCGCCGACGAACCCACCGGCAACCTTGATGAAGAAACCGGTCGCCAGGTGCTTGAGCTGCTCGACCACCTGACCCGTAAGGTGCAAAAAAACCTGCTGATGGTCACCCACAGCCAG
>JBGSTO010000213.1:0-47310 GCA_041736465.1 Anaerolineales bacterium | reverse complement strand
CGGTTGCCCATGTGCTTGACCAGCGGCTGGCAGGTGCACAGCCGCAAATAGCCGGCGGCGTTCATGCGCTCATCCAGCGCGCGCACCTGCCCCATCGGGCGGTCCATCTGGAAGGGCAGGAACTGCGCCAGCACAGACTTGGGCGCCGTGAACTGGAAATGAGCTGCGCCGGTATACGCACGCACGCCGTTCAGCGTGAGGCGGTAGTCCATCCGGGAATCGTACCACTGGCGCGCCTGAGCCTCACCGGTGCCCAGGCTGAGCACGTGCTCCCGGTAGGTTTCCCAGGGGATGAAGCTCTCCCGTTCCATCTGCACCTCAGGATTCTGGTGTGCCCATGCCAGCGTGCTGGTATAGAACTCTTCGGGTGTGCGCAGCGGGCGCGCCGTGACCATGCCGGTGTGCGGAAAGGTATCCAGAATCTGCAGAGTCTCTCTCAGCCAGCCCGGGTAGAAACGCACATCGCTGTCGGCATAGGCGATGATCTCGCCTGGCGCACCTTGAAAGATGATATTCCAGGCGCCGCCTTTGCCGACGTTCTTATCCGATAAGATCAGGTACTGGATGCGATCCTGAGCCTGTTCTTGCGCCAGGTAAGCGCGCACCTCGCTGCAGGAGGCGTTGTCGAATACCAGCAGATCATAACGCAGCTGAGAATGCTCCGCCGCTTCTGGTGTGTTCTCCCGGATGCTTCCCAGGCAAGCTTTGAGCACTTCCAGGCTTTGGGCGTAATAGCCGCTCAGGAAGGGGATATAGCTGACCACAGCTACCGTTACCCGGGCGGGCTGGGCGACGTGATCTATGGATTTGGCGGGGTTCTGACCGACACGCATCGCTTAAGATAAAGATCCGGTTTGCTTGCGGCGCAGACGGCGCGCCTGGCGGGCAAGCTGCCAGCGCCAGCCTTTGCGGCTGCCGTCCGGCGGGGTGAGCCAGGTTTCCATGCGGCGCAGGGTGCGCAGCCACGTCCAGCGCGGTTTCCGCACTTTCCCGCCAATTAATTGGCGGTCGCTATCCAGCACCATGTACAGATTGGCGCTGCCGCCTGCCAGGGCTTCGTTTACCCGCGACTCGGGCAGCTCGTAGTGCGGCTTCCCGCCCGGTAAATGGCTGTAATCATGATCCTGGTGGATGACCTTGATGGTGGGGGTGCCGTCCACCACGGGCCAACCCTGGCAGCGGGCATGGTAGATCATCCAGTTATCCCAGCCGGCGCGCCCGATGGCGAATTCGGGCATCTCGCCAAACAGCGCCCGCGGGAAGATGAAGTAATCGCTGCCGGCGGGCAAGTGCAGGCGGCCGCGCTGCTGCCGATCGCCCTGCAGCCGCTGCTCCCAACCTGCGGAGAAATCGAGCAGGGCGCGTACGTCCAGGTCCCAGCGCTGACCGATGACCAGGAAGCGTTCCAACTGCCCGGCGACCTGCAATGCGGCCTCTACGAAATCCGGCAGAAGGAGTACGTCAGCGTTGACGTATGCCAGCAGTGGGCTTTGACTGGCCTGGCGGGCAAGCTGGAAGATCGAGCTGACCAGCGGGGTGCCGGAGTCATTGCGCTTCACGTTGGGGATCAGCGGTACGCTGTACTCCGCAGCGGCTTGCGCCAATCCCTCTTCCTCGCCCACCAGCAGCACCTGCACCTGCGGACCAAGGTGCGTCCAGGATTGGATGGCATTGCGCTGGATGGTGCTGATATGCGGGTTGGTGAAAGCTTTGGGCGCCGAGAAGATGGTCAGCCCGGTCATGGGGTGGAATCCCCTCTCTGATCTGCCTCATCGTTCCTGTGGGGCAAGCTAACGGCTCGCCCTGCATCTATTACCGCTGCCGGGATCCAGGCGCGGCGCGGCTGTAAGCGTGTGAGCAGCCAGCGCTTCAGCATGCCCAGGCGGCGCTTCCACACCACCCCGCTTTCAGCTTCCAACCGGTAATCCTCCTGGCTGTCTGCAGGAATTGCTAAAGCGGTCAGGTAGAGCGGGATCAGGTGTGAGCGCGGCCTGCCATGAGCCTGCAGCGCGAGGATCTCGAAGCCCGCCTTGCGCAACACCTGCTGCAGGCTGTGCGCGCTGTAGGAAACTAGGTGGGCGACCTCGAAGCAATCGTGAGCATATAGGTTAGGCACTTCCACCAGCAGCCTGCCGTTCTGCGCCAGCAGCTGCGTTCGCAGGCGGCGCAGATACACCACCGGATCGGGAAGGTGCTCCAGCACGTGCGCCAGGCTGACCAGATCGAAACGCTCTGGCTGCGCCTCTTCCAGCTCTTCCAGGCTGGCATATACCATCAACCCCTGTTTTCGAGAATACTCCCGGTATGCGGTTCCCGGTTCTATACCCACCGGTTGGCAGGCGAAGGCCTTTTGGAAGTTTTGCAGCAGTAATCCGGCCGAACAGCCGATATCCAGGTGCCGCTCAACTTTCTCTGCATACTGGCGAGTAAAGTTGAGCAATGCGTCGGCGCGCCCGTTTTGTACCGCCAGATCCTTACGGTCCGGGCCTTGACTGCCCTGATAGAGCTGGCGGTATTCGCTCTCGTAAAACTCGTTCAGCTCCTGATCAGTCATGCGCGGAGACTGGTACACCAGACCGCAGCTGCGGCACATACGGTTTACGACGGGTATACCGCGAAAGCTGCGTTGATCGAACGGGCTGCTTTGGTCACTACCGCACAGCGGGCAGTCATTGAAAGATGGGTTCATGGCAGGGATAGGGCAAAGATGGTATAGCGCGTGGAGCTAAATTCAACCTGGTTGAATCCGCAGTTCAGCCCGGCATCGCGTTTCTTGACCACCACGTGTGTCAGGCCGTATCGATCGCCGAGCTCTTTCAGCAGCGCACACTTCTCCACCTCGGGGGCCTTGTAGAAAGCATCGGCTTGCTGCACGCGCTGGTACCACTCCAACACGTCGCTGTCTTTGTAGGGGTGAGATTTCCAGTTAATCAGGATGGGGGCGCCGGTGTCCAGGCGGAAATCATCGAACTCAGCCTCGCGCGGTTCCACCATGTAGATTTGCCCAGGGGCGAGATTGGAGCGCACAAAGTTCACCATTTCGGCAAGCTGATTTTGGCGAAAGCTGGCGCCGTATTCGCTTTGAATATCGATGCCCCGCCGTACGGCGCGCGAGGCAAAATTGAAGGCCAGCGGCAAGATTACCAACAGAAGCAGTGGGTGATCCACCAGCCGCAGCGGGACCCGCAGTGCGGCATTCTGTGCTCCACGCCGCCCAATGCTCAGCAGGTTGGCGAGCAGGGCAATGGCTGCCGCCAGGATCAGGCTGGTGGAGAGCGGCACAAGCAATACCGAGACCCGCCATGGGCCCAGCATTGCCAGGCTGTCGTTTCCGCTCCAGATCTGCAGCCCCGAGAAGACCAATCCGCCGCCTGCCAGGGCTGCCATAACGGCGAAAAGCCGGCTGCGGCTGGTCAGCAGCACACCAACCAGCATGATGGCAATCTGCAGATAAGCACTGCGGTCAAGAAACTGCGCCGGTTGGGTGTGGTGGGGAATGCGCTCGTGCACCAGGATGGACAGTGCCTGCGCCTGGCTTTGTGCGGATGTCGCTCCCAGGTAGGTCTGGTTGTACCAAACAAGCGGTGAAACCAACAGCAGCGTGGCGGCTCCAATCCAGAAGGGTCGCCGGGCTGCCTGCAGGATGATCGGGAGATTCAGCGCTTTTTGGGGTATGTCATTCTGAGGGCGCCCCTTCTCCCCCCTGTCATTCAGAGGGAGCGCATCCCTCCCTCTGTCATTCTGAAGGAGCGCAGCGACCGAAGAATCTAGCCGTCGCTTCTTCAGCTCCTCAACAAAGATTACCAGCAGATACGCCAGCGTAATCAGTGCGGCGCTGAACAGGTAAGCCGAGTGGAGCAGGCAGGCAACCGCCAGGCTGGCGACAGCCCAGGTATACCTGCGCTTCAGGAAAGCATACATCGAGAGCAGCAGCAGCACGCCAAAAGAGCTGTTTTGAAATTCCAGCCCGAGCAGGTACTGTCCTGCCAGCCCATTGTGCAAGAACTCGATGTTCAACCGCTGGCGCACCTCCAAGCGTAAGATGAGCCAGCGTGAGTGCATTGCCAGTATGCCCGCCAGGAACAGCAAGCTGCGGTTGAGGGAACGGTTGACCCCGAAGACCTGTGAGGCGATCCCCCACAGGCTGAAGCAGTAAATTCCAAACAGAATAAAGTAATAAATGTAAAAGATTTCTTGATTGAGGCGGGCGGTCATGCCCACCAGCCAGGAGAACACCGGCAGCGGGTCAACGGTGTTGGCGAGCCAGTCTTCATGCAGATAACCAACGCCGGCTTGCGCCAGCCCGTGCAGAAACTTGGTGTTCTGGTTGCCTTCATACAGGGGAGTCTGTGTGTAGGCCAATCCAAACACTGCCGCCACCAGAGCCCACCAGGGTATGGGCAGAATCAGGCGCAGCCAGGCAGGCAGGGATTCCCAGGATGGCAGCCGCCTCTGCACAGATTTTAGCTTAGCCATGATGGACGGACGGCATTACTATCCGCGCTTGCGCTGCGTTCATTTCGACTGCCTGGAGACGGTGTCCATCGGGATTACTTATCCGCCGCGTCCATCCGTATCGCGATAGTGTTTGTGCTGCACCTGCGAGTTGATCAGGCTCAGCTCGGGGTGGCGCTGGAACAGATCGAGCACTTCCAGCCAGGAGAAATCATACCGCCCGCCTGCAGCTAGGTAGGCGAATATCTGGCGCAGCAGCTGCAAATCTTCGGGGGTGTCCACCGTCCAGCGCAGCTTGCCGTAATCGACTTCGTAGTTCACCAGCAGGATGCGGAAGCGCTCGGGCTGCTCGTAGAAAAATGGCATCACATGCTCGCGCTGGTGCGGCAGAGAGGCTTCTTTCCAGGCTGTTTCCAGGTTGGCGAAGGTGGTGACTTCCGTGTCCAATCCGATCGGGTAGGTGCGCCCCCAGGGAGGCGGCAGGCGATTGGCGGCAAAATCGTACGTTCGTGATCCGCCCGCTCGTGATCCGCCCGGTTGATAGGGCAGCCCCAAAAAGAGACACACCGTGCGGTCGATCACCTGCGGGTCGATCACTGGGCAGTCTGCCGTGATGCGCACGATCAAATCGACACTTGAGCCGGCGCTCGCGCCGCCGGCAGCCTGGTAGTAGCGGTCCAGCACATCGTAGGCGCTGCCCCGGTAGCAGGCGTAGCCCCGGGAGCGGCAGAAAGCCTCTACTGCGTCGTCGCTCGGGTCGCTGGTTGTTGCCACCCTGACTTCGTCGACGCTTTTCGCCAGGCGGGTGCGTTCGACCACGTGCTCCAGCATGGGCTTCCCGGCGATATCGAGCAGGACTTTGCCCGGCAGGCGGGAGGAGTTCATGCGGGCCTGGATGATGGCGAGTGTTTTTAAGGGTGGCATGGGTGATTGTCTGTCATCCTGAACGCTTTGAGAGGCATGGGTGCTTGCCCGTCATCCTGAACGCAGTGAAGGATCTAACACTTTTCGGTAGGCTTGCACCAGCACGGGAAAGTTCTTGCGCCAATCGGCGCGCTGTTGGGCGATCTGACGCGCAGCACGGCCCATTTCGGTCAGGTTTTGGCGCTGCCGGGCGGCGTCCACAATGCTCTGCGCCAAAGCGCTGGCGCTGCCATCCGGAAACAGCCAGCCGTTTTCACCTGAGCGCACCCACTCACGATTGCCGTGTATGTCGGATACCAGCGCCGGGCGCCCGGTCGCCAGCGCCTCGAGCAGGGAGATGGAGGTGCCGTCGCTGTGCGATGCGCTGACGTACAGGTTTGCCATGCGGTGGAAGCGAGGTAAATCAGCCTGGCTCACCTGTCCGGGGAAATGCACCCGCTCGAGCACGCCGGCCTGGCTGAAAATCGAGTGCAGCAGGCGGGCTTGCGATCCGCCGCCCAGCATCACCAGGCGCAGCTCAGGGATCTGCCTCGCCGCGCTGGCGAAAGCCTGTGCGATCACATCCACGCCGTAGATCGGCTCCCAGGAGCGGGTCGAGAGCAGGGTGAAGGCTGGCCCATCCGGCGGCGGAGCGAAAGGGAACTGTTCCAGGTCGATGCCCCAGGGAAAGATCACCATGCCTTCATCCCGCATGCCGTATTGGAGCGCCAGGGAGCGGATCGCTTGGCAGTCGCCGACCATCAGCCGGCTGCGGCGCAGGGTGAAGCGGGTCGCCCAGCGCCACAAGAAGCTGCGCCCGGCGTCGTAGATCAGGTCGTAACCCCAGGACATGCTCACCAGCGGGGCGAAGCCGCTCAGCGCGACCAGAAAAGCCGAGCGCTGGAGCGGGCCGGCCTGCACGATGTCCGGCTGTACCTGGCGCAGCACGCGCTTCAGGTCGCTCAGCAGCCGCAGCCCATCGCTCAACCGGGCGGGAGCCTTGCCGCCTGCCCAGGGGATCATCTCTACCCCGGGCGGAAGGGGGCGGTCTTCCAGCTGCCGGTCGTTCTTTTCCAGCCGCAAGAAATAGACCCGAGCGGTTTCGCCGTGATCTTGAGCCAACGCGCTCAGGAAGCGATGGTCGTGGGTGGTGTAATCGCGCGAAAAATAAAGGATACGCATCATTATCGTAGGGGCGGATCGTGATCCGCCCGGTTGAGCGGATCGTGATCCGTTGGCATATCGACCTCAGTCGGTCAAATCTGTCCAGCGCAATTCCTTGCCTGCAGGGATATCGTGCAGGGCGCGCGTACCGGTGACCTCGGCAATATATGGGGGCAGAATCGCGCCAGGAGTTGCCGGGCGGAGCACATCGATCATCTCGCGCGTAAATACCTCGCCGGCCCGGATGTCGCGGCTCGCGCGCAGGCAGCGGCGCTGAACCACGGCGGTGTCAATTTCATTTTTGGCGATGAATTTGTCCGGCGAGCCCAGGGAGCGCTCGAGCAGGCGCGTCTCCTCCACCATTCTGGCCCAATTTTCCGGGTTCATGGCGAACTTATGATCCGGTCCCTCCCGGTCGTTGCTGTCGGTGAAGTGGCGCTCGATCACGCGCGCGCCCAGAGTGACTGCGCCCAGCACCGGGGCGACGGCGTGCGTGTGATCGGACAGTCCCAGGATCACGCCGGGGAACATGGCGGCATAGGTTTTGAGCACGTTGATGTGCAGGTGGTCGTAGTTGTCCGGGTTGGCGGTGTAATTCGTATTGCACTGCATCAATACCAGCTGTGGGTTGACCGCCAGGATGGTGTGCACGGCGCGCTGCACTTCGCCGATGGTCGCTGCGCCGGTCGCCACGAAGAACGGCTTGCCTTTGCGCGCCATGCGTTCCAGCGCTTCCAGCCAATCGATTTCGCCCGAGCCGGCTTTGTACACGCGCACGTACGGATCGAGCATATCGATGGCGTCGAAGTCGTAGGGTGCGGAAAAGTACTCGATGCCCACCCCATCGCATTCTTCTTTGAGGATTTCGGTCCATTCGAAGGGGATCGCGGCCGACTGGTACACCTCGAAGACGGACTTCTTCCAGCTTGCCTGGTGGGATACCTGCCCATCCATGTGGCGAAATCCATAATCGGAGACGATCTTGGGAGCGCGAAAGTTTTGAAACTTGGCAGCCTCTGCCCCGGCTTCTTTCGCCAGGCGGATGAGCAGTTTAGCGCGTTCCAGGTCGCCGTCATGGTTGGCGGCGATGTCGGCGATAAAGTAAGTGGGGTGCTCGAGGCCGATCCGGCGCTGGCCGATTTGGATTTCCATATTTCCTCCCAGAAGGTTTTGGTTGGTTGGGGGTGGATCACGATCCGCCCCTACGACAGGCTGCGCAGCATTTGCGGATAGCCCTGACGGTAGAGATCGTACAGGCGCCGTATGCCGCCGGTCGTATCCGGCGTGGGATGCCCCAGCGCCGCAGTAAGCTTATCCGTTCGCAGGGTCAGCAGCGGCGAACGGGCGGTTTTCAAACCAGCGATAGCCATCGCTTCCTGGATGGAGGCGGGCCGGATCAGGCTGGCATCCAGCTCGAAAGTCTGCGCCAGGCGCACGCCGAACTCGTATTTGCTCAGGCATTCGCCGCGCTCTGCGCCGCTCACCACGTGGTACAGGCCCTGCAGGCCCAGCTCCAGCATCTCCAGGAACACGCCGGCGATGTCGTTGACCAGCAGGGGGCAGAAAAATACATCGGTGAAGCCCATCACGCCTTTTCCGGCGCTCAGATTGTTATAGAAAAACTCCGCCAAGCTGCGCCGCCCGTGCAGGCTCCAGCCGAACAAGTTGACCCGGGCGATGATGGCGCTGGGGTCCTGCGCCGCCACCCGCTGTTCGCCTTCCAGCTTGGTGCGAGAGTACACGCCCAGGGGATTAGGCTCGTCCTGCTCGGTATATCCTCCCCGGGCGCCGTCGAAGACTGCATCGGTGGATACGTGCAGCAGGCGCGCTCCGCCCCTGGCGACATGGCGGGCCAGTTTTTCGGGTAGCAGGCTGTTCAACTGCTGCGCCTGGGCCGGGTCGGCTTCACAGGCGTCTACGTTGGCCAGGGCGGCGCAGTGGATCACCCAATCGGGCTGCACCTGATCGAGCAGGCGCTCCACCGCGCCTGGAGCCAGCAGATCGGCCTCGATCACCTGGAATGCCTGCGTTTTCAGGCTGTTCTGGTGGACGGCGCCTGAGACCTGGTGGTCTCGCGCCGCTTCCAGCGCCAGGTTCAGACCGAGCAGGCCGCTGGCCCCGGTTAGGAGGATGCGCATGCACGCCTCTCTGGGCCGCGGCCGTCACGCTCTAGGGCGTCACGGTCGCATCTTGTTCAAAGGGCGCCACCATTTTTTGTATATCCTCCAGCGTCAGCCAGTGCGGGTTGGTATCGCTGGCATAGCGAAAGCCATCCGGCAGGGGGCGTCCCTTGTCCTGCCAGCGGCGGGCAAACCATAACTCTGTCGCCGGCTGTACGACGAACATGTCATCCAGCTCGACCGTGCTGCGGGCCTCATCCTCGTGCACCAGCACCTCGTGCAGCTTCTCGCCCGGGCGGATGCCGACGACTTCCAGCTCCGCTCCAGGTGCGATGGCACGCGCCAGATCGACGATGCGCGTGCTGGGGATCTTAGGCACGAATACCTAGCCGCCGGTCATCTGCTCGGTGCACTTGATCACAAATCGAACGCCCTGCTCCAGGGTCAGCCAGAAGCGCGTCATCCGCTCGTCGGTGATGCTGAGCTTGCTGTTTTTGCGCTGCTGGATGAACATCGGCACCACACTGCCCCGGCTGCCGACCACGTTCCCATAGCGCACGCAGCTGAATGCGGTCGCGGTGCCGGCAGCATAGGCATTGCTCTGTACGAACAGCTTTTCGGCTGCCAGTTTGGTGGTGCCGTACAGGTTGACCGGATTCACAGCTTTGTCGGTGCTCAGCGCCATCACTTTCTTGACGCCCATATCCAGGGCGGCTTCGATGACGTTGCTGCTGCCCAGGATATTGGTCTTGATTGCTTCCATGGGGTTGTATTCGCAGGCCGGCACCTGTTTCAGCGCCGCAGCGTGCACCACCAGGTCAACGCCGTGCATTGCGCGGCGCAGGCGGTCCACATCGCGCACGTCGCCGATGAAGTAGCGCAGGCTGGGGTGGTCGAACAAGCGCTCCGCGCCGCGCTGCTCTGTAGCGCCGCTGACCCCGCTGCTCTGTTGCGCCCCGCTGCTCTGCAGCGTCCGCATCTCATGCTGTTTCAGCTCATCCCGGCTGAAGATAATCAGCTTGGCAGGATGATACTCGCGCAGCATCACCTCGATGAATTTTTTTCCAAAGGATCCGGTGCCACCGGTAACCAGGATAACCTGTTCTGACCAATTCATGTTATGTCCCATCATGAAACTTTATCTGAAACATTATTTGAAACATTATTTGAAACAATGTCTGGTTTGCGGATCACGATCAGCGGGTACTGCCCGTTCTCGCCGAAGAAGTGCGGGAAGCGTTCCTCCAGCAAGTACAGCAGGCGCAGCCACAGGCGCCCACCCGTCCAGGGATGGATCAGGTTGCGCATGAAGCGCACACTGACGCTGCGCCAGGGATAAATCTCCACCGGCATCTGGGCGCCAACCTGCTGGCGCACCCAATGGGCGTCATGCCGGCTGGTAAATGTACCCTTCTGGGGTGTGTCATTGCCATCCTCCGGCGCCCGTTTCCGTTCTAAACCCTTGCTGGCGCGCCTAATCAACCGGGCAGCGAAGCGGCGGCTGCCCTGGCTGAGGCGGACCAATGGCTCTGCCAGCTTCATCAAACGGCTGGAAGGCCAACCGTTTACCACGGCGGCGCTGCGACCAGGGCGCAGAACCCGGTACAGCTCGCCGTAGGCGTGCAGGTGCTCGTCTTCCGGCAGGTGGTGAATGGTGTGCAGCGATACCACCCCATCGAATACGCCCGGCTTGAAGGGCAGGTGGGCGACATCAGCAACCACAAACAAACCTAACCGATCGCCGATGCGCTTGCGCGCTTCCTGCAGGGCAACCATTGAAATATCGGCGCACACCCGGTAATCGTATGCCCGCGAATAGATCAGATAATCTGCGTACTGGATCGGGCCGGATCCGGCATCCAGCAGGTAGCGCCCGCTGCTCTGCAGGTAGCGGGCCACACGCGCATGGCAGCGCTGGATGTAAGGGCGCGAGACTGGGCGCAGGTCTTCATAGTGTGCATTCTGGTACAGACCCTCGCCCACCTGCTGCCAGCCTACCTGATCGTAGAACTGGCGCACTCGTTCTTTAACCTCAGATCCCATGTGCAGGTACCTCAAATAGCTCGTCAAATGTCCGGCCAAACTGCGCCAGGCCTTCAGCAGACAGGACACGCGCAATCGGCCAGGATTCCAGCTCGTTCCAGAAGTGCAGCAGGTGCCAGGGGAATGGGCGGGGATACTCGAAGAAGAAGTGGTAGGCGTACCTCCAGGCGGCTTCCACCTGCTGCTGGGTGAGCCGGGCGCCGGTCGGGTTCGACAAGATGCCCATAATCGCCTGCTCGTATTCCTGCCATGAGCCTGGATCCAGGGTGAAGCCTCGCCCACGGTAATGGGTTTGGCCTGAAACCACCGCCGGCACGCCGCTCATCGCCATTTCCATGCCGACCGTAGTGGTGTATACCAGCCCGGCATCGGCGATCTCCAGCAGATCATACGTATTCAACGCTGCGTCAGCCGCCACCAGGTGAATGTGGGCTGGCAGATCTGGCACCGCGCCGCGCACCGCGGAGCAAACCACCTCAGCTACCGACGGTCCCTGGGTGTAGCGCTCGCCGGGATGGATGCGCACGACCAGCTGTACGCCCTCCAGCGCGTAGAAAAAGCGAACCGTGCGCTGCAGCCAATCGGTCATGCTCTCGGTGAAGACCTGGCGGTTGAGCGTCAGGCTGTCGCCGATCACGTTGGCTGCCAGCAGGATCACCGGTCGCTGGTCGAGTCTCAACGCCTGCCGGGCCTGTTCGCCGCCCTGACCGGGCTGGCCCTGCCAGCGGCGGGAGAAATTCTGCCACAGGTCGGCCCGCTGGCGGGAGGCAAATAGCTCGCGCACCTGCTGCCACTGCTCATCTCGCAGCGGCGTGCTGCCGTGCGCCTGCCAAACGGCGTCTGTGTTTTGGCGCATCACCTCGTCATTTTGCGCCATCCAGATGCGGTCGCGCTGTTCTCCAAATTCGTAAGTGACCACCGGTATGCCCAGGTGCCGAGCAACCAGGTAGACCGCGCCCATTTCCAGGATGCTGCCGTTGGGGGTCAGCAGCACATCCGGGCGGTTGCGCGACAACCAGTACAGGGCAGCCTGGGCTGCCTGGGTGTTGCGCTCCAGCCGCAGGCGGTAAAGGGCCCTTGCAGGGGTGTCCCTTTCAGGGGTGTCGCTGTTCCGGTCGACTTCTTCAAGGTTGAGGCTGTACTGCACATCTCGAAAAGACAGCGCCTCGATTGCATCTCCCAGCTGACCTGGAAGCTGGGCATTTAGCTGTTGATCGAGGATCAGGTCATAGAAAGAGACGGTTTGCAGCAGCGGAGCAGCTTGCTGCAGCACCTTTTGGGCGTAGGCGTTGTGGCGGCGTTGATCGAAGCGATTGCCGCGCACCCGCCAATTGCCATACGGCAGGTATGCCAGTGTTACCTGGTGCCCCAACCCGGCGGCAGCCATACCCAGCAGCACACCGTGCTCGATCCAGTAGCGCAGCGTCGTGAAGATCAGCACCTTGCGCGGCTCTATGTAGGGCAAACTGTCAAACGCTTGCCCCATGCGCTGTAGCGCAGCCGCCCTCGCTGCCTGAGCCTGCGCCTTCCACAGCGGCAGGCGCTGCTCTGTGCGGCGCAGCGAGAAGCTTTTGTTGAGCGGCTTGCCGCCCTGGCGGAACTGCCAGTACAGCTCTGCCGTATACGGCAGCTCGCCCAGGATCTGCTTGATCGTTTGCTTATTCAGCGCCACGCTTGCTTCCTCAGCGTCATCATAGAGATCTTGCTCCTTCGACCTGTTCGATGTGCCACTCCAGGCGTGGGCGGATCGGACCCAGGCGCGGCTCCATCCACTGCATGCCCGGCGCGCCGGCGGCATCTACGCTGAAGGCCAGGGCGCTCTCATCCTGGAAATAGCGGCGCACACGGTAGGCGCTGGCGTTGATGCCCATCACATAGCGCCCCTCGTTGAGCAGGTCGGCCGGGATCGTACAGCGGCTGGTGTAATGACCGGCGGGGCGGCTGCCGGTGCGTTCGAACTGTGCCTGGTCATCGGTATCGAAGGAAGCGAAAATTTGCTCGCCGTGCGCCGAGAGCAGGTAAATGCCCACCCGCAAACCGGTGATCGACTCGCTTAAGTGGTATTCGATCTCGACAGTTGTTGGCTCGACCGAGCGAACCGTATCCACCACCCGCTCTTGCGGGTCCAGGATGCGCAGGGCGATGGGTCGAAAAGGGGCTGCATCCGCCGGTATCTCATCGGACTGCCAGTGATGCTGGCCGGTATGGCCAAATCCCGAGGTCAGGTAGTAGTCCACGGCCTGCTGGGAAGGGGCGCGCAGCACCATGCGACCTTTCTCCAGCACGATAGCCTCCTCGGTCAGGCGCAGAATGGCGGACATATTGTGGCTGACGAACAGCACCGTGCGACCCTGGCGGGCTACGTCGCTCATCTTGCCCAGGCATTTGCGTTGAAACTCTGCATCGCCCACGGCAAGCACCTCGTCTACAACCAGGATTTCGGGCTCCAGGTGGGCTGCAACTGCAAAGGCCAGCCGCAGGTACATGCCGCTCGAATAGCGTTTCACCGGGGTATCGATGAATTTCTCTACGCCGGAAAAGGCCACGATCTCATCGAATTTCCTGTCGATTTCTGAACGCCCCATGCCCAGGATAGCTCCATTCAGGGCGATGTTCTCGCGTCCGGTCAGCTCGGGATGAAAACCGGTGCCTACCTCCAGCAGCGAGCCTACACGCCCGTGGATTTCGGCATAGCCGCGCGTCGGCTCGGTCACCCGTGACAAAATTTTCAGCAGCGTGCTCTTTCCGGCGCCGTTGCGCCCGATCACACCCAGCACATCGCCTTTCTTGACTTCGAAGGAGACATCCTCCAGCGCCCAGATGGTTTCGCTGCCATGCGCCAGCTCGCCGCGCAGCAGTCGCTTAGGCCAGGAAGCGGCGCTGGCAAGCGTGTCGCGCAGCGTGCGGTAGCGCTCTACCTGCGCCCCAATGCGGTACTGCTTACCCAGGTTTTCAACTCTGATTGCCAAGTGATCGCTCATCATGTACTCCCGACCAGGGTGGATCACGATCAGGGCGGATCACGATCCGCCCCTACACCATATCGGCGAAGGTTCGCTCCATGCGCCGGAAGTAGAACATGCCGGAAACCAGCACAAGGACGGAGATCACTACCGAGATGATGATGTTGGGACCAGGGGGCGTTTCCGCTCCCAGCAGCGCCCAACGAAAGCCCTCCACCACGCCGACCATGGGATTCAGGGCATACAAAAACTGCCACTGCTCCGGCACCACCCGCGCCGAGTAGGCGACCGGCGTCACCAGCAGCCAGAGCTGTGTCAAGAACGGCAGCACATAGTTGACGTCCCGGTACATCACGTTCAAAGACGAGATCCACAGGCCGAAACCAAGGGCCGTGACCAGCGCCAGCAGCAGGAAAAGCGGCAGAGTCCACACCGCCGGTGTGGGGTAGATGCGGTACGCCAGCATCATGCCCAGCAGGATGACGAACTGGATGGCGAAATCGACCACACCTCCCAGCACAGAAGACAGGGGGATGATCAGTCGAGGGAAGTAAACTTTGGTGATCATGCTGCGGTTAGAAAGCATGGAACGCCCGGCGTCGGAGAGCGCCTTGGAGAACAATCCCCAGGGCAGCAGCGCGGCAAAGGTGAACACCGGGCGGGGAATCCCTTCGGTTGGCATCTTGGCAAAACTGCCGAAGATCACCGACAGCACGATCATATTGATCAGCGGCTGCAGAACGGCCCAGCCGGCGCCCAGTACGGTCTGCTTGTAGCGTACGATCACATCCCGCCAGGTGAGGAAATATACCAGCTCGCGAAAACGCCACAGATCGCGCAGGTTTAGCGCGGCCCAGCCGCGCGTGGGACGCAGGACGATGACTTCTTCCGGTGGTTGTGTGGTGAGTGGTTGAGTTTTTGACATACCAGGTTAGCTGAGCTCCAACGCCATCATGGCGCTCGCCGGTACTCCGGCACGCCGGTACCCCGGCGCATTATCCGGCGCTCGCCGGTACTCCGACGTTGGCCGATACTCCGGCTGCACGGTACCATGCAATCGTTCGACGCAGGCCTTCTTCGAAGGGCATCTGTGCTTGAAAACCGAAATAGTTGTCTGCCCGGCTGACATCCAGCGCCCGCCGGGGCTGCCCATTGGGCTTGCTCGTATCCCAGACGAATTCACCCTGGAAGCCGGTCAGCCGTCCGATCAAGTTAGCCAGCTCGCGGATGGTGATTTCCAACCCTGAGCCAAGGTTTACCGGCTCGCTGCCGTTGTAGCGCTCGGCTGCCAACAGGATGCCGTCAGCGGCGTCTTCGACATACAAAAATTCGCGCGTGGGCGAACCGTCACCCCACAGCACCACCTGGCGATCACCCCTGTTTTGAGCATCCAGGCATTTGCGGATTAAAGCCGGAATGACGTGCGAGGTCTGCAGATCGAAGTTATCGCGCGGCCCGTACAGGTTGACCGGCAGCAGGTAAATGGCGTTGAACCCATGCTGCTCACGGTATGCCTGAGCCTGCACCAAAAGCATTTTTTTTGCCAGACCGTAGGGGGCGTTGGTCTCTTCTGGATAGCCGTTCCACAGCTCTTCTTCGCGGAAGGGCAGCGGGGTGAACTTTGGGTAGGCGCAGATCGTGCCGATGGCGACAAATTTCTCCACCCCGCTCAGCCAGGCCTGGTGCATGAGCTGCACGCCCATCATCAGATTGATATAGAAGAAATCTGCCGGGCGGGCGCGGTTAGCACCGATGCCGCCTGCCAGAGCTGCCAGATGGATGACGACGTCTGGGCGTGCGTCTTTGTACATGCGCTCAATTGCCTCCGGCTGAACCAGGTCATATTGTTCAACCCGCGGAATGAACACTTCGGCAGCGCCTTTTTCTTTGAGCCTTTCGGTAACGAAAGAGCCGAGAAATCCTGCGCCTCCCGTGACGCATACCCTTCGGTTGTGCCAGAAGTTATCCTGATCGGTCATTTGTGCTGCCTCCATCGCGGAAATTCCGCCTCGGAAATTCCGCCTTCTCATTTGCTTTTTCTGGTTTGCGCTTATTGCTGCGCGGCTATTGCCGCGCAGCTACTGACGGGTGATCTTCCAGACTCCGGTCAGTCTGCCTGCTGGGTTGGATTGGCAGCCAGCGGTACGACTGCGGAGTCTTTTTGCGAAACAATCAGGTGCACTCGCATGTCGCTTACCTCCAGCACCGGCAGTCCATCGCTGGGTGAGGGGTGGGGGTCTTCGACCACACGGATACCCTGCTCCAGGCAAGTTAACCGGCAGATTTCAGCAATGTCGCCCTCGCCCTGGATGATGACGCGCTCAAAGCCGGCCTGTTTTATCTCGCCCAGCAGATCAGCCACCCGCTGCCGTGTACGGCGGTACAGGCGCATGGAAGACTCGATATAGTTGACAGTCAGGCGGGCGCGGAAGGCGATGCCTTCGGGCGTGATGATATAGCGCAATTTGCGGCGTTGGGCGCGCTTCACCTTGACATACCCCTTGGCGATCAAGCGCTTCAGATGCCAGTTAACCGTTCCGACTGCAACACCCAATTGTGATGCCAGGGAGGCCTGGGTCACATCCGGGTCGTGCTCGATTTGCTCTAACAGGCTAATGTCGCGAACGGTTTCTGATGGCGTTTCCATAAGTATATCCAAAATTCAACTGCTGAATTATAACCTCCACTTACAATCGGTCAAGAGGCAATTGCCTCTGGCAATTACCTGGCTAACAGAATATCCTGTATTTCGCAGTATCTGGGCAGCTGCCCGGCTTATGGGCAGTCCGGCAGACGCTCCTGGCGCGGGATCAGGATTTGCACCGATACACTACGCATGGTGCGGTCGATCTCGTAGTAGCACAGAACAGGTCGCGAGACGTTGCGCACCCAGGCGTCGTTTTCCTCGCCAAAGCTTACCTGGGGTCCTTTGTAGCGGGTAATCAGCGGTTCGCTGATGATCACATCGAAGCGGTGCGATTTCAACTCCTGGTGGAAGCGATTCAGGTAATCTGGGTTGCCCGCCATCGCCATTTCCATCAAGAAAACGCGCTCGTAGTCAGGCACCAGCTTCACATCCCCGATGATGCCAAAAGTGAGCAGCTGCCGTTCGGCAATGAACAGCACCTCGCCGCCGTTTTCGGCTACCGGGCTTACGGCCCAGTTGATGCGGCGCAATGCAAGCTCGGTTTCGTCGGCGCCGGGCAGCACCCGCGGCCCTCCGACAGCCAGATTGGGGTAGATGCTGACCAGCAACACCAGGGCAAATGCCAGCGCCTGCCAGACAGGGCCTGCGTTGCCCCACCATCGCGCGTGGGCAATGTGCTTGCCTCCGCTCCCCGGTTCTGGGGTTTGTTTTTCGAAGTAAACATATGCCAGCACGAGCATCAGCAGGGCCAGGAAGGCGTCCAGGTTGTGCAGGTTGCTGCCGCCGCCGATCTTCGTGCTCACCACCAATCCGCCGGCAAACAGCACCAACAGCATGGCGCCGGTGCCTGCCAGGCGCAGCCAATGATAGGAACCCCCGGTGGACTTCAGCCTGCCGTAGATCAGCCCCGCCATCGGCAGGCAAACCAGAATGGCGCCTGGCAGCACACCGATAGGATAGGTTGGGTTCGGCAGCAGCCGGTACCATAACAGGTCGGAGGTTAAGCTGGAGGTAAATTGGTCGGCGGAGTTCCCCGACCAGACCGCATAGATTGCCTGAGAAGCAAAGGCTGCCAGCGTTCCAAGCACCCCCCAGGCTGTGGGCGGCAGCAGATAGCGCCAGGTGGCCCGCCCTTCCAGGGGTACTTCGAGAAGGTAAAGGGTCGCCGCCAGCATCCCGGGCACCGGGAACCAGTTGATGCGGCTGATGCCAGCCCACAGGGAGGCAGCCAGCACACTTGCCGTGCTCAGCCAGAAGCGGTCTTTGCGAAAGCCTGCCAGCACGATGATCACCGGCACCTGCAGGTGATAGTAAACCGGACCGACCAGCAAGAATAGGAAAGCCCAGGCGATGAGTGCCCAGCGCTTGTATGGATCTGGCAGGTTCAGGCGTCGCGCCAGCAGCCAGCTGGTCAGGGTGGTAACCGTGACCCACAGCAGCACCTGCCACAGTCGGTGCAGCCAAAGCGGGCTGCCTGGAAGCAAAAAGGGCAGCGCCTGCATCAGGTAGCGGCTGGGGTGCAGCACAGTGGGCGATAGATCGAATCCGTAAATTTGCCTGGAAAAGTAGAGCGAGGCGTAGTAATAGCGGCTGGCCTCGGACCAGTCCAGCGTGAAGGGGTGGGGGGTGATTTCCGGTAGGTAGGCGAGCATGCGGTAGACCGCCGCGCCTGCCAGCAGCGCAAAAGCAAACAGCACACCGTCTGCCGTCTTGTGCTGTTCAACGCCCAGATTTGCCGCTTTTAGCAGCATGAATCCTGCCAGGGTGGTAAGCCAGAGCAGGCTGGCGCGCACCAGGGTCGAGTTGAAGTCCTGGCCGAAGCTTCCCAGAACCAAAAAGTTGTATATCGCCAGGAGCAGTGCAAAGAGGACCAGGTTGAGGCGGCGCAGGCGGCTCAACGCGCTGAACAGCTTGCCGCCCAGGCTTTCCAACCGGCTCCGGGCGGGCGTCAGGCTGGCGATCGTTATGCCTAGCAGCGCCAGGCACAGCAGCAGCCAGGTAGAACTGATCGCGGTCACACGCCGGGAGACGAAAAGCAGACCTGCCTGGGTGGCTTTAGCACCAAACATATACAGCCCGGCGGCGGTTAGTAGGAAGGTGAGTGCCAGTAGGGCTTGTTGAAAACGAGCGTCGCGGGTTGAAAGATTCATGCGCCGCGTGGTCCGTCTTTCTGCTCCGCATCCAGAAGGCTCTGTGCATCACCTTCGGAGCGTTCGATACCTTGGGCCGGACGCCCTGCCGCCAGGATGCCCGGAACGAATGCCGCGCCAGGCAGGCTGGCGATCATCGTCAGGGTGCGCAGCAGCAGCGCCAGGGTAAGTGCTGACGGCTCGGAAATACCTCCCACACGCGTGAAGGTGAAGGCGATCGAGATTTCCTGCAGACCGTAGCCGTTGATTGAAACCGGCAGCAGCGTGAAGAAGTAAACCACGCTCCACAAGCCGGCGATCAGCCAAAACGACATTCGCTCACCCATGCCGTTCAGCAGCAGCGCGACCGAGGCGTAGATGCACAGCATATGCACCCAGGTGAAGGCAAATGAAAGCAGCAGGGCACGCGGCTGTCCTACCCACGCCTGCAGCGCATCTTTCAAGCGCTGCCAGGCACGCTGCAAACGTTCCTGCCAGCTCACCGGCAGCCAGGTGAACAGCGCCAGCGGCGCCGCGAAGCTGCCGGTGGCGCTGGGCGCAGCAAACACTTTCAGGAAGCTCGGCAGCCCAAACGGTATGGCTGCTGCCATACCTGCCATGCCGATCAGGCGGTCGACCACCAGGGATGCGGCGCTGACCGCTGCATCGTACTTGAGCTGGATCGAGCCAGCTAGGCGCACTACATCGCCGCCAATAGTCGTGGGCAGAAAATTCGAAGCGAACAATCCGGCAAAGGTGAGGCGTGTGCTGTCGTAAAATGAGGTGCCTAGTTTTGCCGAGCGCAGCAGAATATGCCAGCGCGCCGAAACTGCAAAGCGAGAGATTAGCGTGAACCCCAACGCCGCCAGCAGATACCAGGCTGGAATCTGCAGCAGTGCGCTCCAGATCTCCCCCCAGCCCTGTTGGCTAAGCAGGTAAATCAACAGCCCCAGGGCAATCACTGTTCCGGCTAGCCGCAGGATTTTCTGCCTGCGACCGGTTAGCTCGCCGGAGCTGTGTTCTTCAGCAGGATTCATTTCACTTTACCTTCAATGGCGGTTGGCTTTCTTAGGGCAGCTGGCAGTTAGCCGGCTGTTCACGCGGCACCAGTAGTTGTACACCCACTTCTCTTAAAGTGGATTTATGCCTGTAGAAACACAGAATGGGTTCTGAAACCCATGTAACCCAGGCATTATTCTCTTCTGCAAAGCTCACCGATGTATCTTGAAGGCGGGTGAAGAGAGGTTCCGACACGATCAAAGTAAAGCGCAAGTTCTTCAGGTCCTCGTAAAAGGCTTCAAAATACTCTGAATTACCAGCCATAGCCTGATCCATGAGGTATTTTTTTTCGTAGCTGTCAACCAGCTCTGTGTCTTTGATGAATCCGAATGTTAAGAGCTGGCGCTGATCCATGAATAACACATCACCGCTCTTTTGAGCCAGATCCACCTGTGCCTCGATCCTCTCCAATGATTCTTTAATGGTCGCTGTGTCGGGCAAAGGATCTGGTAGCACGCTGGCATTCATGATGCGTATGGCTGGTATTGTGATGACCAGGAGCAGCAGCGCCTGCATTACGATGGGCCATCGCTGCGGAGCAAACTGCCCCTCTTTGGCTAACAGAACTAATACCAGCAGGGTCAGGGTTACCAGAAACATGTCTAGATTATGCAGATTACTGCCCCCGCCAATTTTTGTGCTGGCAACCAGCCCGGCTGCCAGAAATGCAGCCAGGACTGCGCTGGTTGCCAGCAGTTGAAGCCCATCCAACCTGTCACGCCGGCTGACCAAAAACCATGCCGCCAGGATAATCAAAGGCCCGGCAGCAATTAAAAGACCCAATAGTATTCCGGGCTGGTATGTGGAATTAGGGAACAAGCGATACCAGAGCAAAGGCTGAGACAGCGATAAGGTAGTCTCTTGGGGTGCCAGAATGCGGTTCAAATTGGCAAGTATCCCGGGGGTAACCCCGGCTAACCCCGCCAACACAACCGGCAGCAAACGCTTCAGCAGGTTTCCAGTGCGTTTAGGGTAGTACAGGTAGAGGTCGATTAGACCTCCCCACGCGCCGGACACAATTGCCCATGTCCAGCGGCTCAATCCGACATACCAGCCTGCCAGCGCCAGGAACAAAGCCCGCACCCACAGGCTGCGATGATGCATGGGCAGGGCCACCAGTGTGGCAGCGATCAGCAGAGGGGCATAGATCGGGCCTTGATCCAGAAAGAGCACCACCCACAGTGTGATGCCCAGCCGCACGGGCCATGCTCCAATCCGTTGAGCGGCGAACCAGCCAAACAGCAGCGAGGGCAGGAACCACAGGACCGCATTCCAGGCGCGATGAAATTCGATGGGAAATTCGCCAAATAAGAACCAGATGCCCCATAGCCCGTAGCGACCGGGCGCGCCATAAGGAAATTCCAGCTCGGTTGCGGATTGGTACAGGCGTCTACCAAATACGAGTGAATAATCATAGAAACGGTTGCCTTCGGACCAACCGATTGAAAAAGGGTAATCGTTGACCAGGCTGAACTGCGCCGCCACCAGCAATACAAAGGCGATGCTGAGAGCGCTGAACGCGGCTCTTCCTGCCAGGTTCTCCAGCTGCTTAAAGGGGGCGGTAATCGCTCCAACCCCCACTAGCGGAAGGATGAGGCTCAACATCAGCCAATCATCTGTTAACAGCCCTCGATCCATCCCGCTGTAGACAAGCGCGCCTGGTAATACTGTCACCACGAGAAATAAAACAGCTTTAATGGCGAGTGGAATTTCGAGTGCGAAGGACAGAGCCTTCCGCATCAGGTTGGACACCGCACCCTTTCTCAGCAAGCCGAGCAGCACGAGCGCCAGGAGACCCAGGAGTACTGCACCCCAGCCGATCTTCAGAAACACCGCCTGGCGAGGGGTGCCTGCCAGCGGAACAGCCCGGAATACCCCGTAGGACATGATCGCTATATAGGCGCAAATCGCCCCAAGGATTAATCGCTCCCGTTTCTCGCCGTCTGGATTACTGGTATTCATCGATGGAGTTTCTCACATAAAGCGCAACTAATAATTTTGATTATCCGCAGAGCGTCTCAGCGAATTCTGGATGGCAGGACGAAGGAACGACGCGCCTGGCAGCTCTGACCAGCTCACCACGCGTTCCCAGGGTAATCCGAGGGGATATTTCCTGGCTCAAGCAACCACCTCCTGGAAAATATGCAAATATTGCTTGACGATCAGGTTGATGTCATACCGGAAAGCCAGTTCCCGGCTCTTCAATCTGGCATTCAGCAGTTTCTGCGGGTCAACCAGCATATTTCGCAGGGCAGCTTCCATGGCGGGCGTGTCGAAAGCGTCGGTGACAAATCCGTTTTCGCCCTGAACGACGATTTCGGGGAAACCGCCTGCGTGGCTTACAACGAGCGCCAGGCCAATTGCCGACGCTTGCACGCCGCTTACCGGAAATCCTTCCGACAGAGAAGGCATGAAGAGGATGTCACTGTGCTTGAAGTACTCGATCACTTCTTCAGGTGTTTTCCAGCCCGGTAATGTGAAGCGGTCCTGCAGATCGAGCCGGGCAATTTCCTTCTCCAACGTCTCGCGCAACGGGCCATCACCAATGATCGTGCAGTGCCAGTCCAGATCCTTCAATAAAGCCAGTGTGCGCACTACCTGAAGAGGGTTTTTTTGTTCCACCAGTCGCCCGGCAAATACAAGTTGCGGGGTTTCATGCGACTGGATTACACCTGGATCCAGCAGGTTCAGGTCAACTCCATTTGGAATGACGGAGATTGGGATCGGATAATGGATGAGCGCGAGTTGGCGAGTGAAATCGCTTACTGCAATAACTCGCTTTGCTTCTTTCCAGATTTTGTGGGTGAACGGGTAAACAAACCGGAACCACCGCTCGGTTTTGGATGGTACGCCTCCTGGCACATCTCCCAGGTGAGCGGTTAATACATAAGGTGTTTTTGTAAGCCGTGCAATATACCTCGCCAGAACCCCTCCTGGCACAGCAAAATGTACATGGATGAGATCTGGTCGCCAGCTGCGAGTCATGTTCATGGCATATACGGCGCCAATCAAAACATATGCCGCCATAGACAGAAAGCTGGCCTGGAACGGTTGGTGGCGGAAGCAGGGAAGACGGATAACTTCGACCCCATTCATGGTTTGTTGGCGGGGGAGACCCTTTACGTGGGAGGTAATCACCCGAATCTCATGACCGGCTGCGCTCAACCGTTCGCTTAAATCTGCCGCAACTCTGCCGCCGCCACCGCCAACCGGAGGATATTCATGTGTGATAACTAAAATTCGCAATGTTAATCCTGCTGGATATCTTGTGGAGCTACCTGTTGGACCCGGCTGTTGATCACTTTATGGATGATATAGGTTGGTTTCTGCTGCGACTCGTGGTATGTCCGGACGAGCAGCTCAGCGATAAATCCCATCAAGATGGATTGAAAGCCCAGGATGATGAACATCGTGCTCATTTGAAAGAGCGGCGAGTCGAACATGGAAGTAGTATAAATTATTTTTCGCAAGGCAAGAAACAGGAGTGTAGCCAGGCTGATCAGGATCAATACAATGCCGGTGCCGCCAAACAGGTAAATTGGTTTATTCGAGTAGCTGAGCAGGAATTTCACAGTAAACAAGTCCAGAATGACTTTCATGGTGCGGTTCAGTCCGTACTTTGTCTTACCGAATTTCCGTGGATGGTGATTGACCGGCATTTCTACGATCCGGGCGCCTACACTGCTGGCATAGGCGGGGATGAAACGGTGCATCTCGCCGTACAGGCGGAAACCGGTGATCACCTCCCGCCGGTAGGCCTTGAGCGTGCAGCCGTAATCGTGCAGGTGCACTCCGGTCACCACCGAGATCAGCCAGTTGGCGATGCGCGACGGCAGCGTGCGCGTCAGGAAGGTGTCCTTGCGGCGAATGCGCCACCCGCTGACCACGTCATAGCCTTCTTCTATCTTTTGCAGCATTGCCGGGATATCCGCCGGATCGTTTTGCAGGTCGGCATCCATCAGGACAATCACATCTCCGCTGGCGTAATCGATGCCGGCGGCGATGGCAGCCGTCTGGCCGAAGTTGCGTCGCAGCGAGACTACGCACAGGTGCTGTGGGTGTTCCTGCGCCAGCTTTTTGAGCACTTCCAGGCTGCCGTCGGAGCTGCCATCGTTGACCAGCACAGCCTCCCACTCCAAATCGGGTACGCCGCCCAAGGCGTCTTGCAGCGCCTGGTACAGCAACGGCAGGCTGTCTTCTTCGTTGTACACTGGAATGACAACGGAAATTTTCATATCTTTCTCTCTATGAACCAACTTCGTAGAATTGATCGGCGTTCTGCCGTTGAGCAAAATCGCCTGCGCCTTAGCATTTTAGCGTTCCTGATTTAGAAAGTGATTCAGATGAATTCATGGCTTGCAGGGAAAGGCATCTTTGAATGCAGAGCTAATCATAACATTCTGCGTGGCGCGAATGTAAACGAGGTGAGCGCGCACAAAGCCCTGATCCTGACAACCGAGTACCAGAACGTCTGAAGCACTGGTGAAATCGATCTCGGGGGCGCTTTCAACAGGCAGCAGGATGCCGGCATTGCGCGGACCAACCAGGAAAAAGCTGAATCGGGAAAAGTCTTTCGGGGTGAAGGGCGTGACCGTGATGCCAGATTCACCCTGCCCTGCTCTGTGATAGCGCGGGTAAAGCGCTCGGCCCTGGTATACATAGGGGTCAATTTCCGGTACGCTTTTCAGTGTTTCCAACACATCAGGATGCTGCTGTTGAAGATATGTGGAATTCAACAGCTCCGCAAGCCACTCTTGTTGGGTATGCTGTGTATAGCGCGGTTGGATCACCCATTCCGCTGCCGGTATCGAGAGGCCGAGCAGAAAGATCACCAGACCCAGGGTAAGAAGTGATCTCCAGCGAACATTATCGGATTGGAGAGGTGCGGATATTTCAGGTGGATTGGCTTGTTCGACCAAAGCTCCGGAGGCTCGCAGCCGGAAGATAAACGCGTACACGCCAAGGATCAAAGCGGAGATGCCTGCACTGAAGTAAAGGACCCAGACCCAGTCCACCATCTGAACGAACCTTCCGCCCGAAATGCGCACGATGGCGCTTACCAGGTAATGAGTGACGGCTGCCAGCATGGGGAATAAGCCTGCCAGGCCGTTCTTTTTCCAGACGAGGGCTGCACCTGTCGAGAGTAAAAGAAGGTTCACCAGAAAAGGAATGAGAGCCGCACTGGGGATTTCACCCTTCCACTGACCCCAATTCCAAAACGGGAGGCGGTCGGCATAATTTTCTCTCGAACAGCAAACTTCTGAGAACCGCAAGCTATCCCGGTGCCCAAGGAAAGCTATACTGCTGTCTACAAACCGGTATGCAGACGGAAAGAGGAGTACAGCCTGAATCTGGCTGTTGAGGAAATTGGAGCGCAGCCGGTGAACGAAGCCAGGGCGGGGCGTATCACCGGTTTCAGCAGGCGAAGCTGCACTGAGCGACGTTGTTGATGCTCCGCTGCGAACCAGAAAATAGGTCAGGCGCTCGCCTGGTTTTTCCAAATAAATCAGGCCAGTTGTGCGCCAGTTGCGATAAACCCATGGAGCCAGGAATAAGGTCGCGCCGACTAACACCAGGAGTGCGTGCTTAAAGTATCGCCCAGGCGACCGAAAGTTGAATAAAAGAGCAAAGGCGATGAATAATGGGATCAGAGCGATCGCTTCAATTCGAATTAGTAAAGCGGCTGCAACGACACATCCAATCATTAAGGAATAAGCTTGCCTGTATTGTAGCCGCTTAAACCATGCGAAAGCAATTAAAAGAAACAGCGCCACGCAGATCGCTGCCGGCATTTCTGCCATGAGCAGCCTGGAGTTAGATACAGTAATTTTATCGGCCAATAAGATGGCGTTGCCTTCCCTCAAGATGACCAACAGCGCAGCAAGTAAGCCGGTGAGGCGGTTATGCAGCCGGCTGGCGATAAAATAGATTATTACCGGGAAAACTGCAAAGATCCCGGATTGGACCCTGCTCACCGTTTCTAAATTCTGTCCAGAAAGCGCATGCAGCAGGGCGATGAACAGTGCGTAAAAGGGCCTGAGCGGATAATCCATGCTGCCAGTTTTATAACCCGCGCCGACGATCAGGCTTTGGGCAGTCGTGTCGTATAAGTAAGCGTCTGAATTGGGATAATATTCATAATTGGGAGAGCGCGGCGGAGCGACAAACCAGTTGACCTGCGTAGGAATAGACAGCCAGTGTACAGCTGCCAAAAGCCATATAGCCAGGCCAAATACCAGGTCGATGCGTATCGCTGAGAACCATACTGGGCGGGTTAGCAGCTGGTTTTTGCGCAGCCGTATATACAAGAGCCAGGCGCCAACGATAACAATTCCCACAATGATGACCAGGAAAAATTGGCTATCCAGTATGGGAGCCCCCAGCGGATACCAACCCGGGATGCTGTAATCCGGTTCCAATTGAATGCCCGCCCCGCCAATAAAAAGCCATACCAGCAGGAAAAACCCGTAGATACCGCCTACGGTGTATAAGTTATGCTTGATGAGTTCGCGATGCCATTCTCGTACCCCGAAGCACATCATTGGAAAGAGGAGTGCCATCTGAAGGCCGAAGCCTACCAGCATGAGCGCTGGCGGCTGGAGCAAGAACAGCAGCGGGTAGGCCTTTTTATAATACAGATTCACCAGCGCAACGGTATCCGTATGGTCCGGATTGGCAGGGGGCGCGAAGAAATAAAAACTTCCCTGGTGGATTGCGAGGAGGATGATGCTCCCAACCAGGATACAGGCAAAGCAGATCAAAAGTATAAGGTGCCAGCGTTCTGCTGCCAGCGCCCAGTTAAATAAGCGCCGGTCGAAGCTACCGAACCAAGGGGGCACCCGTATGGATGCGTACAGCATCACCACCCACAGGGCGGTAAACAGGATTGGTAAACCCAGCAGGTAGGGGCGCTCAATCGGGAGAGAGGTGGCTTGCTGGATTATAAGCAGGACGGCAACGCCCAGGCTCTGTAGCAGGAACAGAATAAAGGAGAGGCGATAGAAGAATAACCTGGTTGAATCCAGCGGGTAATTGCGCGGCTGCATTAAAATATCACCACAATCAGTCCCTGCCACACCACATCTCAAAGAACGCTTGTTTGCGGCATTATACATCTGGACATGGGTCGGCGCAAGTCGCCAGGGTTTTCCGAATCAACGCTGTGTGATCTGCTCACCATCTTCTTTTTTTGTTACAATCTTATGTATGCTGCAATTGAAGCCCTGGCGGGCGTGCTTGTGGTTGATAGCGCTGCTGTTGATGGCAGCGCCTGTTGGCGCGCAATCTGATGGGTGGGCCGGTCTATTGCCTGTTGATTCGGATGCCTTCCCGGAAATACGCGTTTACCTGGACGTACATGCTGGCGACGAGAATTTTATCCACGGATTGCGGGAACAGGATATCCGCCTGCTCGAAAATGGACAGCAGCTGACCCTGCAGCAGTTTCGGGAGATCAGACCAGGTCTGCAGGCGGTTTTTGCCCTGAACACAGGCAGAACTTTTGCCATTCAGGACTCGCAGGGGGTCTCTCGTTACGATCAGATCGTGAATGCTCTTCAAGCCTGGACACGGAGTCGCGAGGGGACCACCCTGGATGACTTAAGCCTGTTGGTACGATCTGGCACAACGCGGTCGCACGTCAGCGAGGGGAGCGAGCTAATAGAATTGCTGCAGCAGGAGACACAGGACTTCGATGCCGAGCAGCCGACACTGGATCTGCTTTTTCAGGCGGTAGAGCTGGCTTCGGATACCACGCCGCGCCCCGGTATGGAAAGGGCGGTAGTGTTCATCACCGCTCCGCCAGCCGGCGACCTGGCTTCTGGTTTGGAGAGTTTGCTCTCCCTGGCTCAACAGCAGCGTGTAAGAATTTATATCTGGTTGGTGGCCTCTCCAGACGCATTCGATCTGCCGGCTGCCAGGAACCTGCAGGTATTAAGTGAGCAAACCGGCGGACAATACCACGCATTTTCAGGTTGGGAGGGATTGCCAAACCCAGAAAATTACTTCTCTGCGCTGCGAGACATCTACGAGCTGGTTTACCGGTCACAAATCCGGCAGAGCGGAGAAAATGAGCTGGTGGTCGAAATCGAGAACGCTGAGCTGTCACTGCGAACTGAGGCAAGCACGTTCAGTGTGGACTTACAGCCACCAGAACCTGTATTTCTCACGCCGCCTGGGCAAATCGTGCGCAGCATTCCGGTAGAAACTCGCACTGCTTTTGGTGAACAGCCAGACAGCGGCGAGCTGGCTCCCGCAGAGCAGGATTTTCAGATTCTAATTATTTTTCCTGATGAACGCGCCAGAGCATTGGTGAAAACAGCGCTGTTTGTGGATGACCAGCTTGTTGATGAGAATACCGAGCCTCCATTCGATCACTTTACCTGGGATTTGAGCGCATATACCCAGGCGGGTCGCCATGTGCTGCACGTCGAAGCCACAGACGCGCTGGGATTGGTGGGCACGAGCATCGAAACAGTTGTGGATATTCTGGTAGAAGCGCCGCAATTGAACCCATGGTCAGGGCTGGTGCTGAATGCACCCCTGGTAGCCGGGCTGGCTGGTTTGCTGCTCCTGGCGCTGGTGACGCTGGTGCTGCTTTTTAGTGGGAAGATCCGCCCGCATGCTCTGCGATCTCTTCCCGGCAGAAGGGGTCTGCGATTCGGGCAGCAACCTGACCTGAAGACTCCCACTGTTCAGGAGAAGCCAACACTTACCACAGTTTCGCGTGGCAAGATCGCTGGTTGGGTGAATCGCCTGCGCTGGCCACAGCGACGCCTGTCGCCTAAGGCGCATGCTTTTTTGATGCCGATCATAGAAGACGAACAGACGGATTCGGTCTCACCCGTACCGATCACCACAAACGAATGCACACTGGGGCGAGATCGCAGCCTGGCGACGCTGGTATTGGATGATCCATCCGTAAATGCACTACATGCCCGGTTAGTGCGGGGAGAAGATGGCTGTTATCGTCTCACCGATGAAGGATCAGTGGCAGGCACCTGGGTGAACTATTCACCGGTTCCGGAAGCAGGCGCCGTGCTTGAGCATGGTGACCGGATTCATCTCGGACGGGTTAGTTTTCGCTTTCAACTTCGCCTGCCCGAACGCACTTATCAGATCACCGAGAAGGAATTTGACCAGGGGTTTGTACTGTGATCTCTGCAAAACACGCACATCTTGCAATTGATGCAGTCAGTCATCCTGGCATGAGCGGCAAGAGCAACGAAGATCGTTTTGGCGTTTCGGCCTACCGCCTGGGTCAGGACCTGGCTATCCCCTCTGTGCTGGCGATTGTGGCGGACGGAATCGGAGGGCATCGTGCTGGTGAAGTGGCAGCCGAGCTGGCTGTTGAAACCATCAGTGATGTCATCGCGAGCAGCGAGGGTTCACGCCCGGTAGAACTCTTGCGCCAGGCAGTTGTCGAAGCCGGCTATCGCATCTATGAAGCTGCCGAATCGCAGCCCGAACGGCATGGAATGGGAGCGACCTGCGCCTGTGCGTGGGTGATCGGCGACCGTCTTTATACGGTTTCTGTGGGCGATTCGCGCATCTATTTAATTCGCGATGGGCAAATACACCAACTGACAACCGATCATACCTGGATTCAGGAAGCCGTTGAGCAGGGGTTGATCCACCCCAACCAGGTTCGAAGCCATCCTAATGCGCATGTAATCCGGCGCTATTTAGGTTCTCGCTCCCCAGTGGTGCCGGACCTGCGACTGCGATTGGCGCCGCAGGAAGGCAGTCAAAGTTCGGAAAGCAATCAGGGTTATCCTTTACGTATTGGTGATACGCTGCTGCTGTGCAGCGATGGACTTACCGACCTGTTGGAGGACGATGAGATCTTGCGCCTGGTGAATGCAGGCCCGCTTGCGAGCGCCTTGAACCAGATGGTGGATCTGGCAAATATTCGCGGGGGTCACGATAACATCACGATCATTGCGCTGCGCGTCCCGGCCCCACCCAAACCGACTATCCCATCTGTAAAACCTCTACAGCCGGTACCCGCCCGCAAACGGCGCTGGCCGGTCTATTTGCTGGCGACATTTGGGGTGCTGTTGTTGGGATTAACTGTCGGAGGAATTTATCTGGCCTCGATTCTGGGGGGCAGCAGCACGCCTGTGCCTGATGTGCAGGCCTCTGCTCTCCCAGGGGCATTGCCTTCAGCCACGCTCATGGCGACTGCGCCGGTGGATGCCGTGACACAGCCTTCGCCCACTGCGGTTCGGCCCGGCGGAGGCGCGCCTGGCGCCACACCGCCACCCGCCTTCGAACCAACCTACACAGCCTGGCCTACCAACACGAGCGGCCCGCCTTAATCACCCGTTTGAAGCATATATCAGGCACTAGAGGACTAGCCGCTTTGTCAGACGCCCCTTTCGCTCTGAAATTTAATTTTCACAACTATGTCGCTGTTGAAGTTTTCGCCGACCGGCTCGAAGATGCGGAGTTCTTCTCCGGCGAATATGGTCTTCATCAGGTCGAAGTGCTGCCGGCGGATCTTCCCAGGGTACTGCTGTCGGTACAACGCTGGCATGCTCTAGACAGTATTCCGCCTGGCTACACCACCCATACCCATAAACTGGTCGCTCGTTGGGCATACCGCCTGGCTGTCAGCAATGCGGCTATCGAGATTAACGTCATCGCTAACAGGCTTGCCATCCCCATGGTGCACCATATGCTGCTGCATCCCAGCCTGCGCTACCTGGCTGCTCAAAGCGGCCTGCTGATGCTTCACGCCGGCGCCGTCGCCTCACAAGGACGCAGTCTGATACTGACGGGTCAAGGTGGGGCAGGAAAGACAACGACGACGTCTTTACTGTTGGATGCAGGAGGGGAAAATTGGCTGCCGCACGCAGATGATTACGTATTCCTCAGGAGTGGACCGAAAAGCCTGGCTTATTTGACTCGCTCCCACCTGTATCTCAATCTCCTGGATTGGGTACCGGGAATTCGCCAACGGCTGACGCCCTCTGAGCGCCGGCGTTTATTCTTTTTTGGCAAGCTGCGCGCCTGGAGCAAAGATAATGTCAAATGGCCCGTACGGCTTCCGATTGAGCGTTTGTGGCCCGGGCGGAAGGCTGTCTTGGAAGCGACCCCGGTGGGTCTGGTGCTGCTCAACCGGACTGCAGCATCGGGTCTAAACCTGACAGCATTATCGCCAGATGATTGCCTTGTGGACGATTTGATAGGGATGAACTTCCGGGAGGCGCGCCATTTTCTGCATCTGCTGGTGAAGAGCCAATCAGTGGCAAATTTCCAGGCCTGGCTGGCTTCCTGGCAGGAGTGCGAGCGCCAGCTGCTGCAAACCCGTATGGCGGAAATCCCCATATATTTGCTCGAACTGCCCCGCACCCATGACTCCGCAACGGCATACCGCCGGGCGCTCACCGGTAAGCTGATGGATCTGGTTCTTAAGGTCGGGTGATCTGATGCCGTCATCTGCCTCCAAAGGCATTTCCAGGAAGCGAAACTGGATCCGCTGGTTTGGAACAGCCATCTCCGCCGGGTTATTTGTCTGGCTGCTTGCCAGGCAAAACTGGCAGTTGGTCTGGGATAACCTCAGATCACTGCCTTTCGGGGTGCTCTTGGTCGCATTGCTGCTCTATTTTCTGGGAATTGTTTTGAATGCGTTGCGCTGGCATGTTATCTTGCTGGGATCATCGATAAAGGTTCCGCTCTGGGAGGTCGTCCGGATCGTATTTCTGGGCTCATTCGTGTCCAATTTTCTACCATCCACAATCGGGGGCGACGCAGTTCGGATTGTCAGCCTGATGTACTATACCAGGGATAATGCGGCTGGCATCACTTCAGTGATCCTCGACCGCATAGTCAATGTCGCGGCGATGTTTACGATTCTGCCCTTCTCTTTTGTAACCTTTGGATCACCATTTGATGTGCTCAAATCCGTGCGAGCACTTCAATCCCCGCTGCTCCTCCTGGGATATGTTTTTTCAAATCGCGGCTTGCTAAACCGGGCTGGCTCAAAACTCTACCGCTTCATTGACCGTTGGCGGGAAGCTTTCAGCCAGTGGCTTCGACATCCCTGGATCCTTGCCTTGGCTTTCATTATTTCGTGGTTCTCGATATTCGTTATATTTTTAGCCATTTATTCCCTGGCAAAGGGGTTGGCTCTCTCGGTCGCGCTTTACCAGGTGATGGGTGTGACCGCCATCACCTACCTGGTTACCCTGCTGCCTATCTCGGTCAATGGTTACGGCGTGCGCGAAGTGACGATGACTGCCCTGTATATCTATCTGGGAGCATCGGTTGAACAGGCCTCAACGCTGGCTATTGTCAGCCGTTTTATGATGCTGGCGGTGACTCTGCCAGGCGCGCTCTGGTTTCCTGAGGTGTTTGCAGAGACCATCAAAAAAAGGTCATTTACCCCAGACGAGGAAGACTCCGCGTAGATAATATTTGCCTCAAGGCATGCCGGCGTACAGCAGCAGGTCGCCGAAAGCCAGGAACATCACCCGGTTGTCCGGCGTGAGTGCCAGGGCAGTCGCGGGCTGGGTCTGGCTGGAGGCGCCCAGGGTGTTGGGCGAGAGCAGGCGGTACTGCCGGTCGTAGGAAAGCAGCCGCAAGCTGAAGCGGTATACTGCGTGCGACTCCCCTGCCAGCAGAAAGAGCGAGGGATCTGGCGGTCGGACTGCCAGCAGACGTGTAAAGGGGCTTTCGGGCAGCAGCAGCTGGTTTTCTCTCCCAAGGCGGGAGTCGCGGTAGGGCGCTGGATCGGTGCAGCGGGTGGGAGCCACAGAAAATACGCTAAACGTGCACAGGGTGATGCGTCCATCGGTGTGCAGGATGTACAGATCGTCGCGATCTGCAGCCAGATCGAAAGCGTCATCAAGCTGCGGCACCTGCTCGTCAAAGAAAAGCCGCGGCGTTCGCCCCAGGTCTCCAACCTGATAGATCCAGACAGCTTGAACCTGGGGGTCCAGGATATACAGGTTGCCCAGGTCCTGAGCGATGGCGCGCGGCAGCCCCCAACCAGTCGCTGGTGGAGCAAGCGGCACCAGTGAGGAAGCCTTCCCAGGGGCGCACAGCAGCGCCTGCCCATCATTGGTAACCCCCAGCAGTACGGCTCCCCATTCATTTCCTTTTACTGCCGGAGAGATATCTACCAGATAGCTCGGGGCAGCTGCATTGCATTGAAAATCAGGATCCAGCTCGTAGCCGCGCGAGGTCTGAAAAGCACGAAACACACGCTTTTCCACCTCGTCGTACAGGTAAAGTTCGTCAACGGTTGTTACGATGCGGGTGACACGCGCTTCTTGCGGCAGATTCTGTACCAGGGCAGGCTCAAAATTCAGGCGTTGGATAACTTCCAGAGCATCCAGGTTTTCCTGGGCTTCATGGCGCAGGCTGCCCGAATCCCCGGTAGCCTGGTAGCGCTCAGCCTGATCCAGGTGCGTGAGCACCTCTTGCCAGGCCTGGCTTTGCTCCTGGGGCTCGGTGCGCGTCCGGGCATAGCCGGCGGCTTGCACGGCTTCAGCGTAGTACAGGTTGAACTGCACTTCTCGCCCGCGCTGGTAATACACCACCGAGGCAACCGTGACAATAAGCAGCGGGACCAGCACGGCAATAAAGGCCATCACCGAGGAAGGCAGGGTGAGGATGGATTCATCCGGTAAGATGCGGCGCAGCAGGCTTGCCAGGCCGCGGCCAAAACCTCCCACGACGGACTGCGCTGCCTGGGAACCGTCCAGAACCGCGCCTGCCAAAGGCGCAAAGACAGGGCGGCGTGCCCGCTTGCGTTCCGGTGTGGAAGGCTTATCTTTCGAGAGTTCAGGTTGATGGGTGGCTGCGGCTGGCTCTGGGGCTGGAGCAACCTGCGGCAGGGTGTCGATGGCCGCCGCCTGGTCTAAAGACTCGAATTCTTCATCATCCCAGGGCTGCTCGAAATCCTGTGTTTCTGCGGGGCGTTGCGGCGGCGCCTGGGCAGCAGGTGCGGTGGCAATCGCGGGCGAAAATGGAGCAGTGGGAGCAGCCGGTGTAAGCGGAGCGTCAGGCTGGGCAGCAGCCGGCGCTGCGGCTGGGCTGACCTCCATGGTCAGGGCGCGCAGCAGCTGGATTTTTCCGCTGCCTTTCGAAGCCTGGATCAATGCAGCCTGGGCAGGGTCGAGCGCCCGCTCCAGCAGCAGAGCAGCCATGCGCTCGGCACTCAGTTTGCGCAAATTGCCTAACGTGACTCCGTCCCAACCGGCTGGAAGCTGCGGGGTGGCGATGAGTAAGTCGCCAGGGCTGAGCTGGATGGACACAAAATAGTACGGCGCGCTGCGTGTCAGACCCAGGCCGCGATTGCTGGGTGCGGGATCAGCAAAGTGGCGTAAACTGCCCTGGCTCACATGGAAGATGCTGATTGGTCCGCTCATTGCAGCGTACAGACTGTCGCCGCGCAAGACCATCAGTGCGGCCAATCCAACGGTTTGCAGACCGCTGCTCTGGCTGCGCCGGTTTCGATCCAGCAAATATTGGTTGATCTCCTCGCTGGCGGCACGCAGAGCGGCAGTGGAAGCCCCATCCGTCTTGTAGTAGATACGCGCCAGGCGCGCCACCATTTGACCTTGCTGCTGTACGGGAAACGAAGCCTCGCCGGTGAGCGTCAAGTAGACGATCAGGCGTTCATTCCGCCGGCCGCGGCCGCTGCGCAAACCTGGCTGATCGACATGCAGTATTGCGGGAATACCTGCGGCGGCAGTATCTGAACGGCGTATGGATATCAGGGTTAGATCGAGTGCGTTTGTCATTGCGCTATCCAGGTTGCTAATTGATTGAAAAGGAAGTTAGCTGCTGCTCTCCACCCGCGTTTGCCAGGGGTCACCGCGCTCACACGCCCATTATACTGGTAAAATCCTGGCAGCGCGAATACCCCTGGCAGGCTGGGCGGGTGTATACACCAGCCGATTGCCGGATATTTCATATATGGATGATGGCAGGAGTTTGTATGCAATTCGACGTTATCCGTTCTACGGAGGCTTTCGAGAGCCTTTCGGATGAATGGAATCAGTTATTGAGCTACAGTGCAAGTCACGTGCCGTTTTTGAGGCATGAATATTTGCTCACCTGGTGGCGCACATTGGGCGGCGGTGAATGGAAAAATGGTGAGTTGTGCCTGGTAACAGCCCGCCAGCCGGATGGAAGTTTGTGCGCAGCTGCGCCGCTGTTCTTTACCCACAACCGGGATGGCGAGCCTGCCTTGATGTTCCTGGGCAGCATCGAGATCTCCGATTACCTGGATATCCTTGTTCTTCCTGAGCAGACAGAACCCTTTCTAAAAGCCTTGCTTCCCTACCTGGATTCGGCCGGTCTGCCGCCCTGGCGGGTGCTGGATTGGTATAACCTGCTGGAAAGCTCACCGACTCTGGCGGCGCTGCAGTCGGCAGCCGCAGCCCAGGGCTGGTCCTACCGGCAAGAACAACTGCAGCACTGTCCCTATATTCCCTTACCCGGTGATTGGGAAACCTACCTGGCGGGCATCGATAAGAAACAGCGCCATGAGATCCGCCGCAAGCTGCGGCGCGCCGAAAGCGCCGAAGTGCCGGTGCGCTGGTATATTGCCTCGGACGAGACCAGCCTGGATGCTGAAATCGAAGCCTTTTTGAGCCTGATGGGGCAGGATGCCGAGAAAAAGGCGTTTCTGACCGACGTGATGCGCACCCAAATGCGCGCTGCCGTATGGGCAGCATTTCGGGCGGGATGGCTGCAGCTCGCAATTTTGGAGGTAGATGGCAATAAAGCTGCTGGATACCTGAATTTCGATTTTGGCAACCGCATCTGGGTGTACAACTCGGGGCTGAATTATGAGTACGGCGCTTATTCCCCTGGCTGGGTGCTGCTGGGGCATTTGCTGCAGTGGGCCAACGAGAACGGGCGAGAATCGTTCGATTTTATGCGTGGGGATGAGGACTACAAATACCGTTTTGGCGGTGTAGATCGTTTCGTTGTGCGCGCCTCGGTGCGCCGGTAGAGTTGACTGGCATATCGCCGCTTAACGCAGCGCGCGCGGGATTCCTGGGCCGTTTAGCTTTACCTCTTCAGGCTTGTTCGTCCAGATTCCGGGAACAGACCGGCTGCATCCTGGGCAGCGCCCATCGGCGCTCAGGCGATAGCTGGCGATGCGATACCCCCGGCGCTCGATGAGCACAGTCTGGCAGTGCGGGCAGAGCGTGTTTTCATACTCATTTACTCTGCCTGGCAGATTGCCGGCATACACGAAATTCAAGCCAGCTTCCTGACCGATCTCGGCTGCTCGCAGCAGGGTGCGTGCCGGAGTGAAATCGTGGTCATCCATCTTGTAATCGGGGTGAAAGGCAGTAACGTGCCAGGGGATATCTGCTGAAACCCCCCGGATGAAGCGGGCAGCCTCCATCAGCTCCTCGCTGCTGTCGTTGAAACCTGGCACGATTAAGGTGACCACTTCCACCCATAAACCCAGGTGATGGGCCAGCTGGATGCCATCCAGAACGTTTTGCAGCACACCGCCCAATTCGCGATAATGCCGGTCCTGCATGCTCTTCAAGTCGATCTTGTAAGCAGAGATGTATGGTTTCAGGTACTCCAACACCTCCGGCGTGGTGTTTCCATTGGAAACATAAGCGCACATCAAGCCCGCGTCTTTGGCTTGTCTGAAGATCGCTGCAGCCCACTCAGACGTGATCAGCGGCTCATTGTAAGAAGAAACGATAACACGTGCGCCCTCTGCCAGCGCCAGGTTCACAAGCTGCTGTGGTGTGATCCGCCGCACCAGGCCGATAGCCGGGTCCGAGGCCGGATCGCGCAGAGCCTGAGAGGTGAAATAATTTTGGCAGTAGCCGCAGTGAAAATCGCAGCCCAACATGCCAAAGGTCAAGGCCTGATTTCCGGGTAAGAAATGGTTGAAAGGCTTCTTCTCGATGGGATCGGACTGCAAGGCGGCTACATAACCCCAGGGCACGTACAGTTTTCCCTGGCGATTGAAGCGCACCTTACAGATGCCTCGCCGCCCCTCCCGAATCAGGCAGCGATGCCCACAAGCGTAGCACCGCACCGACTCGTCCGGCAGCGTTTCGTACAGCTCTCCTTCGCGGGTAAGGGCATCCAGGTGCTCTGCTACTGTTGTCATGGTCTTTACTCCTTGACCAAGGGAGACGTGTAAGACACTTCTCCCTTGACTGCGCAACTACAATGGTGATTATAATCAACTCTATGATCAGCGTGGTAATTCAAGCCGGTGGCGAATCGCGCCGCATGGGTACAGATAAGGGGTTGGTGACTTTCCTGGGAGCGCCGCTGGTGCAGCGTATCTACTCTCGGGTGGTGGAGCTTGCCGATGAGCTGATCGTCACCAGCAACAACCCTCCGGCATACGCGTTCTTGAACTTGCCCGTAGTGAGCGACCGCCTGCCGGGACGGGGCGCCCTGGGAGGCCTGTACACTGCACTGAGTGCAGCCAACCAGCCGTTGGTGGCGGTTGTAGCTTGTGATATGCCCTTTGTAAATGCCGGTATTTTGGCGCAGGCACGCGATATGCTGGCTGCAGAGCACAGCCTCGCGGCGGTTATCCCACGCTCAGATGATGGCGCCGAGCCATTTCATGCCGTCTACAGGCGGGATGCCTGCCTGCCGGCAGTGGAGCAGGCTCTAAACGCAGATCGCTGGCGCGTCGATGCCTGGTTTTCTCAAGTGCAGCTGCACTTTCTGACGGGAGAAGCCCTGCTGGCGCATGATCCTGACCGGCTGGCATTTTGGAACGTAAATACGCCGCAGGAATTGCTGCAAGCTGAGCACCTGGCGGCAAGCCTGGAGTAAAAATCAAACCTCCCGCAGGTGTTTCCGGGAGGTTTGCAAACCGCAGTTATTTCATCATGGGTATCTTGATGTGGTGCCGCCTGGAGGCCTCGATAGCCTGGGGATAACCTGCATCCACGTGGCGCACCACCCCCATGCCCGGGTCGGTGGTGAGCACGCGCTCCAGGCGGCGCGCCGCCTCGGGTGTGCCATCGGCGACGATCACCTGTCCGGCGTGCTGGCTGTATCCGATCCCCACCCCGCCTCCATGATGGAAGGAAACCCAGGTGGCGCCGCCGACCGCGTTGATCAAGGCATTAAGAATGGGCCAATCGCTGATGGCGTCGCTGCCGTCCAGCATACCCTCGGTTTCCCGGTTCGGAGAAGCGACGGATCCGGCATCCAGGTGGTCGCGGCCGATTACAATCGGAGCTTTTACCACCCCACTGGCAACCAGTTCGTTAAATTTCAATCCGGCGCGAACGCGTTCCCCATATCCCAACCAGCAAATACGCGCTGGCAGCCCTTGAAAGGGCACTCTTTGGCGCGCCATGCGCAGCCAGCGATGCAGAGATTCGTCATTGGGGAATAACTCCATCACCGCTTCATCGGTTCGATAAATGTCTTCTGGATCGCCAGACAGGGCTACCCAACGGAAGGGTCCTTTGCCCTCGCAGAATAATGGGCGGATATAGGCCGGGACGAACCCTGGAAAATCAAAGGCATTATGAACGCCATGGTCAAATGCCCGCTGGCGCAGATTGTTGCCATAATCGAATACTTCAGCGCCGCGCTGCTTGAGTGCCAACATCGCTTCGACATGCCTGGCCATAGAGGTCATCGAACGCTGGTAATACTCTTGGGGGTTGCTCAGGCGCAGTTGGGCTGCCTGGGTGACGCTCAAGCCTGCAGGCACATACATCATCACGTCGTGGGCAGGAGTCTGGTCGGTGACTACGTCGGGGGTAACGCCGCGCATCACCAATTCGGGATAAATCTCGGCGGCATTGCCGATCAAGCCAATAGATTTTGGCTCTTCCTTGTCGATAGATTCCTCGACCAGGGTCATCGCTTCTTCCAGGGTATCGACAACTGCGTCTACATAACCGATTTCCAGACGCCGTTGAGCCCGCGCCGGATCCACCTCAATCACCAGGCCCACGCCCTGGTTCATTGTGATAGCCAGGGGTTGGGCGCCGCCCATCCCGCCAAGTCCTGCAGTCAGCACAAACTTGCCTTTCAGCGAGGGCCAGCCGCGCTGTTGGGCCAGCGATGCCAGGGTTTCATAAGTGCCTTGCAAGATGCCCTGTGTTCCGATATATATCCAGGAACCGGCGGTCATCTGGCCAAACATGATCAGACCTTTAGCTGCCAGGTCATCGAAGTGCTGCTGGGTGGCCCAATGCGGTACCAGGTTCGAGTTGGCAATCAACACGCGCGGGGCATCCGGGTGGCTCTTGAATACCGCCACCGGTTTCCCTGATTGCACCAGCAGGGTTTCATCATCTTCAAGGTCCTGCAAAGTTGCCAGGATCGCATCGAAAGCCTCCCAGCTGCGGGCGGCCTGGCCCTTTCCTCCATACACAATCAGGTCCTCAGGGCGTTCGGCGACTTCAGGATCCAGATTGTTTTGAATCATGCGGTAAGCGGCTTCGGTGAGCCAGGATTTGCAGGTGCGCTGGGTGCCACGCGGTGCGCGCACGGTGCGTCCAGTAGTCATGGTCATCCTCCAAAGATACAAAAATCCCCTTCCGGTTTCATTATACGCCGGAAGGGGAGGAGACGCCAAATAACTGAATCGCGGAAAGGGAGTGTTTGCCGCGAATGGTGTGAGGGGGTGTGGTAGTTGTTTTTCGGGTGTCTGATCCTGCTAGGCAGCAACCAACGCAGGACTGCCCAGAAATTGACCGAAGGTCGTTCTGCTGAGCCGGTCTACCAGCTCCCGGTGGGCATCACACCATACTGGTCGCATGGGGCATTCCTGGCCAAACTGGCAGCCGGAGCCATTGTCTGCCACACATTCGTTGAGCAGGATGGGTCCATCGATGGCTTCTACCACTTCCAGGATCGAAATTTGCTCTGCGGGGCGTGCAAGCGAAACGCCGCCTCGCGCGCCGCGCGAGGTCTGCAAGATGCCTGCCACGGAGAGCTGTGAAACGATCTTTGCCAGGAATGAAGGTGGGATGCCTTGCTCCTGCGCAATCTGGCTGGTGGCCGCGCGCTGGTCTGATCCGATCTGAGCCAGGTATAAGACTGCTCGCACTGCGTAATCTGCCTGTCGTGTAATTTGCATGGTTGTTTCCTTTCCGCTTTTACAGATAAGAATTGTCAGTGTTATTTTAGACTTGATTTGGCCAATTTACAAGTGACAGACATCATGGCTGTATCATGACGGTCATCTATAATATATGACATTAACCATGTGTTTTGGCTTGGATATGGTAATATTCTTTGCTTGAAAGCCGCGCCGAAACATGCAGACACAGCGCCCACCCGTATGCGATTACGATGGATCCGATTACCAGACCAGCTTCTGGGAGCGGGGAGGGCGCGCCTATGAAGATGGCGCCGAGGCTGTTGCGCTCAGCCGCCTGATGCCTGCCAACGGTGAAATCCTGCTTGAATTGGGCGCTGGAGCAGGCCGAAACACCCCTCGCTACCAGGGTTTTCGTCGTATTGTACTGTTAGATTACTCGCTCACACAATTACAGCAAGCACAGGCGCGTTTGGGAAAAAGCAGCCGTTATCTGTACGTGGCAGCCGATATTTACCGGCTTCCGTTTGCGCCCGCTGTTTTCGATGCCGCTACGATGATCCGTGTGCTGCACCATATGGCAGATGCTCCCCAGGCCCTGCAGGAGGTGCGGCGGGTGCTCCAGCCCGGGGCGGTTTTTGTCTTAGAGTTTGCAAATAAGCAAAACCTGAAGGCTATTCTACGCTACTGGTTGAAGCGCCAGAAGTGGAGTCCGTTTACCCAGGAGCCGGTGGAATTTGCTGCTCTGAACTTCGACTTCCACCCTGCAGCCATCCGGCGCTGGCTGCAGGCAAGCGGATTCGAAGTGCAAAGACATCTGACGGTATCTCATTTTCGTATGCCTGGATTCAAACGCTGGCTGCCGGTGGGCTTGTTGGTAAAACTGGACTCGCTGGCGCAGCTGACTGGTGATTGGTGGCAGCTCACTCCCAGCGTTTTTGTGCGCACCATGGCTGCCGGTTCCTCCATTGAGAGCACCGCCCACGGGTCACAATCCTTGTTTGCCTGCCCGCAGTGCCGCTATTTTCCCCTGCAGGAAAGTGAGCAGGAAATCGGATGCCCCTCTTGCCAGCTTAACTTTGCGATCAAAGATGGCATCTATGATTTTAGGTATTAAGCGGCTAGATTTTTTCCACAACCCAGAAATGCGATAAACCAAATATTCTCAATGGCGTTCGCTCCAGCCACTGAAGCAGCCCGCGCAGCAGCTTGCCCGCTTTACCAAAGCGGGTGATGATGTTATCGTAAGCGCCGTATATAATCGTCCGCTGGATGAAACGAACCGGCAAATCATCAAAAAGACGCTCCAGGTCCCGGGTAGAATACACCCGCACGTGCGGCGCCAGGTGGTTTCGCAGTCTGCGAGGCAGGTAGTTTACCAGGGGGATATTGCCAAAGCGGTAGCGCCCGCGCCAATAAATTCCATGGGTTTCAAACGGATAACCACGGTTGGGGACAAAAATAACCGCGCGACCGCCGGGGCGCAGCACCCTGACCATCTCGCCAACTGCCAGGCGGTCATCCTGCACGTGCTCAAGCACCTCGTGGCTGAGAATAAGGTCGATGCAGGCGTCCTCAAATGGCAGCGCTTCGCCGGCGGCGTTGGTGATCGAAGATGAAGCCCGGCGAGCCAGGTGGGCGCGATCCAAATCATACTCGAGTCCGATCACCTGCCCGTTGTGCATGGATAAGCGCTCAACATACATCCCCACGCCGCAGCCGTTTTCCAGCACCCTCCCCCGGATTCTGGGGCCAGCCGCGGACAAGATCATCTGCAGCCGGCGCTCCTGACCGGCTCGCCACACGTAAGATGGCTCCCCACAGCGGGCAGCTTTATCCAGATCGCGAGTTTGCTCAGCGGAGTTCATCAGCAAGCAATCTCGGGTTCAAACCGGTCAGGCTTAAGGGCGTTCACTTGATTCCCCAATGCACCGCAACCGTGCCAAACATGCGGCGGGCAAAACCTACGTCACGAAACCCGGCTGCCGCCATCCGGCTGGCAAGCTGCTCCGCAGATAAGAAACCTGCGGTAGAGTCGGGCAGGTAAGTGTAGGCATCTGAGTCTCCAGCAATGATACGCCCCAACCAGGGAATCATTGTGTGCAGGTGGAAGTTGATGAATGGGGAGAGCAGGTTTGGCTCTGGACGGGTGGTGTCCAGGGAAACCACGCGCCCGCCAGGGCGCAGCACGCGATACTGCTCACTCAGGCTGCCCGGCAGATCGCTCACATTGCGCAGCAAGAAGCCAGACACAACGGCATCGCATGCCTGGTCTGGAAAGGGGAGTTTTTGTGCGTCAGCGGCTGACCAATTGATGCGTACAGCGCCAGGTCGCTGTTTGCCGGACTGCATCATCTCGAGTGTGAAATCGGCTGCCACCACGAAGCAGGAGGGATGGCGGCGCAGCGCTTCACCGGCCAGATCGCCAGTTCCAGCGCCCAGATCCAACAATGTCTCACCGGGGTTGAGCGCTGCTCGGCGGATGACTTCACTGCGCCAGCGAGCATCCTGCCCCATCGTCATAATGCGGTTCATCAGGTCGTAGCGCGGGGCAATGCGTGCGAACATGCCCTGCACGTAGTGAGAACGCTCGCTGCCTTTGAGATTTGCCATGCTGCTCCTTCGTGGTGCTCAGGCGTAACTCAGCAGCGCCTGGTCTTCGGCCTGTGCGGCTTTGCGACCTGCCTCCACATTCACGCGCGTGAGCAGGAAGCCCCCGATCAGGAAGAAAGCGATGATGCTGAGAATGGCCGGGCGGCTGCTGCCAAAAGATCTGGCTGCCAGGGCGAACAGCAGCGGCCCGAGGATGGCGGAAAATTTCTCCATCACGCCAAACAGCCCGAAGAATTCGCCGCTTTTGGATTTCGGTGCGAGCATCGAGAATAAGCTGCGGCTCAACGCCTGGCTGCCACCCTGTACAGTGGCTACCATCCACGCCAGGAACCAAAATTCCACCACCGAGTTGAGAAAGAATCCCCAGACAGCAATCACGGAGTACACAACTAAAGAAAGAAGAATGCTGCGTTTGGTGTCGAACAGGTGCACATATCGTTCGAACAACCGCTGTCCAAAAAGCCATACCAGGAACAGGCCGAGCAGCTCCACACCGGCGACCAACCCGATGATGGCTAATAGGTTGCTCTGGCGGGCCGGGGGCAGAATTTCGATGCCGGCGACGGCCATCGTGACGCCGCTGCTGGCCTCGTTTTTATTGCCTGTGTTGATCACGGCAAGTGTATGCTCGCCTGCCTGGCTGGCTTGCAGCAAGATGGCCTTGCCATACCGTTGAGTTGAGCTGTATGCATCCACCACTACAGTCCCCCCATCGCCAGGGTCCAATAAAGGCTGCCCATCCAGCTCGAATGCCATGATGCCGTGGTCGGGCCCGGCGCTGTAAGTCAAGCGAAGGCTTTGTCCGGTGAACGGGATGATCAAACGATCGTTTGCCTGGGCATTCGCCAGGTAGTCTGCTTCTTCAGAACCGGTTGCCTCCTTTGAAATGATTTGCACGTTCCAGCTGCCCTGGCGTGTGATGCGCGCCTCGTCCATTGCGTAGGCGCCTTGCCCGAGGCGTTCACCGGTGCTGGCAAACTCCGGCGCCGGGGTGCCGGAAACCTGCGATGGCAGCAGTGCCCGGCCTGCAAGTCCGGCGACCGGCAGTGCAATCATATTGTAGACGATGAACGCCAGGAACAGCGGGCGGCGTTTTTCTGCTGCGCTGGGCAGCCGGCCAAAAATCAGGGCAAAGGGAATGCCTACAAACTGCACCAGGAGAAGCGCCAGAATCAGCTCCGTGCTGGCGAAACCAAGCTCCGCACCATAGATCGCGGCGACCTCAATAATCGTTCCAACACCATCGATGTAGATAAGGAAGGCGATCGTGTATTTGAAAAGCTCCCGGTATTGGCGGATATTGCGGATCGTCTCCCACAGGCGAGAAAAAGTGGCTTTCAATACCGTCTCGCCCTGCTCCAGTTTGGCGGTCGCTGCCGGCGGCTCCGGTACGCGCAAAAACAAAGGCAAAGAGAAGATCAGCCACCAGATCGCAACGCTCAGGAAGGATAGCCTGGCGCCCCAGGTGCCCTCCAGGAGCTGGATCATGACGATGTTGACTGCCAGCAGCAGCCCACCGCCCAGGTACCCCATGGCATAGCCTCGCGCCGACACGCTGTCCAGGTCTTCGGGACGTGCTACGTGCGGCAGCAGGGCGTCGTAGAACACATTCGCCCCGGCAAAACCGATGCGGCCCACCATGAACAGGATCGAAGCCAGCAGCCAATCGCCGGTATCTACCAGCACAAGCAAACCCGTGCCGACGATCCCCAGGCCAATGAAAACTGATAGAAATCGCTTCTTGCCCCGCATGATGTCTGAAATTGTGCCTAGAATCGGCGAAAAAACAGCTACGATCAGCAGCGATACGCTTAATCCCGTTGTCCAGTAGGCGGTGGCGATGGCAGGACTGGGAAGTGTGACCCCTGCAACCTGGCTGTAGTACACCGGCAGCACAGCCGCCAAAATGGTGGTAGCAAAGGCTGAGTTCGCCCAATCGTACATCGTCCAGGCCCAGATGCGGCGTTTGTATTCTTTCGAGTTGTTATCCGTTGAGCCGTACAGGGAGGTGGCTGCCATATACTACTCCTCAGCTCACATAGAGCGGCAAAGGCTTGAGAATACTAGGATTGGTTGCGCTGCATAGGAAACCCGGCACAATTATAGTCGAATATGATTTATAATCATTTTAAAGGTCGATTACTAAGACCATATAGTAGATTTGGCCGCGCTCACTCCGGATCTGCAATCATCGCATTTATTTTCTTTCTTATTTGCTGAACTGCGAGCGACCAAACCCATTTGTCAAGGCTGGTGACATGTCTTATGCCCTGACTATCGGCGTATCTGGATAGAGCGCGGCGCTGCTGCGCTCTATTTTTGATTATTTTTGGAGGAATTATTCATGAGCGTTGAATTTATTTTGCGATTGCTTGGTATGGTGGTGCTGTTCTTTGTCGGCTTGTATTGGGGGTCTTATATTGGGGATGCCCTTGGCGGCCAACGAGAAACCTTCGCAGTGATCATGAGTTTGTTGGGGGCATTGACCGGTTTGATACTGACCCCATTTCTAACAACCCGCCCGGCGCGTTCCTTGCGCAAGGTGCTCGGCCGGCTGTCAGCCCAATCACTGCTTGCCAGCCTGACGGGTTTGTTGGCGGGCCTGGTTGTAGCTGCCTTGTTGGCTTTTCCGCTCTCCCTGCTTCCAGAGCCATTTGGCAGCGTGCTGCCATTCCTGGGCGTCTTGGTGTTTGGCTATCTTGGTATTGCCGTATTTGTGATGCGGCAAGGCGATTTATTCTCATTGCTGCGTTTGAATCTCCCCTCGCGTGGGGCGCCCGCTGAAGAGTCCACACCCCAGGAGGCGGCGCGCACCGTGCTGTTGGACACCAGCGTGGTTATCGATGGGCGCATTGCGGATATTGCCCGTACCGGTTTTCTATCGGGAACACTGCTGATCCCGCGCTTCGTATTAAATGAACTGCAGTATATCGCCGATTCGGCTGACAGCCTCCGCCGCCAGAGGGGCAGACGTGGCATGGAAGTTCTGAGCCAGCTGCAGAAAGATTCAACCGCTCCGGTGCGAATCAGCGATATCGATGTGGAAGGTGTGCGTGAGGTGGATGACAAGCTGGTTATTTTGGCGCGCCAGCTGCGCTGCCCGATCCTGACCAATGACTACAACTTAAATCGCGTGGCAGAGCTGCAAGGGGTGGCGGTTCTGAATGTCAACGAGCTGGCAAACGCCGTCAAGTCTGTGCTGCTGCCCGGCGAGGGCCTGCATGTGGAGGTTATTCAGGAAGGCAAAGAGTCGGGTCAAGGAGTCGGCTATCTGGACGATGGCACCATGGTGGTAATCGAAGATGGACGCGGCTATATCAATCACAAGATCCCTGTGGTGGTCACCAAGGTGCTGCAGACCGCCGCGGGCCGGATGATCTTTGCGCGTATCAGCGAACGTTCGGATGACACGCGCAATTGAGTGTTGAAACGGCAATGCGCGAGTGGGTAGGAGGACGCAATTCGGTTTACGAACTGCTGTGCGCGGGCCGCAGACAGATATTTCGCCTGCTGGTTGCCCAGGGTGTGCAGGAAAAAGGCCGCATCTCGGAGAATCTGCGCCTGGCGGCATCTATGGGAATAGCTGTGGAGTGGGCGCCGCGCGGCCGCCTGGACTCGCTGGCGGCAGGTCACCAGGGGGTGGCGGTAGAAACCGGCGCATATCCGTACGTGGAACTGGCAGATATCCTGGAACGGGCCATCCGGCTTCAGGAAGAGGCTTTTGTTTTGGTTTTGGATACCCTGCAAGATCCACAAAACCTGGGCACGCTGCTAAGGACGGCTGAAGCCGTTGGCATACATGGCGTGCTGCTGCCCTATCGCCGCACCGCTACGGTTACGCCCGCAGTGGTCAACGTCTCCTCGGGAGCCAGCGAGCACATGTTGATTGCCCAGGTTAATTTACACCAGGGACTTCAGGCGCTCAAGGATGCCGGCTTATGGATTGTGGGTCTGGAAGGTGGGCCGCGCGCAGAGCCGCCGGACAGGATACGCCTGGAGGGTCCGCTGGCGCTGGTTGTGGGCAATGAAGGTGAAGGGATGCGTGCGTTGGTGCGCGATTCCTGTGACTTTCTGCTGCGGCTGCCGATGCGCGGCCAGGTAGACTCTCTGAACGCTGCGGTTGCCGGCTCGGTGGCCTTGTATCTGGCCTGGCAAGCGCGCCGCTTTTCGGGATTTTCTACTGCTACCATTGACGAACGGGCGGAATCCTGATAGACTCCTGCCCCGCTGTAAGGTTCTTTGCCGACGAATCTTGCCGCTGGCTAATGCGTCTGGTATAATCCTTACGCTTAAAGATAGCCCGTTTTCGCCGACGTAGCTCAATCGGCAGAGCAACCGCCTTGTAAGTGGTAGGTTACGGGTTCGATTCCCGTCGTCGGCTTCCGTTGATGGCTGGCGATCAAGACTGTTGATCAATGGTCTTGATCTCGAGCTGGCAACGGCTCGGGGAACTGGTTTCTCACAATTGACAATTGGGCGGTTACCCAAGTGGCCAAAGGGGGCTGACTGTAAATCAGCTGGCGGACGCCTTCGGAGGTTCGAATCCTTCACCGCCCACTTGAAGACTGGCTGACCGACGCTGGTAAGCGGCTGTCAGTATATAGTCACGTAACGACACGCCCTCATAGCTCAGTCGGTAGAGCACGTTCTTGGTAAGAACGGGGTCATGGGTTCAAATCCCATTGAGGGCTTTCGTTGCCGTAAAATCCATCAAGATTATGTTGAAGGAGAAGCAATCGCATGGGCAAGCAGAAATTTGAGCGCACCAAGCCGCACATGAACGTGGGAACGATGGGGCACATTGACCATGGGAAGACGACATTGACGGCGGCGATCACGAAGTGGTGCAATATGCGCGGGTACGGTGAGTACCGCCCGTTCGACTCGATCGACAATGCGCCGGAAGAGAAAGCGCGCGGCATCACGATCAACATCGCGCACGTGGAATACGAGACAGACAAGCGGCACTATGCGCACGTGGACATGCCTGGACACCGGGACTACATCAAGAACATGATCACGGGAGCGGCGCAGGTAGACGGGGCGATCCTGGTGGTAGCAGCGCCGGATGGGCCGATGCCGCAGACGCGAGAGCACGTGCTGCTGGCGCGTCAGGTGGAAGTGCCGGCGATCGTGGTGTTCCTGAACAAAGTGGACATGATGGATGACGAGGAGCTGCTGGAGCTGG